>CASGDD010000055.1 GCA_949300115.1 uncultured Oscillospiraceae bacterium | reverse complement strand
GGTGTTCTGTGCCGTCAGCGCGGTGATGGCACTCATCCCATAGACCCCGTTTGCCAGCATTGTCTTGAGGTCCGCCTGGATGCCGGCGCCTCCGCTCGGATCGCTTCCGGCGATGGTCAACGCGGTACGCATGGTGATTCCTCCCTATGTACGGTTCGGCACTACCGGTGGCTCTGCAGCCCCTGCAGCACCCGCACCTTGGAGAGCGCGCCCAGCAGCAGGCCGGCCAGCACGGCGCCGACCGAGGTCGAGACAAAGAAGGGGATGATGTAGCCGTAGAAGGCGACGGTGCCCGCCTCGACCCCCATCAGGAAAATGGCAACCGGATAGGCGGCGAGTCCGCCGAGGATGGCGGTGCCGAACACCTCGCCGACACAGGTCAGAGGGATGTTGCGGGAGGCTTTCCAGACGAGCCCGCAGAGCAGCGCGCCGAACATGCTGCCGGGGAAGGCCATCAGTGTGCCGAGACCCAGCAGGTTGCGGATGAGGCTGGCGGCGAAGGCGACGCCCACCCCATACCAGGGGCCGAGAAAGGCGGCGCATACGACATTGACCATGTGCTGCACCGGGGCGCACTGGGAGGCGAAGACGGGGAAGGAGAGGGTGCTCCCCACCACCGCGACCGCCGTCAGCAGGCCGGCGATGGCCATTTCACGGACCGAGATCTTTTTCATCGTGCATTCCTCCATCATATGGGAAAATTTCGCAGCAGCACAGGATGCACGGGACCTGCCTGCTACCAAAAGAAAAGGCGAACACGCCGGTAATGGTCGCGTTCGCTCTTCATCTAGAGTACACACATCCCTACGTTGGCATTACCCACATCAGGTCAACGGGTCGGAGTTGATGACTCCTTCTCAGCCTGCACACAAGCTCCCCTGGTGTTATTCTGTTTTGCGTCTTGCTCCTGCCGCTTACAGCCTGATTGTACCCGCATTTCGGCCGCTTGTCAAGCGGATGGGCGGGATTTTCAGCGCGGCGGCGGATTTTCCCGCTATCCCTCCCGCTCCAGCTTCACCCGCTGGTAGATCGCGTAGCCCTCGATGAAGAGGTAGGCGGCGACCAGCGGCAGGACGACCCAGAGGGATTCGCCGGTCAGCGCGAAGGCGAGCATGAGGGCGGCGTAGATATAGTTCATGAGATCGAACGCCTTCGCCTTGGCGGCATTCGCCAGTTGAACATTCCGCTCGTCCTTCGCCTCGATGTCCAGCTGCTTTTGCAGCGCGGGGTCCTTCCTGAGCGCGTAGGCCCGGCCGAGTTCGCCGGCCCCGTGGCCCAGCAGCCCGCATCCCGCGCCGATGAGCAGATAGGGCAGTGCGCGCATCAGATTTTCGGGGGTGTCGAGCAGACGGATACTGAAAAAGCCGGCCAGCGCGATCAGCAGGCCAAACAGGATTTTTAGGATATTTTTCATCGCTTATTCCTCCTCGTAGATAAAGATCTCTTCGATGGACAGCCCGAAATAGCGGGCGATTTTGAAGGCCAACAGGATGGAGGGGTTGTAGCGCCCCTTTTCGAGCGACCCGATCGTCTGGCGGGAGACCTCAAGCGCCGTGGCCAGCTCCTCCTGGGTGATGCCCCGCGCCTTGCGGATCGCTTCCAGCCGGTTTTGCATCCCTCTCACCTCCCCAAACAGCTTCCATGGGATAACCATGCAAAAAGCATGAAAGTCGCATGGCTATTCGATCTCGCGAGATGGAAAGTTTCCTTTCCATCCACAGCATAGCACAGACGCCCTGTGATGTCAAGCTCGCTTTCCATTTTCGAGAAAAAATCGATGGAAATGCGGCTGCTGTAAAGAGACAACTTGACGAAGCGGGGGGATTGGGGATAAGATAGGAAAAGATAGGGGCGGCAGGCCTGTGCTCCCGCCCATCTGCCCGGCAAGGGTACCCTCAGCAAGCAAGGAGACCGTGTATGAAAGGAAATTACTATCAGCCCGAGATCGAATGCGCCAGCCCGGAGCAGATCCGTGCCTGGCAGGACGAGCGCCTTGTCAAACAGGTGCAGCATGTCTGGGACAACGTTCCCTACTACCGCCAGAAGATGGTCGAGCGGGGGGTGGAACCCGGCGATATCCGCGGGGTGGACGACCTTCACAAGCTCCCCTTCCTCTCGAAGGATGACCTGCGGGAGGCCTATCCCTACGGCCTGCTTGGCATGCCGCTGCACGACTGCGTCCGCATCCAGTCGACCTCGGGCACGACCGGCCGCCGGGTGGTGGCCTTTTACACCCAGCACGACATCGACCTGTGGGAGGACTGCTGCGCCCGTGCGATCGTCGCGGCCGGCGGAACCCGGGACGACGTCTGCCACGTCTGCTACGGCTATGGACTTTTCACCGGCGGCCCCGGCCTCAACGGCGGCAGTCACAAGGTGGGCTGTCTGACCCTGCCGATGTCCTCCGGCAACACCGAGCGCCAGCTGCAGTTCATGGTCGACCTCGAGGCGACCATCCTCTGCTGCACCCCCTCCTACGCCGCCTACCTCGCCGAGAGCATCCTCGAGCGCGGCCTCAGAGACAAGATCAAGCTCAAGGCCGGCATCTTCGGCGCCGAGGCGTGGAGCGAGG
>CASGDD010000054.1 GCA_949300115.1 uncultured Oscillospiraceae bacterium | reverse complement strand
GGCGACCCGAACTTCGACCTCTTCGAGCTCTCCTGCAAGGTCAGCGCCAAGCGGCTGTTCCCCAACTACGTCTTTTTGGACAGCCCCTTCAACCTGCAGTACTACAAGCCCGGCCACCCCGAGACCGAGGTCGCGACGATGGGCTGCCGCACCCGGGTGATGGGCAACGTCTATGATCCCAGCCGGGAGATCGCCTACTCCCGCGGCAACCTCTCCTTCACCTCGATCAACCTGCCGCGCCTCGCCATCGAGAGCCACGGGGACGAGAAGCTGTTCTACGAAAAGCTGGACGCGATGATGGAGCTGGTCGCCCGCCAGCTGCTCGACCGGTTTGAGATCCAGGCCCGCAAGCGGGTCTACAACTTCCCCTTCCTGATGGGTCAGGGGGTCTGGCTGGACAGCGACAAGCTCGGCCCCAACGACGAGGTGCGGGAGGTCTTAAAGCACGGCAGCCTCTCGATCGGCTTTATCGGCCTGGCCGAGACGCTGACCGCCCTCTACGGCCACCACCACGGCGAGAGCGAGGAGATGCAGCAAAAGGGCCTTGCGATCGTCGGGCATATGCGGGAGTTCTGCGACAAGAAGGCCGCAGAGACCCACCTCAACTTCGGTCTGCTCGCCACCCCCGCCGAGGGCCTTTCGGGCCGGTTTATCCGGATGGACCAGAAGCGGTACGGCAAGATCCCCGGCGTCACCGACCGGGAGTACTACACCAACAGCTTCCACATCCCGGTCTGGTACAACATCTCGGCCTATGACAAGATCCGGCTCGAGGCGCCCTACCACGCGCTGACCAACGCCGGCCACATCAGCTATGTCGAGCTGGACGGGGACACCGCGAACAACGTCGAGGCGTTCGAGGCGGTGGTGCGCTGGATGCACGACGCCGGGGTCGGTTACGGCTCGATCAACCACCCGGTCGACCGGGATCCGGTCTGCGGCTATGTCGGGGTCATCGGGGACGTCTGCCCCCGCTGCGGCCGGCGCGAGGGCGAGGCGGTCAGCGCCGAAAAGCTCGCCGAGCTGCGTAAGAAATACCCCGGCGTGCCCCACTTCTGCGGCTGCGAGTGAGCCGCAGGCAACCTGTAATTCAAACGAATGGAGGAAATAAAAATGGCAGTCAACGAGAGAAAAGAGATCGGCAAGGACGTCGGCTTTGAGCGGATCCGCCGGATCACCGGCTATCTGGTCGGCACGATGGACAAGTGGAACGACGCCAAGAAGGCGGAGGAGCGCGACCGGGTCAAGCACGGTCTTGGCCGATGATCCGGCTGGCCGGCATCGCGGACGACTCGATCGTCGACGGCCCCGGCATCCGGGTGACCATCTTCGGCCAGGGCTGCCCGCACCATTGCCCCGGCTGCCAGAACCCCGAGACCTGGCCCTTTGAGGGCGGCGTCGAGACCGAAGAGGAGGCGCTGGCCGAGCGGGTGCGGCAAAACCCGCTGGCCCGGGGGGTCACCTTCTCGGGCGGAGAGCCCTTCGCCCAGGCCGCCGGTTTTGCAAAGCTCGCCGCGCTGCTGCGGGAGGATTACGAGCTTGCGGCCTACACCGGCTACACCTTCGAGCAGCTCTTCGCGATGGAGGACCCCGATGTGCAAAAGCTGCTCGGGCTGCTCGACATCCTGGTCGACGGCCGGTTTGTCGAGGCCGAGCGCAGCCTGTCGCTGCGGTTCCGCGGCAGCCGCAACCAGCGGATCATCGACCTGCCCCGCAGCCTTGCCGCCGGCAGGGCCATCGAGTGCACCGCCGAGCGGTGGACGGGCGAGACAACCTGATTTTCGGGCACGGCGAGAGGATCGCCGTGCCTTTTTTTGAAACGGAGGAACCACCCATGCTTCAGGACATCCTGCCCCACCGGCTGGACATCTCGTTTCACCCCGCCGCCCCCGGGCCGGAGAGCCGGGCGCTGGTCTTTGACGGTGAAAATCTGCTCGCCGCGCAGACCGACCGCGGGATGACGCTGCCCCGCCTGGCCGACTGTGCGGTGGCCGAGCGTCCCCTCTTCGCCTTCCGGCTGGATGAGACCGACTTCTTTTTGCTCCTTTCTCCCACCGCGGCGGCCGGCTTCTCGATGCTGCCGGTCTCGGCGCTGCGGCGGGCCGCGCCCAAGGAGACCGCCTTCGCCGCGCTGACCGGCTACCAGCTGTACAAGTGGTACCGGGACAACCGGTTCTGCGGCCGCTGCGGCTCGCCGCTCGAGCCGGCCCGGGGCGAGCGGGCGCTGCGCTGCGGCTGCGGCAACATTGTCTATCCGCGGATCAAC
>CASGDD010000053.1 GCA_949300115.1 uncultured Oscillospiraceae bacterium | reverse complement strand
GTCTTGCGTTGATCGACCGGCTGCCGGCGGATACCGTCCTGACCGCAGCCCCCACCGTCCAGTTGGGCGATCCGGACGCCGGGGCATCCTATACCCTCTTGTATACAACCGATGGGACGAAGACCTCGGTGGAGGCGGCCGACTTTGTCGAGAACGCCAAAGGTTGGACGGAAGCCGCGGCCGATGCCCCACCCAATTGGGCGGATGTCACCGGCATCAAGCTGGTGCTGGATAGGCAATCTGCGGGGGAGGGCCCGCTCACCGTAACCCTGCCGGTGACCCTTGCGGCGGAAGCGACGGGCACCTGTTCCAACACCTTCTCCTACGCGGTGCTCCCGGATGCGGACGAAACGGTCGAGGTCCACACCTCCAAGGCGGTCACCTTGCAGGTTTCCGAGCTGCCCGCGCCGGCGGAGGGGCTTACCCTCCGTGCGGTGATCGAACGGCCGGACGGTACGGTTCTCACCGACCCGCAGGACAGCGTGACCTTCCAGCTGACCGGTTCCGCGGATACCGCGCGTACCATCACCCTCCGCGCGGACAACGAATATACGATCAACATAACCGATCTGCCCACCGGCGAATATACCCTTCGGGAGATCCGGGACGGCTATGGCACTTCGGCGGATGCACTCTATGAGCTGACGGCTGCCATGGGCGATACCGCCTTGGTCACCCCCGATTTTGCCTTCACCCTCGACGGCCAGCCGGCCGCCATCACCCTGACCCTGCGGCGCAAACCGGCCTCGCTCGCGGTGGATATCGTGAGGGATGGTACAGCCGGTCACGCGGTTCTGTATCTCTGCGACGCGGCGGGTAATGTGATCGAGGCCTCGCAGTGGGACGAGCTCGATTGGGGCAGCTACCGGCTCTATGCGTCGGTGCCCCGCGGACAGGCGGTCCATCTCTGGGAACGGGTCACCGATGGGGCGATCTATGATGCGCTGGGGATCGATCCCAGCCGGAATACCCTCTATGTCCATCCCCTGACCCTGCCCGAGCGGGAGGGCGCTTCGGCGTCGCTCGAACGGCGGCTGACCGCCGAGCTGCTCGCCTCCAGTCGCCGGAGGCTGGTGGTCTCCAACAGCTGGTCGGGCGGCCGCAGCTGGTGGGACCCCATCTTCCTGCTGATGCCGGTGGGGGAGGATTTCGATCCCGACCGGGCGCTTCGCCTAACCCAGCAGGGAGATTTCTTCTATGCCGACAACCTGCGGGCGGGGGAACGGTATGATCTCTATGAAGCGGCGCCCGCCGGCTTCCGTCCGGCCGGTTCGGGCTGGTCCCGTGCCGGCTACTACCTCGGGCGTACCCTCTACCGCTGCCGGTCGATCGCGATCGGGCGGTGGGGAGAGACCGAGATACGGGTGACCAACATGGCCCGCGGCCTGTCCCCCTCTGGCATCGTGTCGGAACAGCATTGGAGCTGGGCCGATCCCACCGAGTCGTGGGCCTCGAAGCCCGCTTCTTCCGCCGCATCATCGGCCTCCTCCCGGCCGTCCAGCCGTCCGTCCTCCTCCGGTACTACGGCTGGGCAGCCCACCTCCCAACCGGCCGCCTCCCAGACGGTCTCCTCTTCCGAGGTTTCGAGCAGCGCAAGCTCCCAGGCGGCGATTTCCTCCGAAGCGGCGCCGCCCTCCAGCTCGCAGCCGGTCGGCGGCAGCACGGCATATCCCGAACCGGACGAGCCGGCTGCCCTGTCGGTCTTCCAGCTGCTCGACGATCTTTTCGGCGGCCCGACCCCATTGGGCGGCTTCTCCCGCGCCGATGGCTGGTCACTCGGCAGCCTGCTCGCGGTGATCCTCATGCTCATTCTCGCCGTTTCATCGCTGGTGGGTGTGCTGCGGACGCCGAAGACGCCAAACGAGGACAGCCTGCTGCCCGAGGACCGCCGGCTGGTGCGGATCTTGGGCATCCTCGCTGCCCTCTGCGGCGGCATTGCGCTGCTGCTTTGGATGCTCCTGGAGGATTTCTCCCAGCCCCGGCTGTTTGTCAACCGCTGGACGCTGGTGATTCTGTCCTGTCTGATCCTTCAGCTGATCCTCCGGCTCGCCGGCAGCATCCGCCGTCGCAAGGCCCCCGTTCGCCGTCCCCGTTCGGCCGCGCTCGGCCGGACCACGATCCTTTGATCCTTTGACGCCGGGCAGGCATCGCATGTCATCTTCAAACAAAAGGGCAGACGCCGTATCCACACGGTGTCTGCCCTTGATCGTTGAGATAGATGGATCCGGCCGATGCCCGCCTACCGCTTCGGCTGGATGCCGGCGGTCTCCCAGGGGAACTGCGGCTTCTGGACGCAGAACTTGCCGCCCGAGATTTCAATGTCCACCCCGGTGATGTAGCCGCAGGCGTCGCTCGCGAGGAAGACCATCGGCTGGGCGAGATCCTCGGGGACTCCCAGCCGCTGGGAAGCGCTGTCCATCTGCAGCAGCGCGCGGTTTTTCGAGATATTTTCCCGCGAGATTTCGGTTTCGATCATACCGGGTACGATGCCCACCACCCGGATGCCGAAGGGGGCATATTCGGCGGCCGCCGAACGGGTGAGACTGGAGACACCGCTCTTGGCAGCCGAATAGATTGCCCGGCCGGCGTTGGGAATTTTGGCCGAGAAGGAGGAAACGTTGAGAATGACCCCGCCGCCTCTTTGGCGCATATGCGCACCGGCAAAGCGGATGCCGAAGAAGACCCCCTTGAAGACGGTGTCGACGACGGCGTTCCAGTCCGCCTCGGTGTAGTCGTAGAAGGGCTTCGCGATGTTGATGCCGGCGTTGTTGACCCAGATGTCGATGCGGCCGAACCGTTCGGCCACATGGTCGGCGAAGGCTTCAAAGGCGGGCAGATCGCGCACATCGACCGATTCGACCATCACCTCGTGCCCCAGGGCTGTTAGCTCCTCGGCCACCGCCTCGAGCGGCTCTGTCCGCCGGCCGCAGAGAGCCAGCTTGCAGCCCTCCTTTGCGTAGGCGAATGCCGCCGCCCGGCCGATGCCGGTGCCGCCGCCGGTGATGACAACCACCTTGTCCGTCAGATGCAGTTCCACAGAAAATCCCTCCCGTTTCGTTTTTGCAAGCCGCGCCCGCGCGGGCATTAAGGACGATACCCCTATTATACCATCCCTGGCGGGCCGCCACAATGGATGTGCGGGGAGGAAAAACGGTTTATCGTCTGTTTTGACTTGCGGCGGGTGAGATGCTATAATAAACCTGCATTGTACCGGCCCGCCGTATGACGATGGCCGCGGCCGGAATTTGGCGGAACAGATCCCATGTTGGGAGGATCTGTTTGGGCGCCGCTGGAAAGGCAGGAAGATGGATGCGCATTTTGATCACGACCGACGCCTTTACACCGATGGTCAATGGGGTGACCGTTTCGGTTGAAACACTCTATAAAAAGCTGACCGAACGCGGCCATGAGGTGAAGATTGTCGCCCTTTCGCAGGACACCAGCTCCAAGCGGGTGAAGGATATCTACTATGTCCGTTCCTTCAAGCTCTATATCTACCCGGGTGTGCGGGGTTCGATCGCCTACAACAAGCGGTTTTTAAAGGAGCTTTACCACTTTTCCCCCGACATCGTCCACTCGCAGACGGAGTTTTTTACCTTTGCCTATGCGCGCAAGATGGTCCAGATGCTGGGAATCCCCTGGGTGCACACCTACCACACCCTCTATGAGGACTATACCGGCTATCTCAAGCTCAACAAGTATATCGGCCGCCAGTCGGTCAAGGTCTTTACCCGGGAGCGGCTTAAAAAATGCGACGTGGTCATCGCGGTGACCGAGAAGGTCAAGCAGGTGCTGCGGGGCTATGGCATGCAGAACGACATCCGCATCATCCCGACCGGCGTTGATCTCTCCCGTTTCGGCGCGCCGATGTCGGAGGAGGAGAAGCGGACGCTGCGTGCGCAGTACGGCATTCAGCCCGATGCGCCGCTGCTCATCACGGTGGGCCGGCTGGGTGCCGAGAAGAATATGGAAGAGACGATCGACAACTTCGCGCTGCTGCATGAGAAAAATCGGGATATTCGGCTGATGATCGTCGGCGACGGGCCGCATCGCGAGGCGCTCCGGCAGCATGTTGCCGACCGCGGGGTGGCGGACAGCGTCATCTTTACCGGCATGGTGCCGCCCGAGGTGATCCCCCGCTACTACCGGACGGCGGACATCTTTGTCAACGCCTCCACCAGCGAGACCCAGGGGCTGACCTACCTGGAAGCGCTGGCCAGCGGCACGCCGGTGATCTGCAGGGATGATCCCTGTGTCACCGACCTGGTCAAGCCGGGGGAGAATGGCTTCCTCTATACCACGAGGGAGGGCTATCTCACCGCCATGGAGACCTTGCTGGGCAGTTCCGAGACCCGCCATGCCTTCGAGCAGGCGGCGGTGCTGTCGGCCGAGGAACATTCGGACAACCGGTTTGTCGACCGGATGGAGTCGCTCTATGAGGGACTGATCCGCCGCAGATAGGCTTAGCTGACCACAAAAAAGAGGAGGCAACCTGGATGAAAATTGTACTGCTGCACACCGTGCGCAGCGTGATGGAGCCATTTATCGCCCGGATGCGGGCGGCGCTGCCCGACTGCACCTTCTACAATATGCTCGACGAATATCTCGCGATGAACGCGACCGAGGAGGGGTGCTTTACCAGCCGCAACAAGGGGCGGCTGTATGCCTTGCTGCGGGAGGCGGCGGCGACCGGCGCCGACCTGATTGTCTCGAGCTGTTCGACCCTCTCCCCCCATCTGGCGGCGATGCGCCCGCTGTTTGACATCCCCATCGTCACGGTGGACGACGAAATGGCGCGGGCGGCGGCCGAAATGGGCGAGCATACGGTCGCCGTGCTGGCAACCGCCCAAAGCGCGATCGGCCCGGTGCGGGACAAGATTCTTGTCAATGCCGAAACGATGGGCCGCCATCCGGAAGTCCGGGAGATCTTTGTCCCCGGTGCGATCGATGCGCTCAATGGGGGCGACCGGGAGACCCACGACCGGCTGCTGCTCGAGGCGGCCCGCCCGCTCCGCGGCAAACAGGAGGTCATCGTGCTGGCGCAGGCTTCGATGGCCCATGTCGATCGGGCGATTGCCGATCTCTGCGGCTGCCCGGTGCTCACCAGCCCCGCCTCCTGCGTCCGGCAGACCTGTGCGCTGGTCGAGCAGCTCCGGCAGCGCGCGCAGGCATAAAAGGAAAGTCCTGTCCGCCGCCGGTCGATTCGGGACGGATGGTTTATAGAAGGGAAGACGATCGATGGCAATGATGTCGCGAGAGACAGCCTGGGAGCTGCTCAACAGGTACAATTCGGAAGAACATCTCATCAAACATGCGCTGACCGTCGAGGGGGTGATGCGGCACTTCGCCCCCCTCTTTGGCGGCGATCCGGACGACTGGGGTGTTTTGGGACTGCTGCACGACCTCGACTATGAGCGCTGGCCGGAGGAGCACTGCATCAAGGAGCAGGAGCTGATGCGGGAGGCGGGGGTCGACCCGGTACTTATCCGGGCGGCGGCCTCCCACGGCTTCGGACTTGTCTGCGATGTCGAACCGCAGAGCGATATGGAGAAGACACTCTACACCATCGACGAGCTGACCGGCCTCATCGCGGCGGCCTGTCTGATGCGTCCGAGTAAGAGTGTGCTGGATATCGAGCTCAAGAGCGTCAAAAAGAAGTTTAAGACCAAGGGCTTTGCTGCCGGCGTGGATCGCGCGGTCATTGAGGACGGCGCCAACCGGATGGGCATGAGTCTCGACGAGGTGATCGAGCATACCATCCTCGGTATGCGGGAGGTCGCCGACGCCATCGGCCTGCGCGGCAATCTCTGAGCCTTTTTCGCTGTATCATATGCAAAATCCCCGATCCATCGTACACAATCGACGGATCGGGGATTTTCTATGCCGCGAGAAAAGGGGAGGAGCGCCTACCGGCCGATCTGCTCGGCGGCCTTGATAAGCCGGAGGACATCCTCAAAGGTCTTGGTGAAGTCGTGGCGGCTGCGCGGGCGGGCCTCCGAGAAGGGGATGGCCAGCCGGTTGATCGACATGATCGAGGTCACGCCGAGATCGTAGGCGCCGTAGGCGTCGTCACGCACGTCGCCCACCATCGCCACGACGGGGACCTGCTGCTTTTGTGCCCGGCGGGAGACACCGATGACCACCTTGCCGCTGAGCGACTGGCTGTCGATGCGGCCCTCGCCCGAGAAGACGAGATCGGTTCCCGCGAGCTTCTCATCAAAACCGACGGTATCCAGCACCGCCTCGATGCCCGGTTTGAGCTCGGCGGAGAGGAAGGCAACCGCGCCGGCACCGAACGCGCCCGCCGCACCGGCGCCCGGCATTGCGCTGATGTCGAGGCCCAGCTCCCGCTGGAAGGTCTCGTCGAGCGCCTTGAGCTGGCCGTCAAGGAATTTGACCATCGCCTCGTCGGCGCCCTTCTGGGGGCCAAAGATATAGGCCGCGCCCCGCTCGCCGTGCATCGGATTGTCGATGTCGCACATCGCGGTGACCTTGACACCCTCCAGCAGTTTTTTACAGGCGCTCGTATCGATCTTGGCGATCTGATCGAGGTTGCCGCCGGAGGGGACGAATTCCTTGCCGTCCTTGTCGTAGAATTTGACCCCCAGCGCGGCCGCGCAGCCGCAGCCGCCGTCGTTGGTGGCGCTGCCGCCGAGGCCGAGCAGGATCTCCTTGGCCCCTGCCTCGACCGCGTGTTTGATCTGCTCGCCCACCCCATAGGTGGTGACGACCAGCGGATTGCGGCGGCCCTCAACCAGCGGCAGGCCGGCCGCCATCGCCATCTCGATGATCGCGGTGTCCCCAATGCGGGCATAGTAGGCGGTCATCGGCTCCATATAGGGGTTGTGGGCGGTCATCTCGACCTTGTCGCCGCCCAGCGCGATGAGGAAGCACTCGACCGTGCCCTCGCCGCCGTCGGCCACCGGCAGGGTGATGACCTCACAGTCGGGGAAAAACTTGAGAATCGATTCCTTGGTGATGTTGCAGATATCAATCGAGCTGAGCGATCCCTTGAAGGAGTCGGGAACGACGATACATTTTTTCATCTTGGCACCTCCAACAGTAGTCCCGGCCTGGGCCGCCGGCAGAACCGGCTGGATGATCCGGGCCGCGGCAGGGGAGATGGCTGTTTTTGCGCGGCCCGGGCAAACCCGGCTTATACCCCTTTAGTTTACCGTTCTTTGCCGAAAAAGTCAAACCTTTGTGCAGCTTCTCCCTCCCTCCGGTATGGCGCGGACGGAGGATAGAGGGCCTGTGCAAATATTTAGATCACCTTCTAAATAACCCTTGACAGGGTGGGCGGCGATGTGGTATATAATATTTAGATATTTTTCTAAATGAAAGGGGCGTGGAGGATGGGTTTTCAGGAGACCTTCAAGGCGCTGGGGGACCCGACCCGGCGGGAGATTCTCCGCCTGCTCCGCGACGGGGCGAAGACGGCCGGCGAGATCGGCTCCCACTTTGAGATGACGGGGGCCACCATCTCCCACCATCTGGCGGTGTTGCGGGCGGCGGGACTCATCTCGGATGACAAACGGGGCAAGTACATCTATTATGAGCTCAATCTGTCGGTGCTCGACGAGATCACCGGTTGGATTGCCGGACTGAAAGGGGAGCGATGAGATGAAAAACCGCGGCAAACGGATAGGGATGTGGCTGCTGGCACTGCTGCCGCTGCTGCTGGTGGCGATCCTTTATACCCATCTGCCCGATCGGGTGCCGATGCACTGGGGACTCGACGGCATGGTCGACCGGTATGGCGGCAAACATGAGCTGTGGCTGGTGGCGGCACTGGGGCCGCTGTTCGCCCTGCTGTTCCAGTTTTTGCCCCGGATGGATCCCAAAAAGCGCAGCTACGAGAAATTCCAGCGGGTGTATGAGACGATTGCGCTGCTGATCCTCGGCTTTTTGGATATCATCATGGGGACGGTCCTGGTGGAAATCCTCCGGCCGGGCACCCTCTCGATCGGCCGGGTGATTGCCGCTCTGGTGGGGCTGCTGTTTGTCCTGCTCGGCAATTTGATGGGCAAGCTCAAGCCCAACTTCTTTCTGGGCATCCGCACCCCCTGGACCCTCTCCGATCCGGATGTCTGGAACCGTTCCCACCGGTTGGGCGGCGCCCTCTTTGTGCTCACCGGGCTGGTTACCCTCTTCTCCGCCCTGCTGCTGCCCGAGGCGGTGACCTTCTGGATCCTGATGGGCGGGGTGCTGCTCATCGTTCTGATCACCACTGTGATGAGCTACCTGTGGTACCGGCAGCGGAAGGAGCCCTGACGATCCCCCGAGCGCCTTGGCCTCCCCCGGCGAAGGCGCTTTTCTCTGCAAATGGACTTGCGATTGTTGGGCGGATGGGTATCCTGAAAATAGCAAGTAAGAAAATAGCAAGTAGGGAGGATGCAGAACATGGATGATACGGCACAGGAATCGATGCGGACGGCGTTGGAGCAGGCGTTGGGGGAGGCGATTGCCGCACTGAAACCCGCACCCTGTCCATCGGAGGGAACACCGCAGCCCGAACGGCTCGATCTGAGCGGGGAGGCGGATGACCGGCGGTGGAAGGCGCTGCTGGCCGAGGGGCTCCGAACGGCCAGGCGCTTCGAGCTCCACTGCTGG
>CASGDD010000052.1 GCA_949300115.1 uncultured Oscillospiraceae bacterium | reverse complement strand
CTGCAAAAGCCCCATCGGGTCAAGCTGCCCTGCCGTGCCGATACCATCTGCGGGGAGTCGGTCTATCCGCTGATCGTCTCCCTCGCCGACGCGCTGATGGAAAAATACCGGTTTGTCCGGCTGCGGGTGCATGCGATCCGCAATGATTTCTTCGGGGGCAATGTCTCGGTGACCGGCCTGTTGACCGGGCAGGACATTGTCGCGCAGACTTCGGGCAAACTGATCTCGAACCGGTTGCTGTTGCCCGGCACCACCCTGCGCAGCGAGCAGGATCTGCTGCTCGACGATATGTCAAAGGAGCAGCTGGGCGAAGCGCTCGGCGCACAGGTGACGGTCATCCCGCAGGACGGCGCGGCCTTTGCACGGGCGGCGCTGGGGTTGCCGGTCGAGTAATACCGTCCATCCCTCCCGCAGACGCGGGGGAAAGGAGTTTCAAACTATGGCAAAACCGATCGTGGCGATTGTCGGCCGGCCGAATGTCGGCAAGTCCACCCTGTTCAACAAGCTGGTGGGACAGCGGCTGTCGATTGTCGAGGATACGCCGGGGGTCACCCGGGATCGGATCTATGGCAACTGCGAGTGGCAGGACAAGAGCTTTCTGCTGGTGGATACCGGCGGCATTGAGCCGGACAACGACGCGGGCATCCTCGCCCACATCCGCCAACAGGCCGAGCTCGCAATCGACACCGCCCAGTGCATCATTTTGGTCACCGACATCCGCAGCGGGGTCACCGCGAGCGATACCGATATCGCCCGGCTGCTGATCCGCAGCGGAAAGCCGGTGGTGCTGGCGGTCAACAAGTGCGACTCGCTGGGCGAGCCGCCGATGGAATTGTACGATTTTTATACGCTGGGCATCGGGGAACCCTATCCCGTCTCCTCGGTTCACGGGCACGGCACCGGCGACCTGCTGGAAGCGGTCTGCGCCCACCTGACCTTTGAGGAGGAGGGCGCCGAGGAGGAGGACCGGATCCCGGTAGCGGTGATCGGCCGGCCGAATGTCGGCAAGTCGAGCCTGGTCAACTATATCCTTGGGGAAAACCGGATGATCGTCGCCGACGAGGCGGGCACCACCCGGGATGCGATCGACGCCGAAGTGGATAACCAGTTCGGCAAGTTTACCGTCATCGACACCGCCGGTCTGCGGAAGAAGGGAAAGGTGGAGGACGGCGTTGAGCGGTACGCGGTCATCCGCAGCCTGGCCGCAGTCGAGCGCGCGCGGGTCTGCGTCATCCTGATCGACGCGACGGTCGGCTTTACCGAGCAGGATTCCAAGGTCGCGGGCTTTGCCCATGAACAGGGTAAGGCCTGCATCATTGCGGTCAATAAATGGGACGCGGTGGAAAAGGACGACAAGACGATGGACGCGATGCGGAAAAAGCTGATGAACGATTTCAGCTTTATGTCCTATGCGCCGATCCTCTTCATCAGCGCAAAGACCGGCCAGCGGGTGGACCGGCTGTTCGAGCTGATCCGGTATGTCGACGGGCAGAACGCGCTGCGGATCACCACCGGTATGCTCAATGATCTGCTCGCGCGGGCGACTGCGCGGGTACAGCCCCCGTCGGACAAGGGCAAGCGGCTGAAGATCTTTTATATGACCCAGGCTTCGACCAGACCGCCGACCTTCGTCGCCTTTGTCAATTCGCGGCAGCTGTTCCATTTTTCTTATCAGCGGTATATTGAAAACCAGATTCGGGCGACCTTCGGCCTCGAGGGAACCCCGATCCGGATCCTGATCCGGGAGCGCGGCGAGAGCCGGTGAGACAGCGCGCCGGCGCGGCGGCTTTCGGACAAGAGGAGGAGTTTCTATGACGATACTGGCGGCGTTACTCTCGATACTCTGCGCCTACCTGCTCGGATCGCTCAACTTTGCAATCATCGTCTCGCGGCTGTTCTTCGGCGAGGACATCCGTAAATTCGGCAGCGGCAATGCCGGCATGACCAACATCCTGCGAACCTTCGGCAAGCCGGCGGCAGCCGGCGTTCTCACGGGAGACGTGCTCAAGGGTACCTGTGCGGTGCTGCTGGGCAAGCTGTTTTTTGCGCTGCTCGCGCCCCAGACAGGGGTGCTGCTGGGTGCGTATCTCGCGGCGACCGGTGCAATACTGGGCCATCTGTTCCCGCTCTATTTCGGCTTTAAGGGGGGCAAAGGGGTCTCGGTTGCGACCGGTGCGATCATCGCCATCGAGCCGCTGATTGTCGCGGCGTTGCTTGTGGTCTTTTTACTGGTGATTCTGTGCAGCAGGATCGTCTCGCTGGCCTCGATCACCGTTGCGGCGCTCTATCCGGTGTT
>CASGDD010000051.1 GCA_949300115.1 uncultured Oscillospiraceae bacterium | reverse complement strand
ATCCGCTGTTCGAGTTCGTCGAGCTGATTGAGCCCGGTCGCCTGCTTGCGGCAGCCCACCCCGAGGCCGTATGCCCGCAGCGTCTCGAGCAGCGTTTCGGCAGGCAGGGTCCGGTTGCCGCTGAGCTCCACCGTCCAGATGAAGCCGGAGAGGTAGCCGATGAGTGCAAGGCAGAGGAGAATCCCCAGCGGGATGCCCAGCCGCTTGCGGTAGCGCCGGAGAACAAAGGGGGCGCCCGTCCGCTCGAGCGCCTGCAGATCGATTTGGGCGCGGCGGGCCGGCTCCTGCAGCCGCCGGTAATCCCCCGCCGCGACGGTTGCGGTCAGGTCGGTCTCCCCCCGCTCAATCGCCCAGAGATTGACCCCCGCGCGGGCGGCGAGATTGAGAAAGCGCTCGGGGAATCCCCCTTCCGCGCGAAAGCGGACGCTGCCGCGTATCCCCCGGATCAGCCTGACGGTAAACATCCGACCCCTCCCGTCTACACCGAAAATTCAATCGCGTCGATGATCCCTTCGATGATGACGCTCTCCCCCGCGAGGCAGCGCATCCCGAGCTCCCGCCCCCGAAAGAGCACCGTCATGTTGGGAATGGCCAGCCGGACCATGCCCTCGTCGTAGGCGATCACCCCCTTGCAGCCGTCGATCACCGCCTCCCTGTTGCCGGCAAGCTCGATCTGGGCCGCTCCCAGCGTGCTGGGGGTCATCTCAAGCGCCCGCGCGATCCGTTCCGCTGCCGTCTCGGGCGGCGTTTCCGCCTGCCGGGCATGGCGGTTGCGTTCCTCCCGCGATCGTCCGAACATGCTGCATCCTCCCCTCACCGGCCCGCGCCGCCGGTATGGCGCGGCCGTTCTGCTCATATATATGGGCTATCCGAAGGAAATAGAGCACCGCGCCGATGGCGGCGGAGAGGGAGGCATGGGCATGCGCTGGAAACGGGGATTGGGGGCGCTCGGCATCCTTGCCGGGGGCATTCTGCTGCTCTGGCAGCAGCAGGCCGCGGTGGAGGGGGTACGGGCAGGGCTCTCCCTCTGCGGCACGGTGGTCATCCCCTCCCTCTTTCCCTTTCTGGCGCTCGCCTCGCTGCTGGTTCGCGGCGGCTTTCTGCCCCTGCTCGCCCGGCCTCTCCGGCCGCTTGCCCGTCTGCTGCGGCTGCCGGCCCAGGCGGTTCCCCTGTTGCTGCTCTCGGCGGTGGGCGGCTACCCGGCGGCGGCCGGCGCCATCGCCCGGATGACCGAGGAAGGCGGCCTCGATCGGGATACGGCCGCGCGGATGCTCTGTTTTTCGGTCAATGCCGGGCCCGCCTTTCTGATCGGTTCGATCGGCGGCGGCATGTTCGGTGACGCACGCATCGGTTGGCTGCTCTACGCCGCCTGTCTGCTGGCTGCCCTGTGCATCGCCCTGTTCAGCCGTCCCCGCCGGGCCTTTTCCTCGATGATCCGTTCGTCCGCCCTTCCCGTCCCCTTCTCCCACGCGTTGGTGGGGGCGGTTGCCGACGCGGCCAGCGGCATCCTCTCGATCTGCGCCTATCTGCTGCTCTTTTCGGCCCTCTCCGCCCTGCTGCAAGCCGCCGGCCTGTTCGAGCGCCTCGGCGGCCTACTCGCTTCGCTCCTCCCCACCCATCCGGATGCCGTCGGGCTGTTTGCGGCCCTTTCCACCGGCCTGCTGGAGGTCACCGGCGGATGCGCCGCCGCGGCCGGGAGAGGCGGGATGGCCGCGCTGTTGCTCTGTGCCTTCTTCTGCGGCTTCGGCGGCTTTTCGGTCCAATGCCAGATCCTCGCCGCCGTCTCGAAAGCCGGAATCCCCACCCTTCCTTTTCTGTTCAGCCGGCCGCTGCAGGGGGCACTCAGCTGCGGGATGCTGCTTTTGCTGCTGCAATTCTTCCCCATCGAGCTGCCCGTCTTCGCCTCCGCCGCCGCACCGCTGCCGGTTCCCTTCTCGGTTTCGGCGCCCGCCTCGATCGCCATGCTGATGCTGGGGGCGGTCTGCCTGCTCTCCCCCCGCTGCCGCGCCGGTGACAGGCCGGTCTCCTGTCGGCCGGATTCCGGAAAGGGTGGGCGATAAACCGCCTGCCGCCCATCGTTCCGAGCGCGGCCGGCACCGGGGGCGGAGGGCATTTCGCACGATATCGAGGGGAGGGCGGCGCCGCACGCGCCCGCCCCACCGATGGCCCGGCTCCCGGCCGATGCCGCACATCCCGGCAAGCCCGCGTCCTAGCCGGACCTTTCCGGCCCATTGCATCCCGGCGGGAAGATGCTATAATAGAAAAAAGGCCATCCGTCAGGCCCCATCCGGAAAGGAGGTGTTCCCCCTGCCCATCCGCTTCTTCGGTCAGCACATCGAGCCGGCCTGTACCTACTGCGCACGCGGCCTGCCCGCCGGCGAGGGGGAAAATATCCTCTGTCCGCGCTACGGGGTGGTGCGCCCCTATTTCCGCTGCCGTGCCTTCCGCTATGACCCGCTGCGCCGGGTGCCCCATGTCCCGCCGCCGCTGCCGACCTTCTCGATGGAGGATTTTATGCTCTAAGCCTCCATCTCCAACCACATGGACACAACACAAGCGCCCCGATTCCTGTGAATCGGGGCGCTTTGCTTCTCTTTTCGAGGATGTTATCCTGCCACCGTCTCGCGGAAGATACCGAAGGTCAGCAGGAAGAAGAGCAGGACGGTAAAACCGCTCGCGACAATCAGATAGAGCCGGCGGGAGATCTTGGAGCGCAGGCCGCGGGAAAACGCGCCGTACAGCACCCCGCTGACCAGTACCCCGATGCCATCGAGCAGGACGATGACATAGTCCGCCCCGATCGAAGGGAAGGGGGAGGCCACCATCTCCCCGCAGATCATCCCGAGGATGTGAACCGCCGGCAGGATGATCAACGGCAGCGTCGCCCGGCCGTACTCCTGCCGGTTTGCCCGATAATTGCCGTAGGTGATCAGCAGAATCACCAGTATAATTGCGAAACTCTCAACAACCATCCGACTCCCTCCTCCTCACGTCGGACCGCCGCTGCCGCCGGTGCGGTGCAGATCGCCGGTTACAGGCTCTCGTCGAAAATCGTCTCCGCTTCGGCCGCGTCGTCGTGGATCACCATCAGCGCGTAGAGGCCGTCCGTTTTGACAATCGCGCCCTCGATCTTGGGCACCTCGTCGGGCAGATAGTCGACAAAGCGGTCCATCACCGTCTGCACCCGGGCCTCAAGCGCCGCCTGGATCGCCGCGACATCCGCCTCCGAATTCGCGCGGAAGACGGCCACCTCGTCGGCCAGCGCGCCCGACGACACCACATAGACCGACGCCGACGCCACCGTGCTCATGTCGACGTCATACTGCCGCTCGATGATATCGCTCGAAATCTCCATCATCTCGTCCTCAAAGGTGAGGGTGTCCATGATCTTGCCGGTGATCTCCGCCGGCGAGACCCCCTCGGGTTCCGCCTCGGAGGACGCGGCCGCCTCGGACCCCTCGGAAGACGCCTCGGAAACGGCGGACGAAGCCTCGGAAACGGTGGACGAGCTGGCGGCGCTCTCCGCCGGCTGGCTGGAAGCCTCCTCCCCGCCACAGCCCACCAACGTGAGCAGCAACATCAAAACCAACACCAGCGCCGAACCGCTGATCGAACTTTTCTTCATCTGCATCGCTTTCATCTTACCTCCCCATCCGTCCGACGACGGATGCTTTTTTCATCGCATGGATTCCCCCGCTAATCGGCCGTGCCGGATGAAGCGCTCCCCTCCGTGCCGGCGGCTTCGTCATCCGTCCCGGCGTCCGACGAAGCGGGCGAGGTCTCCACCGCCTCGCTTTCCTCACCGGCCGGCGCCGTCTCGGGATCGATCACATGGCAGAGCAGATAGTCGATCCACTTCTCGTAGGTCGCGGCATTGAGATGCAGCCCGTCGTTCGCCGCATCCTTCTCAGGCAGCGCCCCGTCCGCGCCGGCAATCGCCTCGTGGACGTTGACGAAGTAGACCTCCTTCTCGCGGGTCATCTCGAAGATCGCCTCGTTGTAGGAACGGATCTTGGCGTTGGTGATCGCCCCGTCGTCCTGTGCCTCCCGGCCGGTCGTCACCGGCAGGATCGATTGGATATAGATGATGCTGTCGGGGTGATCGGCCTTGATCTCGTCGATAAACTCGCCGTAGAGTCGGATGAAATTGTCTTTGCCGATCCAGCCGACCCCGTTCGCCCCCAGCATGACATAGATCTTGCCGGGGTCCATCTCGGCCAGCGCCTCCCGGATGGTGCCCTTGCTGCCGTCCGACAGCTGGATGACCTTCTTCGAGAGGATGGTATCCGGGTTGATGCCGGTATGGGCGACCAGCGGGGTATCGAGGTACCAGACCATCCCTTCGGTGAGCGAATCACCGACAAAGACCGCGTCGTTGAGATAGGCCTTCGACTGGGGGGTGCATTCGGGCACCATCTCCTCCCACGGCTCGGGTTCCGGCTCCGGTTCGGGTTCCGGCTCCGGCACCGGCTGCGAGCTGGGCGAGGGCCAGGCGGGATCGGTGGACATCGGCTCGACCGATGAGCTTGACGAAGCGGCGCCGCTCTCCCCGGGGCTGTCGTCCAGCGCCCGAGCGAGGAGGCCGGGCGCGTCCGGCCGCCATTCAAACCAGTAGAGCAGTCCACAGACCGCGATCGCCAGCGTCAACAGCAGGATCAGCACCATCATGCCCGCCCCCATCGGACGGGAGACGCCGGAACGGCGAATTTTGTGATTCAGCAAGGGAAACGACCTTTCTATTGTGGATTTTGTAGGGACTTCAAATCCATCACATCCCGGTGAAACAGCAAAAACCACCCCGCCGTCCCTCCCCCGGCCGCCGCAGAACAACCGCAGGGAAACGCGGCAAAGCTGATTTTTGTCGGATTGCCGGCGCCGCTTTCCCCAAAACAAAACCGGAAACCGGGCGCCGCACGCTCCACCTTGAGGTTATTATAGCATAGCTTTTTAAAAAAACAATCGCAAACTCATGAAGCTTTCAAAAACATCCCACCAGCCGTCCTTTCCCCATCCACTTGCCGATCGCACAGGCATCCTCTATAATAAAAGAGAAGTCTGACGCCGCAGGCGCCGGTTTGGACGGCCCAGCGGGATCACAACACGGGAAAGGAAGGGTTTTTATGCAGGTTCTGCTCATCAACGGCAGTCCCCACAAGGAGGGCTGCACCTATACCGCTCTCGCGGAGGTCGCCGGCGCGCTGTCAGCCGACGGCATCGGCTACGAGATCCTTCACATCGGACACGGCCCGATCGCCGGCTGTGCCGCCTGCGGGCACTGCAAAACCGCCCATCGCTGCGTCTACGACGACCTGGTCAACCGGGTGATCGACCGGCTCGGACAGTTTGACGGCTTTGTTTTCGGCGCGCCCGTCCACTATGCCGGTATCGCCGGCGGGATGAAATCCTTCCTCGACCGGCTGTTCTATGCCGCAGCTGACGAGCTGCTCGATTACAAGCCGGTCGGTGTCGTTGTCAGCTGCCGCCGGGGCGGGTCGAGCGCGAGCTATGACCAGCTCATCAAATACCCCGGCATCCACCGGATGCCGATTGTCTCGAGCCACTACTGGAACATGGTCCACGGCAACACCCCCGAGGAGGTGCTGCAGGATCTCGAGGGGATGCAGACGATGCGCATCCTCGGACACAACATGGCCTGGCTGCTCCGCTGCATCGAGGCGGGGAAGGAGGCCGGCATTCCGCTGCCGGTGAGCGAACCGAAGGTCCGCACCAACTTCATCCGCTGAGGATATCCCCCACGCGAGGTGTTCTGTGATGAAACCGCTTGTTTGCGGCGCATGGGCGCTGCTGATACTGCTGATCTGCTGCGGCTGCTCCGACCGGTCGGAAGCTGTCCCCGAATCGGGCAGCGCATCCGCCTCCCTCCCCGCCCTCTCCGCCTCCTCCCAGCTGACCATCGGCGCGGATGGGGCGGACCCATCCGAAGGGGCGAATCCCTCCGAAACCGGCGCTGCCGGGACGGTTCTGCCGGACGACGCCTTTTATGAGGCGGTGCTCTGCGCCTATGGCGCCGAATGGCACACCGACGAGAGCGGCGCGCGCTATCTGCAGGAGAGGGTCGCGGCCCCCTATTCCTGGGAGCCCTGGACGGGCGCCGAAGCGATTCCGCCCGCCCACTTTGCCAGCTGGTTTCGCGGCTATCTCGACGGGCAGGGGGTGGATGGCGAAACGATGGCCGAGCGGTACGCCTCCCCGTTTGGCGAGGGCACCGGATGGTTTTTCCCCGAGGCGGAATTTGAGCGCACCATCCAGCACTATTTCGCGGTGGACACCGACCATCTCCGTTCCGATCCCCTCGTCTATAGCGCCGACGAGGGCGGCTATCGGATGCTCGGCGGCGGGGTGGGCGATCTTGCCAAAATCACCCTCGACCGGGTGGAGGCCGAAGGGGACCTGTGCCATCTGCACCTCAGCCTCTCCTATTTCAGCTTCCCCGACCCGGTCAGCCGGGTGCTCACCATCGAGCTGCGGCCGGACGGTTCCTATCGCTTTGTCCGCTATACCGCACCCTGAGCTGACAGGGGCATGCCCCATCCATCCTATTCCACCCGGGAGGTGATCCCATGCCGGTCATCGTCTGGATCCTGCTGATCGCAGGCATCCTCTGCACCCTCTTTCCCGGCCGGATCGCCGCCGGTTTCGGCGGCAATCGGGCGCTGCGCAGGGTGCTGCTCGTCTTCGGCGGCGGTGTCCTCCTCATCTGCCTGTTCACCCTGATCCTCGATATCCTCTGACATCGCCCCATCCACCGCATCGATTTTCCGCCACGCCGGACGGGCCGTTTCCCGTCCGGCTTTTGATTTACCCGCCCAGCGACAGATCAGCAGGGCCATCCACCGCGCCCGCCATCGGTAGAAAAGTATCGCCATCCCCCCAAAGAGGAGGAGCAAACCCGCCGCCGCGCCCCAATCGCCCCGACGGAGGATGCTGCCGACGGCGCACCAACCGAGTATCCCCGGCAGGCTGCCGAGAGCCACCGCGAGCGCAAAGCTGCCCATCGGGAGGGCGGTCTGCGCGGCGACATAGGGGATCAGCCCGTTCGGCACCAGCGGCAGCAGGGAGGCCAGCAGCACCATCCACCCCGGGTGGGCGCGGTCCATCCACCGCCGCAGC
>CASGDD010000050.1 GCA_949300115.1 uncultured Oscillospiraceae bacterium | reverse complement strand
ATCGGCCAGCCGCTGCCGCTGGAACCCATCCTGAAGGGCATTCCCGAAGCGGTTGCCCAGCTCACCGATGCCCCCGAGGGCAGCCTTGCGGCCGAGCAGGCCATCATGACGACCGACACCCGCGAGAAGGAATGCGCGGTCGAATTCACCCTCGCCGGCAAAACCTGCCATGTGGGCGGTATCGCCAAAGGCTCGGGTATGATCCATATCAACATGGCCACCATGCTCGCCTTTGCGACCACCGACGTCGCCATCTCCCCCGCCATGCTCGACCGGGCGATGCGCAAGGCGGTGGACGCCACCTTCAACATGGTCACCGTCGACGGGGACACCTCGACCAACGATACCTACGCCATCCTCGCCTCCGGGCTCGCCGGCAACCCCGAGATCACCGGGGAGGGCGATGACTTTGACGCCTTTGTCGCGGCACTCACCGCCGTCAGCGAACAGCTGGCCCGCGGGGTCGCGCAGGACGGCGAAGGGGCCACCAAGCTGCTCGCGGTCACCGTGTCGGGCGCGCCCGATCTGCAGCTTGCGCGGGTCATCGCCAAGACGGTCGCCGGTTCCAACCTGCTCAAGGCGGCGATGTTCGGCGCCGACGCCAACTGGGGCCGGGTGCTCTGTGCGATGGGCTATGCCGACGCGGACTACGACATCTCGAAGACCTCGGTCGCCTTCCGCTCGAAGGCAGGGCTCCTGCCGGTCTGTGAACACGCCGCCGGCATCCCCTTCTCGGAGGAGCTGGCCAAAAAGATCCTCTCGGAGGACGCGATCGACATCCTGATCGACCTCCACCTGGGGGAGGCCGAGGCAACCGCCTGGGGCTGCGACCTCACCTACGACTATGTCAAGATCAACGGCGACTACCGTTCCTAGCTCCCCCCGATACCCCCATGCGGCCGGAAAGGCCGAAGGAAGGATGGCAGGTGATTCCCCATGAAAATCTCCGATCGGGAGATGGCGGCCCTCATCGCTGAGGCGCTGCCGCATGTACAGAAATATATCGGCCAGGTCGTCGTCATCAAATATGGCGGCAACGCGATGAAGAGCGCCTCGCTCAAGGCCGCGGTCATGCACGATCTGACCCTGCTTTCGATGGTGGGCATCAAGGTGGTGCTCGTCCACGGCGGCGGTCCGGAGATCACCGCCACCCTCAAGGCGATGGGCAAGGAGAGCCGCTTCATCGACGGGCTGCGTTATACCGACGCCGAGACGGCCGCCATCGCCCAGATGGTGCTCGCCGGCAGGATCAACAAGGAGCTGGTCGGGCTGCTCGGCCAAAACGGTGTCAAGGCGGTCGGCCTGTGCGGCCTCGACGACCGGATGCTGCAGTGTGAAAAGCACATGGGCAAGGTCGATCTCGGCTTTGTCGGCGACGTCGTCCAGGTCAACACCGAGCTGCTGGAAATTACCCTCCAGCGCGGCTATATTCCGGTCATCGCGACGGTCGGCTGCGACCGGGAGGGCAACGTCTACAACATCAACGCCGATACCGCCGCCGCCCAGATTGCCGCCGCGCTGCACGCGAAAAATCTCATCCTCATGACCGATGTGCGGGGGCTTCTGCGGGACAAGGAGGACGAAAGCACCCTCATCCCACAGGTGGGCGTCAGCGAGGTGCCCCTGCTCGTCCGGGAGGGGATTATCTCGGGCGGCATGATCCCGAAAATCGAATGCTGCGTCGAAACCATCCGCCGGGGGGTCGACCAGGCGGTCATCATCGACGGGCGGATCGAACACTCGATCCTCATCGAGATGTTCTCCAACGAAGGCAGCGGCACGATGTTTACCAGTGAATCAGGAGGGAATCTGTCATGAACAGCCTGCAGACGATCAAAAAGCAGTACGACGAATCCATCATGCACAACTTCTCCCGGATGGAAGCCGCCATCGTCCGTGGCTCGGGTTCCACCTGCTATGACAGCGAGGGCAAGTCCTACATCGACTTTGGCGCCGGCATCGGCGTCTGCTCGCTCGGCCACGCCCACCCCGAATGGCTCAAGGCGGTGACCGAACAGGCGGGCATCCTCTCGCATATCTCCAACCTCTACTACACCCTGCCGCCGGTCGAGCTGGCCGAGCTGCTCTGCGCGCACACCTCGATGGACCGGGTGATCTACACCAACTCGGGCGCCGAATCGAACGAGGCGGCCATCAAGATCGCCCGCAAGCGCAGCTTTGACAAGTACGGCCCCGGCCGCCACAACATCATCACCCTACGCGACTCCTTCCACGGCCGGACGATCACCACCCTCTCGGCCACCGGCCAGGAGGAATTCCACAACTACTTCTTCCCCTTCACCGAAGGCTTCCGCTACGCGCCGGCCAACGACGTCGAAGCGTTGGAGGGGATGATCGACGACACCGTCTGCGGCGTCATGATCGAAACCATCCAGGGGGAGGGCGGCGTCAAGCCGCTCGACGCCGGCTTCATCATGGCGGTGGAATCGCTCTGTGCCGAGCACGATCTCGCCTTCATGGTCGACGAGGTCCAGACCGGCATCGGCCGGACGGGCAAGCTGCTCTCCTTCGAGCACTTCGGCGTCCAGCCGGATATCGTTTCGCTCGCCAAGGGACTCGGCAACGGGCTGCCGATCGGTGCGGTGCTGACCCGCGGCGAATACTCAGAGGTCCTCCATCCGGGCGACCACGGCTCGACCTTTGCCGGCAACCCGACCATCTGCGCGGGCGGCTGCGTGGTCATCCGAACGCTCACCGCGCCCGGTACGCTCGAGCGGATCACCGAAAAGGGCAACGAGATCATGGCAAAGCTCCGCGCCCACCCGGCCATCCGTGAGGTCCGCGGCCTGGGTCTGATGATCGGCGCCGACCTGGTGAAGAACAATGTCGGCGAGGTGGTCAAAAAATGTCTCGAGCGGGGCCTGCTCATCCTCTCGGCCCATGCGGCCCTGCGGCTGCTGCCGCCGCTGACCACCACCGACGCCGAATTTGACCAGGGCCTTTCGGTCCTCTTCTCGGTCCTCGACGAAGAGGCCGGCTTGTAAGCATTCCCAGCGACCAGGAGGTCTCACCGATGAAGCATCTGCTCAGGCTGCAGGATCTGCGGAAGGAGGATATCTTTTCCATCCTCAACCTCGCCGATCAGCTCAAATATGAACAGGCCCACGGCATTCCCCATCCCCGGCTGGCGGGGAAAACCCTCGGGATGATCTTCGAGCGGGCCTCCACCCGCACCCGCATCTCCTTCGAGGTGGGCAGGTATCAGCTGGGCGGCATGGCGCTCTTTTTAAGCGCCGGCGACCTGCAGTTCGGCCGGGGCGAGCCGATGAAGGACACCGCCCGCGTGCTCTCCCGTCTGGTCGACGGCATCATGATCCGCGCCCACAGCCAGGCGGATATCGAGGAGCTCGCCCGCTACGCGACCGTCCCGGTCATCAACGGGCTGAGTGACACCGCCCACCCCTGCCAGGCGCTGGCCGATCTGATGACCATCCGCGAACGGAAGGGCGCGCTCGCCGGACTGCGGCTCGGCTTTGTCGGGGACGGCAACAATGTCGCCCGCTCGCTGATCACCGGCTGTCTCCAGGTGGGGATGGCGGTCACCCTCGCCTGTCCCAGCGGCTATGAGCCTGCCGATGAACTGCTCGCGCAGGCGAAGGCGCTGGGCGACTTCACCCTGACCCACGATCCCTTGGAGGCGGCTCGGAACGCCGATGTGCTCTACACCGATGTCTGGACCTCGATGGGGATGGAAGCGGAGGCGGCGGTGCGCGCCCGCGATTTCGCCGGCTACCAGCTGGATGACCGGCTGCTTGCGGCCGCCCGTCCCGATCGGATGGTGCTGCACTGCCTGCCGGCCCACCGCGGGGAGGAGATCACCGACGCGGTCTTCGAGGCCCATGCCGAGGAGATCTTCGATCAGGCGGAAAATCGGCTGCATGTCCAAAAGGCGGTCCTCGTCCGGCTGATGAAACCCTAAGCCATGCTAAAGGTTCCTAAAAACCTTTCTTTCCTACCAAAGCGCCGCCCCCGGATTCGAAAGGAATCCGGGGGCGGCGCCCTTTTCTCTGCCGGGAGCTCATTTCCCCCGGGATGCGGCGGTCCGCCGCCCTTTGATCAGCAGATGCCCCCCATAGAGAGCAAGCAGCAACACCCAGGAGAGCCCCTCGGCATAGGCAATCACCATGTTATCAAACCAACCGACCAGCGCATAGGAGAGCAAAATGCGGACAAACAGCGAAAGGATGCCGGCCACACTCGAGTAGACGACCTCCCCCGTCCCCTCGACATAGCCGCGGAGGGCGGTCGCGAGGCCGTAGACGAGGTAGAAGCTGGCGATGCAGCGGAAAAAGCGGCTGCCGATGGCCACCGCCTCCGCGCCCGCGCCGAAGAGCGCAATCAGATGTCCGCCCGAGGGGATCACCAGCGCGGTCATCCCGAGCGAGACCACCGCCATCATCGCCGCACCGACCGCCAGAATCCGGCCGGCCCGCCGCCCTTCCCCCGAACCGCAGCTCTGGGCCACCAGGGTGGCAATGCCCGATCCGAGGTTGATCATCGGCAGCATGACGATGAGATCGATGCGGTAGGCGGTCGTCACCGCCGCCACCGTCTGGGTCCCGAAGCCGTTCATAAAGTTCTGCAGCACCAGATTGCCGCCCGAGCTGACGCTCGACTGGAGCATCGGCGGCAGGCCGAAGTGCACACCCTCGGCCAGCTCCCGGCGGTCGAACATCCCCCTGCCCGGCCGGAAGCGGAGCATCTCATACCGTCGGGCGGCATAGACCATCAGAAACAGGGTCATCGCAATCTGCGAGAGGACGGTCGCAATCGCCGCGCCGGCGACGCTCCAGTGGAAAACCGCGACAAAGAGGATATCCAGCCCCACATTGACCAGTGAGGAAAGCAGCACCGCGTAGAAGGGCGCCCGGCTGTCCCCGATGCCCCGCAGCGCGGCCGAATAGACGTTGTAGACGGCAAGGAAGGGAATGCCGGCAAAGATGATCCGCAGATACGCCTCAGCCAGCGCAAGGGTATCGGGGGTGGTATGCAGCAGCCGCAGCATCGGCCCGGTCACCGCCGCCCCCACCGCCGCGAGCAGCAGAAAAACCCCACCCAACAGCAGGGCAAAGGTGGAAAGCAGCCGGGCAAGCCTGTCCGTCTCCGCCCGGCCATACCGCTGGGCAAAGAGGATGGACAGTCCCAGTGTAAAGCCGGTGATCGCCGTGAGGTAGAAGCCCACCACGGTGGTGGTCGCACCGACCGCCGCCAGCGCCAGCTCCCCCTCGACATTGCCGACGATGAAGGCATCCGCCCAATTGTAGAGCTGCTGCAGAATCCCGCTGAGAATGAGCGGGAGACTAAAGCGGATCAGCCTCCCGGCAATCGTCCGCATCCGCTCCCCCTCCGCTGCCGCCATACCCTTCTCCCCCTTCCAATCAAAAAGCCGTATGCAGATCATCCCGCATACGGCAGCCGCGCATCCGCCGGTCCCGTGGGAATTGGATACGCCGGTGTTCGAGGATGGCTCCCATCCCGGAGAAAGAAGCCATCGATCCCTTCCGCCTACTCCGGCCGCGTGTAGCGCCTGCGCGTCTCCCCATCCCGCACGTCAAAGCAGACAACCTGGCAGATCACCTTCGTC
>CASGDD010000049.1 GCA_949300115.1 uncultured Oscillospiraceae bacterium | reverse complement strand
TCCATCGGATAGGTCAGATAGCAGTGGGGATCCAGCTGGTCGCAGGTAACATAACCGGCGGGAGCGTTGAGCAGGCTGGGAATACGGTTGACGATCGTGGCGCAGGTGTGCTCCACCGTGGCGGGCTTCACGACATGGAATTCGGTGTTGGGCTCACCGGTAATCCACCAGTCACACTGGTCGCCGTCCTCGGGGCCATAGACCTTGCCGATCGTCTCCTCCTCAATGGTGATACCCTGCATGGTCTCAATGGTGACCACCGCCGACATGCCGATGCAATTCCCTGCCTGGATGGTCTTCCCCAGGGTGGCGCTGTAGACGTCGTGGTCGACGATATAAGGAACATGCTTTTGTGTTATGGTTTTGATGGTCAGCCCCAGCTTGCTGCAGATGGCCTCGCTGGCATTCCATGCATAGGAAGGCTCAAATTCCGCCGGATGGGCAATCTGCGCCTCAAATTCCTGGGGGGTGAGGTCGCAGCCGTGCGCCTGGGCCAAAGCCAGCCCGTAATCTTCGACATTATAGCTGTAAGCACCCTTGATCTTCTCAATCTTATTGCATCCGCTGGCCACCATGGCCACCATGTTGATCCAGAAAATGTCCTGCATCCCGGAACCGGTGACGGTGCAATGGTTTTCTTTGGCCAGCGCGTCCAGCTTGTTGATCTGTGCGGCAGCTGTGGTCCAGGGATAGATGGCCTCCTCACAGGTGGTAATCACGTTGATCCCCCGGGAAACACATTTCTCCACATGCTTGTAGATGTCGTCGATAAAGCTGAAGAGGGTGACAATCGCCACATCCGCCTTGCACTCGTCCAACACCCTGTCGGCGTCGCTGGAGATGATCACCCCGGTTTTCAGCCCCAGGCCGGCGTAGTCCCCCACGTCCATACCCACCACTTCGGGATTGACGTCGATGGCACCCACAATCTGGACCCCATGCTCATAGAGATACCGCAGGGTGTACTTCGCCATCTTGCCGCAGCCGTACTGTACCACTTTGATTTTTTCCATGACAAATCCTCCTTTGGGGTTCTCGGTCCTGACGTGAGGAAGCAGCCTCTCAGCGTCCGTTTCCGATAGTGTAAACCCTCTTGCGGCAGGAGAGTCAAGGGGATTTGTGAAATTTTTGCCAAAATCGTCCTTACCGGCTTCCCTGAAAGGTCACCGGCACCTGCAGCCGCAGGAACATGCTGCGGGGATCGCTGTCAAATACATGGAATCCCGTCATCACCTCGCAGAGGTAGTCCCCGGCAATCTGGTAGCGGTTTTGTCTGCAGGACACCCGCAGCATCTGGGCATAGCGCATCTCATCGTCGTAATTGTCCAGATAGACGCAGGCATACATGCCGCTTTCCACCACACGGGAGACAAGCATTCCCTCCTGGCCCGGGCGGCTGGTAAAAATAAAGATTTCCTTCGCCAGAAAGCGATTTTCCTCAAAGTCCTTCCTCGCAATCGAAGTCCCCGTGTTGTAGGAGTGGATGTGGCTGAGTCCGGCCCGCTCCAGCTGCAGGCGCAGCTCCCGAAGCAGATGTTCATAGCTGTGGATATCACCGCTGTAGAAGTTGACCGAACAGGGGATCCCCACCATATACCTCCGGTCGATATATTCTAAGGAGAGCGTCCCGGTGGCCGGGGATTTGCGGTACCGTTCGATCGAAAGAATCGCCCGTTCAACCGCGTCGTGCTGTGCCTTCAGCTCCCGTATCTGCCGGTGGATCTGTTCGTTTTTCTGGCTGAGCAGCTCTTCGATCAGCGAGATGTCCTCCTTCTCGAGCGACTCCCGAATTTGGGAGAGGCTCATCCCCAGCTCCTTCATATAGACGATGATATCCAGCCGCGCGTTCTGGTCGATGCTGTAATACCGGTAGCCGGTATCCGGATCGGTATAGCGGGGCTTCAGCAGCCCTTTCTCGTCATACAGCCGCAGGGTGTTGATGGACAGGCCGTTCAGCGACGCCATCTTGCCAATTGGAAGCAGATTGTCTTTCAAAACAGCACCTCCCAAAACTCTCCTCCTGATCCAGAGTTTGCAGAAAGGAGCGAACCGATACAAGCCGGCGCAGGCATCCTCCCTGCCGGTCTATCCCCGAGCGGGCCGATGGCAGGCTTCCTCCCGCCTCTCCTGCCCGCCATCCGGCTTGACCGCATCGGTTTTCTGCGCCGGCCGGCTCTCTTGGGTCCGGTAGTTTTTCACCCAATCGATGAGGAAGGAGGAGATGGTCACCGTAATCAGCGAGAAGACAATGCGGAACGCGGGGATATAGGTCAGCGACAGCAGGAGTACAACGACGTCGGTAAAGAGATAGGAACGGGACAGCCGCCAACGAAGGGTGTGGGAAATCGTCAGCGCCAGCGCATCGTCGCCGCCGCTGGAGCCCCCCTGCCTGACAATCAGCCCCACGCCAATGCCGACAAACATCCCGCCGAACAGGGCGGCAAGCAGCGGATAGGCGGAGAGATCCGGCAATAAAAACGGGAGCGCTTCCCATAATTTATAAAAGGCCGAGATGAACAGCGTCGAGATGATCGAAATCTCAATAAATTTCCCGCCCAGGAATTTGTAGGCCAGCAGGTAGCAGGCGATGTCAAGGATCGGGGTGATGTACGCGGGCGAAATCTTGAGCCAATGCTCAATCAGCAGCATCATCCCGATCACGCCGCCCTCGGTGATGTTGGTGCGTTGGTGGATGTTGTGAATGCCAAAGGTACAGATCATGGCGCCCAGCATGATGAGCAGGATCTTTTTGACGGTCAGTTCTTCGAGCAGTTTATCCAAGATACGCGCTATACGGGGTTTCAACTCGAATATCCTCCTTGATGATTTCCGGTTTTTATGCTATCATTTTATGCTATATAGTAACTATACAGTCAAGAGGCGCTTATGAAAAATTTATTTTCCATCGGTGAAGTTTCCAAGCAGCAGAATATCTCCCGTCAAACCTTGATCTTTTACGATAAAATCGGCCTGTTTCGCCCCGCCTATGTCGACCCGGCCAACGGGTACCGCTATTACAGCGCCAGCCAGCTGGATTATCTGGACACCATCTGCATCATGAAGAAGATTGGCTTTTCCCTCGAAGAGATTAAGACCCACATGAAAGGCTATACCATCGACCATTCCATTGTGGCGTTGCGCAAGCAGCTGCTTACAATCGGCCAGCAGATTGATGAGCTGAAGATGATCGAAAAACGTGTCGAGCACCGCTGCATGCAGCTGGAGCATTCGGTCGCCATCCGCGATCATTATGACGCCGTCGTGGTGGAAGAGCAGGGGCAGCAGTACATCCTGCTCCAGAAGGTGGGCGAACCCTACGATTTGGAAAAGGTCAGTATCGCCACCAAGGAATGCTTCGTGCGCTCCTTTAGGGAGCATCTCCCCATCTTTTTTCAGAGCGGCGTCATTGTGCCCTACCAGAACATCCGGCAGGGCCGGTATACCGAGGCGATCTTCGCCTTTTTGCCGATTGAAAAAACGAGCGATGTGGAGGGGGTGATGGAGCTCCCCGCCGGCCGGTGTGTGTTCACCTACCATATGGGCGATTACCTCTCCATCGGCAAGGCGTACGAGCGCATTCTGGCCTACTGCCAGAACCGGCATTTAACGATCGTCTCGGATGCCTATGAATTTGCCATCAACGATTATCTTTCGACCGGCGACGAAAACGAGTATATCACCAAGATCATGTTCTATATCCAATAGCACTCCGGCGGCGGGCCGTCCGCCTCGACAGGGCAACATCCCCTCGCTTCCAACAAAAATCCCGAACGCCTGTGCGTCCGGGATTTTTTCCGATGTGGCCGGGAAGGGGCCGGGATTCTATGCCTTCGCCTCCGCGTTCTTTTTGGCGAGGAGATAGGCCTTGAGCGAGTTGACCACGATGATGATGCCGAGTGCGAGCAACAGCACCGAGAGGATGAGCTGCAGCCCTTCGACCCAGAAGGTGGCCGAACCGGCCGAGACGGCGCGGACCAGACCGATCGTCCGCTGCACCAGGGCGGTGCCGGCGACCGCCAGCATGATGAGCAGCGGCGGGAAGAGCATCTTGTTGCTCCGGCCGGTCACCTTGAGGAAGACACAGAGGGTCGCCAGCACCAGCGCGCAGAGCAGCTGGTTGGCCGAACCGAAGAGCGGCCAGATGTTGGCATAGCCGATCTGGGTCAGCAGGAAGGCGATACCCAGGGTGAGGATGGTCGCGACATACTTGTTGCAGATCACCCTGCGCCAGACCGCGGCATGCGCCATATCGTCGACGCTGAACAGCTCCTGCAGGCTCATGCGGCCGATCCGGCTGACCGCGTCGAGGCTGGTGAGCGCCAGCGCCGAGACGCACATGGTCATAAAGCACTGGGCGACATAGACGGGGATGCCGAACATCTCCAGCAGGCCGGCGACACCGTTCGAGAAGATCTGGAAGGGGGTGCCGGTGGCGGGGGTCCCATCCGCTGCCGCTGCCGCGCCGGCGACACAGAGGGCCAGCACCGCGAGCACGCCCTCAAGCACCATCGCGCCGTAGCCGACCTTGAGCATATCCTTCTCGTTGGCGATGGTCTTGGAGGAGGTCCCGGCCGAAACCAGGCTGTGGAAGCCGGAGACGGCGCCGCAGGCGACGGTGACAAAGAGGATGGGGAAAAGGTCGCCGAGCGCGTCGTTGTGGAACCCGGTGAACATCGGCAGATTCATCGTCGGATGGGCGACCATCAGGCCGAGCACCGCACCGGCGATCATGCCGATAAACATGTAGGTGGTCATCGAGTCACGGGGCTGTTTGAGCAGCCACATCGGCAGAACCGCCGTAAAGAAGATGTAGATGAAGGTGATGTAGAGCCAGGTCGACTTGTCCGCGGTGATCGGCAGCAGCATGCCCAGGCCGAGTGCGGCGACGGTGCAGAGCAGGCCGAGCGCGGTGTGCTTCCAGCCGGTGAGATGGAACCGGCGCAGGATGAGCCCGAAGACGATCGCAAAGGCGATGAAGAGCAGCGAGATGGTGCCGGCCGCGCCGTTGGGGCGGGCAAACTCGGAAAGGGCCGTCACGCCGTCGGTGGTGACAAAGGCGTTAAAGGTGTCCGCCACGATGTCCGCAAAGGCCGCGATGACCAGCCAGGTGAACAGCCAGCAGAAGCCGAGGAAGATCTTGCGGCCGAATTTGCCGATATAGCGCTCGACCAGCAGCCCCATCGATTTCCCTTCGTTTTTGACGCTGGCATAGAGGGCGCCGAAGTCGGTCACCGCGCCGAAAAAGGTGGCGCCGAGCAGAATCCACAGGAGCACCGGCACCCAGCCGAAGACGGCCGCCGTGATGGCGCCGGTGACCGGGCTGGCACCGGCGATCGAGGAAAACTGGTGGCTGAAGACGGTCCCGCCAGGGGTCGGGACATAGTCCACCCCGTCGTTGAAGCGCTGGGCCGGGGTCTGGGCTTTGGGATCGATCCCCCATTTGTTGGCGAGCCACCGGCCGTACAGCAGGTAGGCGCCCGCCAAAAAGACAACGGAGATCAGGACAATAACCAGTGTGTTCATCATGTATGCCTCCTCTATCCTATCCGCGTCACACCCATCTGCAAAACAAAAAACCTTCGTCCTCCCATCCGGCCGTTCAACCGGATTCCGAAGACGAAGGCTTTCCTCCGCGTTACCACTTCGCTTGCCGCCCTGAAAGCGGCCCCTCTGTCACGGCTGCGCCCCTGCGGGGGTACCGTGCTCTCCTGTAACGGGGAGATTCCGGCGCGGACTACTGGGTCAAACCGTTCATCCGGGCTGCTCCCAGGGGATGGCCCGCCGGTGCCGCCTGCTGCCTTGCACCATCCGGCAGTTCTCTGAAGGCGGGGGTTCCATCGGGTCGTGTCCTGGTCTCTGCATGTGAATGTTGACGTTGGGGGTATTGTAGACCGATAGCGGCCGTTTGTCAATTGCCTGAACAAAAAACCGGCGCTTTATGCTTTTTCGATAACCCTATCGATATACTTTTGTACATCTTTACCGTTTCTATCTGCAAAAGCAGCCGCCCCCGAGCGGAGAGGCGGCTGCTTTCGTTGGAATACAGAGCGAGCGTATCAGTCGAGTTCAAACTGGCCGGTATAGAGCTGGTAGTAACGGCCCTTCTGGCGGATGAGGTCGTCGTGATCCCCCCGCTCGATAATCTCACCATGTTCGAGCACCAGGATGGCGTTGGCGTTGCGCACGGTTGAGAGGCGATGGGCGATGACAAAGGTGGTCCGCCCGGCCATCAGCGAATCCATCCCCTGTTCGATGAGCGCCTCGGTACGGGTATCGACCGAGCTGGTCGCCTCATCGAGGATGAGCACCGGCGGATTGGCGACCGCCGCTCGGGCAATCGACAGCAGCTGCCGCTGGCCCTGCGAAAGGTTGGCACCATCGTCGGTCAGCAGGGTGTCATAGCCGTGGGGCAGGTGCTCGATGAACGGATGGGCATTGGCCAGTTTGGCGGCCTCGACAATCTCCTCGTCGGTGGCGTCCAGCCGGCCATAGCGGATGTTCTCCCGCACCGTACCGGTGAAGAGGTGGGTATCCTGCAGCACCATCGCGAGCGAACGGCGCAGATCGTCCTTGCGGATCGCCGTGATGTCGATGCCGTCGTAGAAGATCTTGCCCGCCGGCACCTCGTAGAAGCGGTTGAGAAGGTTGGTGATGGTCGTCTTGCCCGCGCCGGTCGAGCCGACAAAGGCGATCTTCTGCCCCGGTTTGGCGTACAGGCTGACCTGCCGCAGCACCGGATGATCCGGCTCATAGGCGAAATCGACCTTATCCAGTACGACATGTCCCCGGACCGGGACATAGCGCGCGCTGCCATCCGGCTGGGGCTGCTTCCACGCCCAACGGCCCGTCCGGTGGGCGCATTCCTGGAGCTGGCCGTCCGCGCCGGTGGTCGTATGAACCAACGTGACCGTTCCCTCATCCCGCTCGGGCTCGGTATCGATCACCTCGAAGATCCGCTCGGCGCCGGCCAGGGCGGAGAGGATGGTGTTAAATTCCTGGGACACCTGGGTAATCGGCTGGAAGAAGGAGCGGGAGTACTGCAAAAAGGCGCCGACCGTACCGATATCCAGCTGGCCGAAGATGCACAGCGTCGCGCCGGCCGAGGCCACCACCGCGTAGTTGATGTAGGAGAGATTGCCGACCAGCGGCATCATCATCATGCCGTAGGCGTTGGCGGCGGTCGCCACCTCGCGCAGCTCCTCATTGAGGGCGTCAAATTCCGCCTTGGTCGCCCGCTCGTGCCGGAAGACCTTGACCACCTTCTGGCCGACAACATGCTCCTCCATAAAGCCGTTGACCCGACCCAACGCCGCCTGACGCAGCCGGAACTGCCGGCGGCTGCGCTTGCCGATCTGCGAGAGAATCAACAGAATGACCGCCACCATGGCCATGACCAGCAGTGTCAGCAGCGGACTGAGGACCAGCATCATCACAAAGGTGCCCGCGACGCTCACCGACGAGGAGATGAACTGGACGAAGCCAGTGTTGATCGCGTTGCGCAGCGTATCGACATCGTTGGTGAACCGGCTCATCAGCTCGCCGTGGGTGTGGACGTCAAAGTAGTGGATGGGCAGCTCCTGCAGCCGGCCGAAAAGATCCATCCGCACCGCCTTGAGGATGTGGTTGGAGATGGTGACCATGATCCGGTTGTAGGCGAAGTTGGCGAGCGCGCCGCAGAGATAGACGGCGGCGACCAGCCCGATCATCAAAATCAACGGCCGCAGGTCGGCAAGGGTGGGCTCGGTGCCGATCAGCGGCACAATCCCCCGGTTGATGAGCGGGCGGAGCATGTAGGTGCCGAAGATGGTCGCGCCCGACGAGACCAGCACCAGCAGGATGGCGGTGAGCATCAGCCATTTCTGCCGGAAAAGATAGGTGACAATCCGCCGGATGGTGCGGCCGAAGTCCTTGGGTTTCTGCGGGATCTGATGACGCATCGGAGGCATCACGCCACCCCCTTCTGCTGGGATTCATAGACATCCCGGTAGATCGCGTTGGTCCGGAGCAGCTCCTCATTGCTGCCCACCCCGTCGATCCGGCCGTCGTCCAGCACGACAATCCGGTCGGCGTCCATCACCGAGGTGATCCGTTGGGCGATAATCAGGGTGGTCACATGCCCGAGTTCGCTCTGGAAGGCCTCTCTAATTTTGGCGTCGGTGGCGGTGTCGACCGCGCTGGTCGAATCGTCGAGGATGAGGATCTTCGGATGGGCCAGCAGCGCCCGCGCGATGCACAGCCGCTGCTTCTGGCCGCCCGACAGGTTGACGCCGCCCTGCCCCAGCACGGTGTTGTAGCCGTCGGGGAAGGAGGTGATAAAGGCATCCGCCTGCGCCTTCTTCGCCGCCTCGACAATCTGTTCATGGGTGGCGTTCGGATCGCCCCAGCGAAGATTTTCCTCGATGGTGCCCGAAAAGAGGACATTCTTCTGCAGCACCATGCTGACCGCGCCGCGCAGCGCGTCGAGGGTGTAGTCCCGGACATCGTGCCCGCCGACCCGCAGTTCCCCTTCACTGACCTCGTACAGCCGGGGAATCAGCTGGACCAGCGTCGTTTTGGCCGAGCCGGTGCCGCCGATGATGCCGATCGTCTCGCCCGGCCGGATGGAGAGATTGATATCCTTGAGGGTATCCTCCTTCGCCTCCCCGCTGTAGCGGAAGGAGACGTGGCGAAACTCGATCCCGCCATCGGGGACCGTGAGGGCGGGGTCGGCCTGCTCATCGGTGATATCCACCTTCTCCCCGAGCACCTCGATGATCCGCTCCAGCGAGGCCTTGCTGGTGACAATGCCGATGAGCCCCATCGAAAGCATCATCAGCGAGGTGAGGATCTGGGTGACATAGCCGACAAAACTCAGCAGCTCGCCGGTGAGCATCTGGCCGCCGATGGTCAGCTGGCTGCCGAACCAGAGGATGGCGACAATACAGCTGTACATGGTGATGTTGAGGATCGGCCAGTTGAAGACAATAATCCCCTCCGCCTGGATGGAGGTGTCGACCAGCTCTTCGGTCGCCCGGTCAAACTTCTCCCGCTCGTACCCCTCCCGCACAAAGGATTTGACCACCCGGATGGCCGCCAGATTCTCCTGCACCGTCGCGTTCATCCGGTCGTATTTGCGCAGCATCCGCATAAACCGCGGGAAGCTGAGGGTGATCAGCAGTCCCAGCGCAACCGCCAGGACGGGGATGGCAACCAGAAAAACCCACACCAGCTCGCCGTTGATCGAGGCGGCCATGAGGGTCGCGCTGACCAGCATGACCGGCGAACGGGTGAGCATCCGCATCAGCAGCATCGACGCCCGTTCGCAGTTGGAAACGTCGGCCGTCAGCCGGGTGACCAGCGAGGCGACCGAAAAGCGGTCGATGTTTTTAAAGGAGAAATCCTGAATCTTGTAGAAGATCCCGCGGCGCAGCTCGGCCCCAAAGCCCATCGACGCCTTGGAGGAAAAGCGCACCGCCAACAGGCCGAGGATGAGCGCGCAGACGGCCGCTAAAACCATCAGCCCGCCGGTTCGGAGCACATAGTCGAGATCGGTGTTGGCAATGCCGACGTCGACAATCGCCGCCATCAGCCGGGGGATGAGGATCTCGAAGAGCACCTCCCCTGCCACACAGAGCGGCGCCAGTACGGCATACCAGCGGTATTTGTACATATATTTCGCAATTTCCCGAATCAACCGGCCTCTCCTCCTTCCACCGTCCCGCCGGGGCTGTTCCCCGCAGCGGCTGCATTCTCGATCATCTGGCGCATCAGCGCAATCAGCCGCTCGGCATCCTCGTGATCCAGCCGGTCGAACAGGCTGTGGTGAAAGGTGTCGATCGCCTGCCGGCATTGCAGCATGCTTTCCCGCCCCAAGGGGGTCAGCCGCAGCCGGTTGATGCGCAGATCGTGCAGATCCGTCTGTTTTTCTATTAGCCCCGCCCGTTCCATCCGTTTGACGCTGGTCGCAACCGAGGGCGGGGAAACCCCCATCCGTTCGGCCAGATCCCGCTGGGTGCAGCCGGCGTGCTCCTCGATATAGTCGAGCATCGCCAGCTGTCCCGCATGGACCGGGCAGCGCGCGGTGGCCCGCTGCATCGCCAGCCGCCGCAGCCGGATCAGCTCGCGCAGCAGCTCCACCGCCTCATCCATCTGTTCTCGGTTCAAAGCGCTCCCCCCTTTTGATAAACCCGATAAACCATTAACCAGCTAACTATCTCTTTGCAACCAGTATAGCCCCTGCGCCGCCCGTCTGTCAACCGCAGAAGGCCGGCACAAAAAAATTTGAAAAAGGGGGTTGCATTCCCGCCTCATCCGTGCTATAATGCATATGTTCCTTCCGGGGAACACCAAAATATGGGGGTATAGCTCAGCTGGGAGAGCGCTTGAATGGCATTCAAGAGGTCAGCGGTTCGATCCCGCTTATCTCCACCAACAAAAGCCGTTTCCAAAGGGAAACGGTTTTTTTGTCTTATCGGCGCTGCCTGGCCATGGTCGTTGCCCGGCTGTGTGGGCTATCCTCCCGTGATCCTCTCCCCGGCCGGGTTGTCCTTCGATATCGCCAGGGCCAAAGCACGAGTCAGCGGGTGGTTTACTGAGGGCTCCGGAGGAATCCATAGCCGCTAACCCCTAAAAAGGATGCGGAAGGTGCCCCTCCCCTCGTTTGCCCTGCTGCGAGCAACCCCTTCTCGTGGGTATTGCACAGCATTCCGCGCGCGGGACATTTTTTGTAAGGATCCCCGCTTTCCTTGCAGCATCGCCCTCCCCTTCCCATCCCTTGGTAGGGGAAAGGATATTTTTCACATTTTTCTTGTTATCATCTCCCTGGAACCGGAGGTCTTCCGAAGCCTCATGGCAACAGCAAAAGGGGCGGCTTTGATCTTCTCAAAGCCGCCCCTTCTCGATCCCGGCAACCGCCGCGTCATCTGCAAGGATGGCCGCCCCTTGCCGGGCGGAGCAGCAGAAGCACCACACCCGCGAGCAGCAAAACGCCTTGCGCCGCAACCGTTTCCAGGGGGAGGGAAAAGGCCGGATCCAGCACCGCAAGGGCGAGAGGCCGGTCGGCAAACAGGCTTCCATCCAGCAGTCCGAGGAAGGCCGGCAGGGGCAATACCCGCAGCAAAACCGGACACAGCATCCACAAAAAGATCAGCCAGGGACGCAGATGCCCCAACCACCAACCGCTGCCCAGCGCAAAAACCAGGGGCGGCAGCAGGGTAATCAGCGTCGGCATCAGCAGCGAGCCCCAGTGATACCAGTGAAACATCCACCCGTAGAAGGCCACCGCCAACAGGATGACCGCGGAAGCGAGCAGGGCGGTCCCCGCCAGCGCGGCGCCGCAGCGCACCAGTCCATAGACGGAAGGCTTCACCGGCGTTGCAGCGGTCAGAAACGCTCTCCGCCTTTCCGCCGGGGAGGTAAAAAAGGTCAGGAAAAACAGCGCCCCCATCCAAAGCAACGGCAGCATCCGGCTTAAGTAATCGCCAAAACTCCAGGGGGAAAAGGGGGCGGTATGGGACACCCCCAGGAGGGTCACGCGGTTGAGCACCTGCCAGCCATAGAACAGCAGCACCAGCAGCAGGCCGGCGAAGAATTTGTTGCAAAGCAGCCGCTTACACTCATATCCGAATATGCTACGCAAGGGTCACATCCTCCTCGGTCAGTCCACAGGCATCCAGAAATTCCGAATAGGTCAGATAGGGGTACAGGGGGTCCAATTCCCGCTGGAACAGCCCGCTGAGAATCCGGTCGATGGCCTCCTCCCCGCCCACCAGGGCCTCGGCTTTCAGTATCTTCAGCGGCATTTCGCAGTACTGCCGCAGGTAGGTCAGATGGTTGGTGATCGCCAGCTGCCTGTCCTCCGGCAGCGCGGCCAGCCTGTCCGGGTTTCGCACATAGAAGTTCAGGTTGTAGTCCTCCACCGCCTGCCGCCACCGGTCGACGTAATGCGCCTGGGCGTAGTCCTCCCCATAGAGCGCTTTGACGATACGATAGGTCGTATAGACCGTAAGGCCTTCCGCCGACCAGGGGCTGCTTGGATCGGACGGATCAAACATATTGCCAAGTCCCCACCACTGGTGGACCAGCTCATGGATCATCACCTCGCCGGCGCCCGCCCCTTTCTCGGCATTGGCAAGGTTTTCGGCGGTGAAATCCGCCTCATCCAGCAGGCTGGCCCCTTCCGTGGCATAACCGCCGCCGGATACCCGGCTTTGAATGAGCTTGAGGGTATCCCCGCTGCCAAAGGAGAGCGGGCCATAGTGCTCGGTACAGTAAGCCACCACCGACCGGACGGCATCCACCGCGCCGGCGGCCTCCATGACGGCCTGATGCTTACGGCCGTAGTAGAAGGCAATGGTCAAGCCGCCGGCCTCGATATCCTCCCGGATGTAGTCCCCCGCATAGAGGATCCCGCCGGCGCCGTTGCTCTCGTAACGCCAGGTCCGGGTTCCATCCGCATGTTCCGCGATGACCTGCGC
>CASGDD010000048.1 GCA_949300115.1 uncultured Oscillospiraceae bacterium | reverse complement strand
ACCCACGAGACCTCCCCGTCGATGCAGCAGTGTACCGACTGTCAGTCTTTCATGCGCAAATAGCCCATTGCAGGCAAACAGCAGGGCACCCGGATGCGTCCAACATCCGGGTGCCCTCTTCTGCCGTCCCAACCGGCGGTTATTTCATATAGGTCACCATCGCATTGTCCTTCAGGGTGACGTCATGGGCGCCGCCTTCAACCATGCTGGTCGAGGAAACCCAGGTAAACTTGGCCTTCTGCTGCAGCTCGGGGATGGTGGTCGCGCCACAGTTGCACATGGTCGATTTGATCTTTCCGAGGGTCATGGCCACGTTGTCCTTCAGGCTGCCGGCATAGGGCACATAGCTGTCAACACCCTCCTCGAAGGAAAGCTTGTTGCCCTCGCCCATATCGTACCGCTGCCAGTTGCGGGCACGGCTGGAGCCCTCGCCCCAGTACTCCTTCATATAGGTGCCGTTGACATTGACCCGTCCGCCCGGGCTCTCGTCAAAGCGGGAGAAGTAACGGCCAAGCATGACGAAATCGGCACCCATGGCCAGCGCCAGGGTGATGTGGTAATCGTAGACAATGCCGCCGTCCGAACAGATGGGAATGTAGATGCCCGTCTCCTCGAAGTATTCGTCACGGGCCTTGGCCACATCGATGACCGCCGTCGCCTGGCCGCGACCGATTCCCTTCTGTTCCCGGGTGATGCAGATCGAACCGCCGCCGATGCCGATTTTAATAAAGTCGGCACCCGCTTCGGCCAGAAAGCGGAAGCCCTCCTGATCGACCACATTGCCCGCGCCGCACTTGACGCTGTCACCGTAATGTTCCCGAATCCAGGAAAGGGTCCGCTGCTGCCAGACGGAAAAACCCTCCGACGAATCGATGCAGAGCACATCGGCACCCGCCTCGATCAGCGCCGGCACCCGCTCGGCATAGTCGCGCGAGTTGATGCCCGCTCCCACCATATACCGCTTCTTGTTGTCCAGCAGCTCGAGCGGATTCTCCTTGTGGGAGGAGTAATCCTTGCGGAAAACCATATAGCACAGCCGGCCCTCGTCATCCACAATCGGCAGCGAGTTGAGCTTGTGATCCCAGATGATATCGTTGGCCACCTTGAGGGTGGTTCCCATCGGCGCGGTTACCAGCTTGTCCTTGGGCGTCATGAATTCGCTGATCTTGACATCGGTGCTCATCCGGCTGACACGGTAGTCACGCGAGGCCACAATCCCCATCAGATAGCCATTGGCACTGCCGTCATGGGTGATCGCGACGGTCGAATGGCCCGTTTTTTCCTTCAGCGCCAGCACATCGGCCAGCGTATGCTCGGGGGTTAGGTTGGAATCACTCACCACAAAACCCGCCTTGTAGGACTTGGCCCGGGCGATCATCGCCGCCTCTTCCTCGATCGACTGGGATCCGTAGATAAAGGAGAGACCGCCCTCCTTTGCCAGCGCCACCGCCATCTTGTCGTCCGAAACCGCCTGCATGATGGACGAGGTCATCGGGATGTTGAGGCAGATCGGGGATTCCGCCTCTTCTCCCCGGCGGTATTTCACCAGCGGGGTCCGCAGACTGACATTGGAGGGTACACAATGTTCCGAGGTGTAGCCCGGCACCAGGAGATATTCACTGAATGTACGGGATGGTTCTTCGTAGAAATATGCCATCGTCTTCCCACTCCCTTTCTTGCTATTCCATGTGTTTTTCCGATTATCATACCACCGGTGGCAGCGCTTCGCAAGAGCTTATTTGCACAAATCTGCAATCGCTTTCGTATAGATTGCGATCGAAGTCTCCAACCAGTCGAGATCGAGGTGTTCATCGTTGCCGTGCGGGTTGTTGGTGATCCCCGGCTGTTCCATCCCAAACGCCACCGAGTTGGGGCAGAAGCGGCAGTAGGTCTGGCTGCCGTTGGCGTACGGCTTCGAATCGTAGTCGCCCGACATCTCCTGATAGGCGCCGATCAGGGTCTTGGCGTAGTCGCTCTCGGGATCGAGATAGATCGCCTGCATGAAGGTTAGCTTGTCCAGCTCAAAGCCGAACTCGTGCAGTGCCTTCTCCACCTTTGGCTGGACATCCTCCAGCTTCTGCTCATAGGAATAGCGGATGTTGAGCGCCATCGAAACCTTGCCGTCCTCGAAGTTGGCGACACCCAGGTTGGATGAGGTATTGCCCATCTCGCCGTCGCAGGCAACGCCCAGCTTGACGCCGTTGTAATCGTCCTCAAAATAGGTCTTGATAAACTGCAGGAAACGGTTGTCCGAATAACCGGCGAGGAAGCTGGCCAGGTAGACCGCCGCGTTCCGGCCCTTTTCCGGCTGCAGCGCGTGGGCGGAAACGCCGTAGAGGGTAAATCTGACGGTATCGCCCTCCTCCGCGATCTCACCCGGCAGGCCGATCCGGGCCAGATAGGCGTTGTAGGCGACCTCATAGTCGGCAAGGCAGCCCTCCATCCAGGCTTCCGCCTTCTCGGGCACCGCGTTGTAGATCTTGCCGCCGATGAACTTCCGCAGCCCCTTCTCCTCCGCCTCTCCGCGGATGTAGAAGACGGTCAGCTCCTTCTCGCCGTAGAGGATCGGGAAGGCCGAATCGGGCGCGTAGGCAATGTCGGGATAGGGCACTTTGGAAAAATAATACTGGATATCGGGACAGCTCTTCTCCTCGTTGCAGCCGAAAAACAGGCAGATCTTTTTGGATTTCAGCAGGCCGGCCTTATGGGCAATCTTGGCGGCATAGTAGTTGGCGAGGGTCGGGCCCTTGTCGTCGCTGACGCCGCGGCCGTACATCTTGCCATCGTGGATCTCGGCGCCGAAGGGCGGATAGGTCCAGTCCTTCTCGGTAACCGGCACCACATCGATATGACAGAGGATCCCCAGCGTCTCCTCCCCGTCGCCGATGATGATATGCCCGCCATGCCCATCGATATCGGCGACCTCATAGCCGTCCTTGCGGCCGAGATCGAGCATGAAATCGAGCGCCTGACGGGAATACTTCCCATACGGCGCCCCTTCGGTGATCGTGTCGGCGTCATACACCGACGGAATCCGGACCAGTTCCGCCAGATTCCGAATGCAGTCTTCACGTACAGCAGCAGCTTCCTTTTTGAAATCGATCATGATCGATTCGCTCCTCCTCATCCAGTCTGTCGTGGGGTTGATCTGGTACCAGTATACCGTATTCGACCGTCCTTTTGCAACTGCTTCTTTCCCCCCGGCCAAGAAAAGCCCGCCGGGCAGGAGCCCTCCGCGATCACCGATCGAGAGGACCCGTCCCGGCGGGCCTGCCATATTTTATCTGCGGATGGGATCGCCCTTAGGCAAGACCCTTCTCCTTGGCATGCGCCAGCAGGCGGTCGAGGTTATCGGCCAACGCCTTTCTCGGCAGCACCAACGCGATGCGGATGAAGCCGCTGCCTTCCTCGCCAAACATATCGCCCATGTTGACAAAGAAGTGGCACTCATCAAAGAGGAACTTCTTGAGCTCGTCCTTGTCCAGTCCCAGGCCGTTCATATCGACCCAGGCCAGGTAGGTACCCTGCAGGTCATAGACTTTGACCTTCGGCATATGCTTCGCGAAGAATTCCTTGGTATACTCGTAGTTGCCCCAGACATAATCGAGCAGCTGATCGAACCAGGCTTCGCCCTTCTCATAGCAGGTCTGGGTGGCCAGGAAGCCGAAAGAGGTGTTGAGCGACAGGCTGTCGATGCCCTGCTGCGCCACCAGCTTGTCACGCAGCTCCGCGTTGGGGACCATGATATTGCAGCAGGTCAGGCCCGCCAGCGAGAAGCTCTTGCTGGCCGCGGTGCCGATGATGACGTTGTCCACATACTTCTTGTCGAGGGTACCGAAGGAGGTAAAGACATGCGGCTTGTAGACGAAGTCGGAGTGGATCTCGTCGACGAACATCTTGACGCCGTTGTCCAGGCAGATCTGCGCCATCCGCTCGAGGTCCTCCTTGCTCCACACCCGGCCAACCGGATTGTGCGGGCTGCAGAGGAGGAAGAAGGTGGTCTTGGGGTCTTTGCACTTCGCTTCAAAATCGGCAAAATCGATCTCGTAGGTGTCGCCGACCTGCTTGAGGGGATTGTTGATCAGCACCCGCTCGTTGGCCTCGATGGCACGGAAGAAGGGGTGATACACCGGCCGCTGGACGAGAATCTGGTCGCCCTTCTGGGTCAGCGCGCGGATGGCACAGAAGATCGCCGGCACGACGCCCGAGAAGGTCACAATCCAGTCGCGCTCAACCGTCCAGTTGTGACGGCGCTTCATCCAACCGATCACCGCGTCAAAATACTCGGTCGTCGGGTAGGTGTAACCCCACATACCGAATTTGGCGCGCTCGGTCAGCGCCTCGATCACTTCGGGAGGAGATTTAAATTCCATGTCGGCCACCGACATCGGAAGCACATCGGTTACGAGCGTGCCGTCGCTGGTGGTCATATGGTCCCATTTGCTGGAACCAATGCCGCTACGACTATAGATGGTATCGAAATCGTATTTCATGCCCCTCACATCTCCTAATCAATCAAATTTGCAGACTTTGTCAACAGGACTTTGTCTATATTGTAAAGATACCACTCGACGGGATAATTGTCAATTGTTCAGTCAGTAGAGTTTTGTGAGTAAACGATCCCATCTTCATCCCCCTTTCCCGCCCTGCCCCCTTTTGCAGCACAAAACAGAAACGTTACACAGCAGCACTTTTGAATTGATAAAATTCTATCAATTCCACACGGAAGAAGTGGAGAAGATTGTACGCAGAACACGTCCAACCACCTTGCATTTATCCGCTTAATCCTCTATACTAAGGGGGAACTGGTTTTTATTACAACCCCTGTCCATTTGCAAATACTTCCTCTGCAGATGGGCCGGGCGCAGGAAGGGTGTCACAATCATGGCAAAAACGATGAAGGCACTGGTCAAATATGAAGCCGGTCCGGGCAACATGGAAATCCGCGAGGTTCCCATCCCCTCCGCCGGCCCGGGCGAGATCCTGATCAAGGTCACCATTGCGGGCATCTGCGGAAGCGACCTGCACATCTATCACAGCGATATCGCCATTCCCGTCCGTCCCCCGGTGGTGACCGGCCACGAATTTTCCGGTACCGTCGCCGAGGTCGGCGACGGGGTGGAAGGCTTTTCGGTCGGTGATCGGGTGGTTTCGGAAACCGCCTACCACTATTGCGGCGAATGCGACTTCTGCAAGGAGGGCTTCTACAACCTCTGTGTCGAGCGCAAGACACTGGGCTACTGGTACAACGGAATCTTCACCAGCTACACGGTCGTTCCGGCCGGCCGCGTCCATCACATCCCCGAAGGGGTCAGCGACCTGGCCGCGGCGATGACCGAACCGCTTGCCTGTGTCTGCCACGCGGTCTACGATCTATGCAAGATCGTACCGGGGGATCTCGTGTTGGTCTCCGGCCCGGGAGCCATCGGTCTGATGGCCATGCAGGTGGCCAAGGCACACGGCGCCACCGTGATTGTCAGCGGCACCAATGTGGATGCCCGCCGTCTCACCCTGGCGAAGGAACTGGGCGCCGATTACGCGGTCAACATCCAGCAGGAAAATCTGCACGACCTGGTGATGAGCCTCTCCCGCGGCTATGGGGTCGACGTGGTGCTCGAATGCTCGGGCAACGCGGCCGGTATCGATACCGCGCTCAACCTCATTAAAAAGCGCGGCTATTTCACCCAGATCGGCCTCGCCGGCAAAAAGATCGAGTTCGATATCGAGAAGATCTGCTACAAGGAACTGCACTTCACCGGCTCGCTCGGCAGCCGCAACCACAGCTGGCGCATTGCCCTCAAGCTGCTCGCCGAAGGCAAGGTCAAGCTGGAACCGCTTGCCGACACCATCCTGCCGGTGACCGAATGGAAAACGGCATTTGAGAAATTCGAGGCCAAGGATGGATGTAAATTCATGCTCACCCCGGCCCAGGATTCTTAAATAAAGGAATGTGCGCATTTTAACGATCGCTAAAGGAGGAACGCCCCATGAGTATCACCGCGGCTCGCAAAGCCGAACTCGATGCGCTGTGCAACAAATTCCGCATCGACGTTATCGACGTCCTGCACGACATCCAGACCGGTCATCCCGGTGGCTCGCTGTCGGTCTGTGAGATCCTGACCGCCCTGTATTTTGAGGAAGCGCGGGTGGACGGAAGCAACCCCGATTGGCCCGACCGTGACCGGATCGTCCTGACCAAAGGTCACGCGGCCCCGATGCTGTACCGCATTCTGGCTGAAAAAGGTTTCTTCCCTGTCGAGGAGATGAAAACCCTCCGCCACCTCAACACGAGACTGCAGGGCCACCCCGCCGCCCAGGATACCCCGGGCGTTGAGCTGTCGACCGGACCGCTCGGCATCGGCCTGTCCGCTGCACTGGGTATGGCGATGGCGCTCAAGCTGGACGGCTCGGATGCCAACGTCTACGCGGTGATGGGTGACGGCGAGATCAATGAGGGCACCGTCTGGGAAGCCTGCATGGCGGCCGCCAAATATAAGGCGGACAACCTGATTGCCATCCTCGACCGCAACCATGTCCAGCTCGACGGCACTTCCGATGAGATCATGCCGCTCGGCGATCTCAACGCGAAGTTCTCCGCTTTCGGCTGGGAGGTCATCAACTGCAAGGATGGCCACGATCTCATCCAGCTCTGCGACGCGATCGACGCGGCGAAGGCTGTGAAGGGCAAACCCGCCATCGTCATTGCCGAGACCATCAAGGGCAAGGGCGTTTCCTTCATGGAAGGCAAGAATACATGGCACGGCAAAGCGATCGGGGACGAGGAGTACAAGATTGCAATGGCCGAGCTGGGAGGTGCGAAATAATGGCAAAAGCAAATCGTGATGTATACGGCGAGTGCCTCGCCAAGTACGGTGAAAGCAACAAGAACATCGTCGTGCTGGACGCCGACGTCAGCTCGTCGACCAAATCGGGCCTCTTCGGTGCGAAATATCCCGAGCGCTTTTTCAACGTCGGTATTGCCGAGGCCAATATGGTTGGCATCGCTGCCGGCATGGCGACCGTTGGCAAGATCCCCTTTGTCAACACCTTCGCGGTCTTTCTCTCTTCGATCGGCCTGATCGGCGCCCGCGCGTTCGGCTCCTACTCCGGCCTCAACGTCAAGTTCATGGGCGCCTACGGCGGTCTGTCGGACGCCTTTGACGGCCCGAGCCACCACTCGCTCGAGGATATCGCCATCATGCGTGCGCTTCCCAACTTCCAGGTTTTCGTCCCTGCCGACGAATATGAGACCGACTGGGTCGTGCGCAACGCGATCGAGGTCAAAAATCCGATGTACATCCGCCTCTCCCGCGACGCGATGAAGACGGTGCACAACGAAAACACCAAGTTCGAGACCGGCAAGGGCATCGTCGTGCGGGAGGGTACCGACTGCACCGTGATCGCCTGTGGCCTGATGGTCGGCCAGGCGGTGGATGCCGCCGAAGAGCTCGCCAAGAAGGGCATCTCGGTCCGTGTTGTCGACATGTTCTGCATCAAACCGATCGACCGTGAGCTGATCGTCAAATGCGCGAAGGAGACCGGCGCCATCGTTTCGGCCGAGGAGCACAGCATCATCGGCGGCCTTGGCGGCGCGGTGGCCGAGGTGCTCACCAGCGAAGGCCATGGCGGTGTTCCCCAGGAGTTCGTGGGGGTCCAGGACCGTCACGCCGAGTGCGGCCCCTATCAGGAACTGCTCAAAAAGTACGGCCTCGATGCCGCCGCCGTGGTGCGTGCGGTCGAGAAAGCGATTGCCAGAAAGGGCGCGAAATAGATGAAACAGTCGGTTTTTACCGCTCCGTTTACCATTGAATATCAGGATGCTCCGATGCCGGTCATCAAGGACGATGAGGTTCTGCTGAAGGTCCATGCGGTGGGCATCTGCGGCTCGGATATTCAGATGTATCATGGGCTGCACAAATATATGACCTATCCGGTCATCCCCGGCCACGAGGTGGGTGCTGAGATTGTCGAGGTCGGCAAGGCGGTCAAGGATTACAAGGTCGGCGACCGTGTCACCGTCGAGCCGCAGATCTATTGCGGACACTGCTACTCCTGCGAAATCGGGCGCTTCAACGTCTGTGAGTCGCTCAAGGTCAAGGGTGTTCATGCGGATGGTTTCATGGCCGAGTATGTCGCCTGTGAGGAGAAATATCTCCATCACTGCCCCTCCGACATGCCGTTTGATATTGCGGCGCTCGTCGAGCCGCTCGCGGTCGGTGTCGGTTCGGTCAAGCGCTCCCACTACAAGGGCGCCAATATCGCCGTGATCGGCGCCGGTACCATCGGCAACCTGGTTGCGCAGTCGGCTCAGGCGCTCGGTGCCGGCCATGTGCTGGTCACCGACATGATGGAGAAAAAGCTCGAGTATGCCCGCGCCTGCGGCATCGAGCACTGCATCAACACCACCGACATCAGCCTGGGTGAAGCGATTGATCAGGCGTTCGGCCATCGCCGTGCCGACGTCATCATCGACGCCGCCGGCGTCCGCGGCTCCTGGAAGGCCGCACTGGAAGCCTCCCGTACCTCGAGCGAAATTGTGATCACCGGCAACTTCAAGGAGCCGATGGAACTCGAGGTACCCCGTATCCAGCGCCGCGAGGTCAACATCATCGGCCATATGATGTATGTCCGTGAGGACTTTGCCGATGCCATCCGCTTCCTGGCGGAGGGTACCGTCAAATCGGACGGCTTCATCACCCAGCGCTACAAACCCGAGCAGTATGACGAGGCCTTCAAGTTTATCGATCAGAACCCGACCGATGTCATCAAAGCGATGATCGAGTTCTAATAATCAAATCCCAATGTGATGGATCAACAACCCCCACCGGTTTCTATCGGACCGGCGGGGGTTGTCTGTTAGGCGCTGGATTATCTGGACAGCACAAAGCATCTCCCCCGAACGTTTTTTGCAGAAACGATCGAAGGAGATGCTTGGATCTACAAGCGTTTGGGGCGCCGCCACCGGTAGCTGTCTAGATCGAGGCCCTCCCCCGCTCCACCCGATAGATCCAGTGGGGCATATCGACGCCATAGTAGTGTTTGACAAAGCTGCCGACGCGGGTCATGCCGTTGCGTTCGGCCACCCGTTGGGAGGGAAGATTGATGTCTCGGATGATCGAATAGACCGCCGGAAAATCGAGCGTCGCAAAGGCATAGTGCTTGCAGGCGATAGCCGCCTCGGTCGCATAGCCGCGATGCCAGTGGGCACGTTCGAAGAGATAGCCAATCTCAGGCACCCGGCCATCCGGAATATCCTGCCAGGTTAAACCGCACTGACCGATCATCTCCCCCGTTTCCCGGAGAATCACGGCCCACAGTCCGATGCCATCCCGCCGATAACGTTCCAGCTGCTTCTCCAGCCATCGATCCACCTCTTCCTCGGAAAAGGCATGCTCATACGCCCGCATCGCGACCGGATCCTGCAAAATCCGGCAAAGCGCCGGACGGTCGTCCGGCGCCATGCAGCGAAGAAACAGGCGGGCTGTTTCGATTTTCACCTGGGTTTCCATCAACTGGATTTCCGGTTGGTCGCACGATGCAAAATCAGCACCGCGAGGTAGATGACCAGAATGACCACAAAGATGGCCACCATTCCCTTGCCCATCAGCAACAGGCTGTTGATCATATTGACATCCATACGTTAACGACCTCCTTTACAGCATCGCCGGGACGAGGCCCAGGATGACACCGCCCGCGATCACCGAGGCGATCTGACCCGATACGTTGGCACCGACCGCATGCATCAGCAGATGGTTCTGGTTGTCCGCTTCCAGTCCGAGCTTCTGCACCACACGGGCCGACATCGGGAAGGCGGAGATACCCGCCGCGCCGATCATCGGGTTGACCTTCTTCTTCATAAAGAGGTTGAGGACCTTGGCAAACAGCACACCGGCGATGGTATCAAAGATAAACGCCAGCAGGCCGAGGCACATGATAATCAGCGTCTGCAGGTTGACAAACGAATCGGCGCGCATGCTCGCCGCAATGGTGATGCCGAGCAGCAGGGTGATCAGATTCGCCAGCACATTCTGCGCGGTCTGCGACAGGGTCTCGAGCACGCCGCACTCGCGGATGAGGTTGCCAAACATCAGGAAGCCGACAAGGGCCACCGACTGAGGCGCCACCAGGCCGGCAATCAGGGTAACCACAACCGGGAACAGAATGCGGGTCGTCTTGGAAACGCTGGTCGGATTGTACTCCATGCGGATGGCGCGTTCCTTTTTGGTCGTCACCAGCTTGATAGCCGCGGGCTGAATGATCGGCACCAGCGCCATATAGGAGTAGGCCGCGACCGCAATCGGTCCGATATAGGAGGAACGAAGCACCTGGGAGACCAAGATCGAGGTCGGGCCGTCCGCCGCGCCGATGATACCGATCGAAGCCGCATCGCGCAGATCAAAGCCGAGCAGCGAAGCCACAAAGATAGTCAAGAAAATACCGAACTGGGCCGCCGCGCCGAAGAAGAGCAGCTTCGGGTTGGAGAGCAGCGGGCCGAAGTCGATCATTGCGCCGATGCCGATAAAGAGCAGCAGCGGCAGCATCTCACTCGCCTCGATGGTCGTCTCGAACAGCCAGTCGATAATGCCGCGCACCTCACCGATACCGGCAATTTCGTAGTCCAGCACACCCGAGAAGGGGATGTTGACGAGAATTGCACCAAATCCCATCGGCAGCAGCAGCGCCGGCTCCATCTTCTTTTTGATCGCCAGATAGATGAGCAGACCGCCTACCAGATACATCACAACCATCTGCCAGGTGATGCCCAAAATTCCATCGGTCAAAAAACTCATTTCGGACAGGAAGTCCATCAAATACCACCCACCTCATGGTTAATTATGGAGACCAAAACTCCCCATTGTAGTTGAGTATAGCACATTTTTCGCCCCTTGAACAGGGCCAATTTGCATCTAAAGCCGATCTCTCCCCAAAAAGATGGGGAAAGCCGGGATGCTTCTTCGGCATCCCGGCCTCCCCTTTCCATCCTATTGCGAGGTTGTTTGCATCGATAGGCGGTCGATCACCGCGCAGGTAAAGTCATCGGTCGAAAGGGTTCCGCCCAGGTCGGCGGTGACCTCCCTTCCCTCCCGCAGCAGTCCCAACACCGCTTGTTCGATCCGTGCGGCTGCCGCCTCCTCCCCCAGATGCCGCAGCATCATCACCCCCGAGAGGATCAGGGCGGTGGGATTGGCGATATTCTGTCCGGCAATTTCCGGTGCGCTTCCGTGGATCGCTTCAAAGACGGCCGCTTCCCGCCCGATATTGGCGCTGGGCGCAACCCCCAAACCTCCCACCAGCCCGGCGCAGAGATCGGAGAGGATATCGCCGTAGAGATTGGGGCAGAGCAGCAGGTCGTAGTCCTCCGGACGCTGTACCAGCTGCATACACATCGCGTCGACAATCCGCTCGTCGTAAGCAATCTGCGGATACCCGGCCGCGACCTCCCGGACCACCTGCAGAAACAGTCCGTCGGTCAGCTTCATGATGTTGGCTTTGTGGACGGCCGTGACCCGCCTGCGTCCATGCCGCAGCGCGTAGTCGAAGGCGAAGCGGGCAATCCGCTCACAGCCGGCCCGGGTGATGATCTTGATCGATTCGGCTGCGTCCTTTCCCACCGGGTGTTCCACCCCCATATAGAGGTCCTCGGTATTTTCCCGCACGACCACCAGATCGACGCCCTGATAGCGGGAGGGGATGCCGTCGAGCGTCTTTGCCGGACGCAGGTTGGCATAGAGATCGAGCGCCTTCCGCAGCTCGACGTTGACCGACCGGAAGCCGGTGCCGATCGGGGTGGTGACCGGCCCTTTGAGTGCGACGCGGTTGCGCCGGACGCTGTCCAGAGTCCCATCGGGCAGCGGCTTGCCGCACACCTCGATCTGCCCGGCGCCGGCCTCACAGATTTCCCAGGCAATCCTCACCCCGGACGCGTCGATCACCCGGCGGGCCGCCTCGGTAACCTCATAGCCGATGCCATCCCCACGGATCAATGTCACATGATGCATGCTCTTCCCTCCTATGCGATATCCAGCCGATGGACCGCCTGCATCAGCTCCAGCTGGCTGATCGCGGTGCAGCGCCCGTCGGCATACTGCTGGTCCACCCAGTTTTTGAGCCGGACAACCCGTTCATCGTTCTTCTGGAACGGTCCCTCCGCCGGCAGATTGCGGTTGAGCCAGTAGGCAATGCCGGTCAGGCCGGAGGTCTGGGCAATCGAGACGGTGGGCGGGCTGTCCAGCAGCACAGCCGTATCGAAGATATTGTAGATCCGCTCGTCCTTCATCAGGCCGTCCGCATGGATCCCCGCCTGGGTCATGTTGAAATCCCGTCCGACAAAGGGGGTTTTGTCGGGGATCGCATAGCCGATTTCCCGTTCGTAGTAGTCGGCAATCTCCCGAATGACGGTGGTATCCATCCCATCGAGAGTCCCGCGCAGTTGGGCATACTCGATCACCATCGCCTCAAGCGGGGTATTGCCCGTCCGCTCCCCAATTCCCAGCAGCGAACAGTTGACGCCCGAAGCGCCATAGAGCCAGGCCGTGGCTGAGTTGACCACCGCTTTGTAGAAGTCGTTGTGACCATGCCATTCGAGCTGTTCCGGCTCGAGTCCCGCGTAGTTGCGCAGCCCATAGATCAGCCCGGGGACACTGCGCGGCATCGAGGCGCCCGAATAGGGGACGCCATAGCCCAGTGTATCGCAGACCCGGATCTTGATCGGGATGCCCGCTTCCCTACCCAGCCTGCCCAACTCGAGCGCAAAGGGCACCACAAAGCCATAGAAGTCGGCCCGGGTAATGTCCTCAAAATGACATCTCGGCCGCACCCCGATCTCCAGCGCCTGACTGACCACCGCCAGATAGTCCTCCATCGCCTGCTTGCGGGTCTTTTTGAGCTTGTTAAAGATGTGATAATCGGAGGCGCTGACCAAAATCCCGCACTCCTTGAGCCCCATATCCCGCACCAGCTCGAAGTCCTTCTTGCTGGCCCGGATCCAACCGGTGATCTCGGGAAACCGGTAGCCCAGCTCCTGACATTTGTAGACCGCCTGTTTGTCCCGTTCGGAGTAGAGGAAAAACTCCGACTGGCGGATCAGCCCCTTCGGGCCGCCCAGCCTGTGCAGCATCCGAAAGAGGGTTACAATCTGTTCGGTGGTGTAGGGCGCCCGGCTCTGCTGGCCGTCCCGGAAGGTGGTATCGGTGATCCAGATCTCGTCCGGCGGGTCGAGCGGACTGACCCGCTGGTTGAAGGTACACTTGGGAATCTCGGTATAGGGGAACATCTCCCCGTAGAGATTCGGTTTTGGAACGTTCTGCAGTTCATATTGATATTCGCATTCCATCAGCATGTTGCGTTTCCTGCTGTATTCGATCATGGCAGAACCTCCTCGGGGTGAATGAAGGAATATTTTTTATTCCTTCATTTTTATCCTATCATACCGCCCCAAGGCAGGGTTGTCAATCGGTGAATTTTTGAAAGTTTATCTTTATTTTCATTCTTTATTTGGCTGTATTGACGGGATACAGTTCTATTCTATATCATTTTATGAATCTTACTAACTTTTTATTTCAATTAGGTCGATTGCAAATCTTTCTTCAAAGAAGCAACTGCATCCCTTTGATTCAAAAATACCGCCTTGGGCAAGACGCAAAAAGGCGCCCGGCTTTCAGCCGGACGCCCTTATAAAGATTCCTTTTGATTACGCCTTGGAGGCCTTGCCGGAACGGCTGCGCCAGCCGCACCAGAGCGGCAGGGTCAGCGACACCGGCGCTAAGAAGGCACCCACCATCGCGACCGCCAGCGGCAGCAGCGATCCCAGCGCCCCCATCATACCGGTGACGAGGCAGACCAGCAACATCACCACCAGAGCGCCGCAGACAACCTCCATGCCAAGCAGAATGGCCCGCTTGGAATCCTCCACCACCGCAAGGGTGATCGCCTGCAGATCGGGCGTCTGGCGTTTGGGAGTCCGCTTGATCGCCTCCGACACCCGGCCAAAGAGCAGCATCGAGACAAAGAAGGTCACGATCATCACCATCCAGACCCCGAGCAGCAACGCATTGCCGACCGTGCCGATGAGCAGATGCAGCAAAAACAGCAGCGCCACATTGGACAGGCAGCTGAGGAAGACGGTGAGCGAAACCGCAAAGCCGCCCAGCCGCTTGTGGAAGCGCAGGCCCAGATAGATCAGCAGGAGCACCAGAAGCAGCAGCGCCGCAATGCCGGTGTGCACAAAGAAGGTCATGTCATAGGCACTCTGCGAGGTGCCGGAGACCGAGCGGGTCAGCGAGAGACCGCTGAAGGTCCCCTCCAGACTGGAAGCCACCTCATCCATCCGCGCAGCATCGTAGAGGCCGGGCGCGGTCAGCGTCAGATAGCTGGGACCGCTGCGATAGGCATCCTTCCAGCTCTCCACCGTCACATCCCGGCCCAACAGCGTCTCCGCTTCACTGCGAATCGAAGCCAGATCCGCCGTGCCCTCATAGGTGAAGGAAAGCTCGGTTGTCCCCGCGTAGACGCCCTCCAGCGTCGGCTGGACGGCAAACGGCAGCACCACCGCCGCGGCAATCAGAATGATGGCGATGATCAGCGCAATCGAGCGCGTCTGCATCACATTACGCATCCCGCGCACCTCCTAACTTCTCCGGCGTCGCAAGGCCCGGAAACTCGAGCATCGATACCGCAAGGATACGATAGACCAGCAGATGGATCACCGCATGCAGCACCGCCGCCGCAATGATCAGCAGGCCGGCGTTGAAGAGGGTGCTCGAGGTGCTGACCCCAATCATCTCCAGCAACGGCCGCGCCAGGCTGGCAAAGGGATTGGTAACCGGACCGAAGACGGTAATCATCGCAAAGCCGGTCAGCGCGGTCAGGACCGAACCGTCGAGATTGGGCAGTACCGCGCTGTCAAAAGCAGCCACGACCGCCGCACGGGGGGTGCGGCCCTCGCCCAGCTCCCGGCGGATCCGTTCACACACCGCAGCCGCCGAGAAGACGCCCAGCACAAAAAGCACCACCATCGCAAGCAGCAGCGGCAGAGTCACCGTCTTGGAGGCCACGAAGTAGAAGTAGCCGGTTGCAATCGCCACCAGGCCCATCGCCTGGGCAAACAGTGCGATGACCGCCGCCAGGCCGGACGCCTTGTAACGCAGGATCATCACCACACAGACCGCCACAAAGAGCGCCAGCACGGTCAGCGAAAGCACCGTCTTGGCATTCTCGCCGAGTGTCGGGGTGGTGGCACCGTAATGCTGCAGCTCCATCGCGAAGGGCAGCTTGCCCGAGGTGATCTTGTTGGCATAGGTGACCACCTGATCGATCGAGAAACCGTCATCCGAGATGATGACCTGGTTGCTCTCGACCTCGCCGTTCATCGCCGGAGCCCCGATGAGCTCGCCATCCAGCCAGATGGAGAAATTGTCGCCATCGAGCTCCTCGGCCATCGCCGTGAACGCCTCGAGACCACTCTCATTGAAATCGAGCACCAGCACCGGCGCGCCGGTGTTCTGGTCGAACATCGCGTAGGCCGCGTTGAGTCCGGTGTTGTCCACCTTCAGCTCACCCGTCGGCAGGCCGTCGGTATCGGTCTCATCCGAATCATAGATGCCGAAATCGCCGCGAACTGCCAGCTCATGCAGCAGGCTTTCGATCTCGATGTAGTCGACCTCCTGGCCCCAGGAGAAACGCAGCAGCACGCTGTGCGCATCCCTGTCGGCAAAGACGTTGCCCGACAGGCCGCTGTAGGCCATGCGGGTCTCCAGAATGTCCACCGCCGTGTCGATGTCGCTGTCGGTCACTTCCGCCTCGTCAGCCTGCACCAGCACAGCGTCGATACCGCCTCCGATATCGAGTCCCCACCGGAAATCAGACAGGCCTTTAAAATAGGTGGAGGTCACATCACCGTAGGTCGAATAGACACCGATGATGCCCAGACAGGAGCAGGCGACAATCAGCAGGACCAGAATGAAAAACCAGGGTTTCCCAAATTTTTTCATAGTCATCCTCCCAAGAGCCTGATCTTGTCCCCGAAAAACGCCGTCTGACGCCGCTTCCCGGGTCCCTATCAAATTGTACAACGCATATCATTATATGGGGAATCGTGCCAAAAGTCAATTGATCTGGCTCAAAAAGGTCAAACCATCCTAAAATCAGACGTTGATTTCCGCATTGCGCACCCCGTCGCCATAGCGATCAAGCACCGGCCGGACATGGTCCCGCAGGAAGTTTTCCACCTGCTCGGCCGAGCGTCCGGTGTAGGCCGCCGGATCGAGCAGCGCGCCGATGCCCTCGCGGGAAAGGCCGAAGGCGGGATCGGTACAGATGCGGTCGATGAGATCGTTCGGCTCTCCCATCTCCTTGACCCGTTTCCCCGCCTCGATCGAATGCACCCGGATGCGCTCATGCAGCTCCTGCCGGTTGCCGCCCCGTTTGACCGCCTCCATCAGGATGTTTTCGCTTGCCATAAAGGGCAGCTCGGCCATGATCCGGCTGTGGATGACCCGGGGATAGACCACCAATCCGCTGGTCACGTTGAGCATCAGGTTGAGAATACCGTCGGCTGCGAGGAAGCCCTCGGCAATCGCGATCCGGCGGTTGGCCGAATCATCCAGCGTCCGCTCAAACCACTGGGTGGACGCGGTCAGCGCCGGATTGAGCGCATCGGTAATCAGATAGCGGGAGAGCGCCGCGATCCGCTCGGAGCGCATCGGGTTGCGCTTGTAAGGCATCGCACTCGAGCCGATCTGATGTGCTTCGAACGGCTCCTCCATCTCCTTAAAGCTCTGCAGCAGCCGCAGATCGGAGGAGAACTTCCCCGCCGTCTGGGCGATGCCCGACAGCACCGCCAGCACCATCGCGTCGACCTTGCGGGAGTAGGTCTGTCCCGAAACCGGCACACAGCCGGGGAAACCGAAATCGGCCGCAATCATCGCTTCCATCCGGTCGATCTTGGCGGTATCACCGTCGAACAGGTCGAGAAAGCTCGCCTGGGTCCCGGTGGTGCCCTTGGAACCCAGCAGCCGCAGCGTACCCAGCCGGTGCTCGAGCTCCTCGAGGTCCATCAGCAGATCGTTCATCCAGAGGGTCGCCCGTTTGCCGACCGTCGTCAGCTGGGCCGGCTGGAGATGGGTATAGCCGAGGGCGGGCATATCCTTATACCGCTCGGCAAAATCGGCGAGGTTGCGCAGCACCCCGACCAGCTTGCCCCGCAGGAGCACCAACGCATCCCGCATCAGGATGATATCGGTGTTGTCCCCGACATAACAGGAGGTCGCGCCGAGGTGGATGATGCCGGCCGCCTTGGGACACTGCTTGCCATAGGCATGGATATGCGCCATCACGTCGTGGCGGACCCGCTTCTCCTGCTCGGCCGCCTCCTCATAGTTGATGTCGTCGACATGCGCCTCCAGCTCGGCAATCTGTTCCTCGGTAATGGGCAGCCCCAGCGCCCGCTCCGCCTTGGCCAGCGACACCCACAGCCGTCTCCAGGTGGAAAATTTGCGGTCGGAGGAGAAGATGGCCTGCATCTCCCGCGAGGCGTACCGCGCGCCGAATGGGCTCTCGTAACGATCCTTCATAGTGTACCTCCTGTCATCTTCGATATCCAAACGACAATCCGACCGCCATCCCCTGCCGCCACAGGCGGGGATGCCGGCCGGAGATTTCCGTCCAGAGGAAGGGCCCTGTCCCCCTTCCCTTACCCGGCGGACATCAGTCCGCCAGCAGTTTTTCCACCGCCGCCAGCCGGGTGCAGACACAGAGCACCTCAAGCGCGCCGCGCAGCTCGTCGATCGGCGGGTAGGTCGGCGCCAGCCGGATGTGCGAATCCTCCGGGTCGTTGCCATAGGGATAGGTCGCTCCCGCCGGTGTCAGCGCCACGCCGGCCTCCTTGCACAGCTGGTAGATCCGTTTCGCACAGCCGGGCATCGCATGGAAGCCGACGAAATAACCGCCCTTCGGATGGGTCCACCAGGCAATATCCAGCCCGCCCAGCTCCCGCTCGAGCATCTCCTCGACCAGGGCAAATTTGGGCCGGAGCTTGTCCGCCTGCCGCGCCATATGCGCGCGGACCCCCTCGGCATTCTTCAAAAACCGGGCATGCCGCAGCTGGTTGACCTTGTCACCGCCCATCGACTGGATGGTGATTGCCTTCAGCTCATGCTCCATATTGGCTTCACTCATGATGAGCACCGAAATGCCGCCGCCCGGGAAGGTGACCTTCGAGGTCGAGGAGAAGAGGAACACCCGATCCTGGGTCCCCGCCTTCTCCGCCTCGGCCATCAGGTTGAGCAGCTCGGGCGCATCGTCCGCAAGGGTATGGACAAAATAGGCGTTGTCCCAGAAGATGCGGAAGTCATCCGCCTTGGGCTGCAGACGGGCAAAGCGGCACACCACCTCGTCCGAGTAGACAGTCCCCTCCGGATTGGAGAAGCGCGGCACGCACCAGATGCCCTTGATGCTCGCATCCGAAGCAACCAGCTCTTCCACCAGATCCATATCGGGTCCGTTGTCATCCATCGGGATGTTCACCATCTCGATGCCAAAATGCTGAGTGATCGCAAAGTGGCGGTCATATCCCGGCACCGGGCAGAGGAATTTGATCGTCCCCTGCTCCCCCCACGGCTTCGAGCCGCCGTAGACCCCGTTCTTCATCGCGCGGGCCACCGCGTCGAACATCAGCGTCAGCGAAGAGGTGCTGCCCACCATCACCTCTTCCGGGCGCACCCCAAAGAGTTCGGCAAACAGCTTCCGCATCTCAGGGATGCCCAGCAGTTCGCCATAGTTGCGGCAGTCGACGCCGCCCTCCGACAGACAGATATCCCGGCTGGTCACCAGATCCAGCATCGGCATCGACAGCGCGAGCTGGTCCGCCGCCGGCTTCCCACGCGACATATCCAGTTTGAGGCCCATCCGCTTGAGGTCGTCATACTGCGCCTGAAGTTCGCGCTGCAGCGTACGGAGCTCATCTTGGGTCATCATCTTGTAGGAATGCATACCTTCTCCTCCTTACCAGGAGCGCGCGGCCCGCCGGCCGCCGCATCCGGTCTCTATTGTACTAGATCTATGCTTCCATTGTAAACGATGAAATCAAATTTTACAAGGCAGAACGGACCCCCATCCGAAAGTTCTGCATTCTTTTATGAAAATACAGCGGACGGGGGACCTCACTATGCCATTTTTGACGAAGAATGCTCGTCCAGGGCGGACGGCGGACAGGACGCCCGCACAGCTTAAAACTCCGCCGATCCGGTTGTACGGGGGAAGGGCAGCACATCCCGGATGTTGGAAATACCGGTGATGTACATAATCAGCCGCTCGAAGCCCAGCCCATAGCCGGCGTGCCGGGTGCCGCCAAACCGGCGCAGGTCGAGGTACCAGCTGTAATCCTCCCGCTTCAGCCCGCACTCGTCGATCCGGCTCAGCAGGACCTCCTCCCGCTCCTCACGCTGGCTGCCGCCGATCAGCTCGCCGACACCGGGCACCAGCATATCCATCGCGGCAACCGTTTTGCCGTCGTCATTGAGCCGCATGTAGAACGCCTTGATCTCCTTGGGATAGTCGGTCACAAAGACCGGGCGCTTGAAGACCTTCTCGCTGAGATACCGCTCATGCTCGGTCTGCAGGTCGCAGCCCCAATAGACGGGATATTCAAACTGATCCTTGACCTCCTCCAGCAGCCGGATGGCCTCGGTGTAGGTCACCCGGCCGAAGTCGGCCTCCACCAGCGCATGCAGCCGCTCGAGCAGCGTCTTGTCGTAAAAGTCGTTAAAGAACTTCATATCGTCCGGGCAGGTCTCCAGCACATAGGAAACCACCGACTTGATCATCGCCTCGGCCAGTTCCATGTTGTCCTCAAGGTCGGCGAAGGCGATCTCCGGCTCGATCATCCAAAACTCGGCCGCATGTCTCGGGGTGTTGGAATTCTCCGCCCGGAAGGTCGGACCGAAGGTGTAGACCTTGCCGAAGGCCAGTGCCATCGCCTCCGCCTCCAGCTGACCCGAAACGGTCAGGTTGGTCTCCTTGCCGAAGAAGTCCTGGCTGAAGTCGACCGAACCGTCCTCTCTGCGCGGCGGATCGGCGGCGTCGAGCACGGTCACCCGGAACATCTCACCCGCGCCCTCGGCGTCCGAGCCTGTGATGAGGGGGGTATGCGCGTAGACAAAGCCGTTTTCATGGAAAAATTTGTGGAGCGCGAAGGCCGCCGTCGAGCGCACCCGGAAGACCGCGTTGAAGGTGTTGGTGCGCGGCCGCAGATGGGCGACGGTACGCAGAAACTCGAGCGAATGGCGCTTTTTCTGCAGCGGATAATCGGGGGTCGACGCCCCTTCCACCTCGATCGTCTCGGCGTGGATCTCGTAGGGCTGCTTGGCCTCAGGGGTCAGCACCACACGGCCGGTCACCACCAGCGCCGCGCCAACATTCTGTTTGGCGATGGCCTTGTAGTTGGGCAGGCTGTCCGCCATAAAGACCACCTGCACACCCTTAAAGCAGCTGCCGTCGGCAAGCTCGATAAACCCGATATTTTTCGAATCGCGCACACTGCGCACCCAGCCGCAGACGGTGACCGTCCGGTTGGCATAGGCTGCCGCCTCACGGTGCAGGGTTCGTAGTTCGATTCGCTCCAATGTAATCGCCTCCAAATATGTCATTGTCGATTATTATAGCCTACTTGTGCCGCGAGCACAACAGGTATTTCGCAAAGAGTGCAGAAACCGGGCGATCTCCGGGTCGTTCTGCGGGGATCTTCCACCCCCTTTCCTGCCCTTTTGCCCGGTCTGATCCTTGCATTCCCATCTCAAACCGGTTTCAAATCGGCGAGAGCGGTTGTAAAATCGAGCGGGAACCCGTATAATAAAAACAACATCGAGAAGCAGAAAGGAGGGTGGAAGGGCGCTCGATATCCACGATGAGGGAAAGGAGGAAAGGACACCGTTTCGCCACAAGCGCCAGGACCCGGCCGGCTTACCGCCCGGGTTGACGAGGTAAGAGGTGTTCGAAAGATTCGGCGGGGACCTCTTCGGCCGGCTCCCGCATCCGGTCGTGAGACGACGGGCAAAAAACCGGAGCAATCCGGCAACAGAGACGTCGTCAGGGGAAATACATAGCATGATGGAGGACAATTCACCGATGTGTGGAATTGTTGGATATATCGGCGGCAGGGACGCCACCGACGTACTGGTTGATGGACTGAAAAAGCTCGAATACCGCGGCTACGACTCGGCCGGGATCGCCGTCATCGAGGACGGTGTGCTCAAGGTTGTCAAAACCAAAGGACGCTTGGCCGACATGGAACACAAGCTGGACACCGAGGGACGTCCCTGCGGGCATTGCGGTATCGGGCACACCCGGTGGGCCACCCACGGCAAACCATCCGACCTCAACGCCCACCCGCTGGGGGGCGATCGGGTGATGATCGTTCACAACGGTATCATCGAAAATTATCTGCAGATCAAAGCCTTTCTCGAGCGGCAGGGGATCACCTTCGATACCGAGACCGATACCGAAACGATGGCCAAACTGCTCGATTACTACTACCACGGCGACCCGCTCGACGCCATCCGCCACGCGATCAGCCGGGTGCGGGGTGCCTACGCCTTCGCGATGATCTTTGCCGACCATCCCGACACCGTCTACGCGATGCGCAACGCCTCGCCGCTGATCGTCGGGCTTGGGAAGGAGGAAAACTTTGTCGCGTCGGATATCCCCGCCATCCTCGCCTATACCCGCGACTACTACCTGCTCGAGGAGGGCGAGATCGCCGTTGTCCGGCAGGACGCGGTCAACATCATCGACCTCGACGGCAATCCCATCCATAAGGAGGTTATGACCGCCACCTGGGATATCGAGGCGGCCGAAAAGGGTGGGTATCCCCACTTTATGCTCAAGGAGATCCACGAACAGCCGAAAGCGCTGCGGGACACCATCGCGCCCCGGATCGACGAGGGGCTTCCCTACCTCGGGCTTGCCGGTATCGACGATGATTTTATCCGCCGGATCCACCGCATCCACATCACCGCCTGCGGCAGTGCGATGCACGCCGGCATGGTGGGCAAGGCGCTGATCGAACAGCTGGCCCGCATCCCGGTTACGGTGGAAATCGCGTCGGAATTTCGCTACAACAACCCCATCTTCACCCCCGACGACCTGGTCATCGCCATCTCACAGTCGGGTGAAACGGCCGATACGCTGGCGGCGCTCCGGCTGGCCAAACAGGCAGGCATCAAAACGCTGGCAATCGCCAATGTGGTCGGCTCCTCGGTTGCCCGTGAGGCGGACAGTGTCGCCTATACCTGGGCGGGCCCGGAGATTTCGGTGGCCAGCACCAAAGCCTACAGTGTCCAGGTGGCCATGATGTATCTGATTGCCACCCAGTTTGCCTGGGTCCGCGGCAGCATCGACACCGATGCCGCCCGGGGCATCATCGCCCAGCTGGCCGCTATCCCCGACCTTGTCGAGCGGATGCTGGAGAATACCACCGAAATGCAGCATGTGGCCGCCGAATTCCAGAATGCCCACAGCGCCTTCTACATCGGACGGGGACTCGACTATACCCTCTCGCTCGAAGGCTCGCTCAAGCTCAAGGAGATTTCCTACATCCACAGCGAATCCTACGCCGCCGGCGAGCTCAAGCACGGCACCATCTCGCTGATCGAGGAGGGGACGCCGGTCATCGCCCTCGCCTCCCAGGAGCGTCTGTTCGAAAAGATGCTCAGCAACATCAAGGAGGTCAAAGCCCGAGGCGCCTGTGTCTTCCTGCTCTGCAAGGAGGGGCTCGACGCGGGGGATGCCGCCGACTTTGTCCTGCCGCTGCCCGCCCTGCCCGACCTCTTCATGCCGCTGCTGGAGGTCGCGCCCCTGCAGCTCTTCGCCTATTACATGTCGGTCCTGCGCGGCTGCGATGTCGACAAGCCCCGCAATCTTGCCAAATCGGTCACGGTGGAATAGCCATTGAACCCACAGCAAAGCCCTCGATCCCGCTGGGATCGAGGGCTTTTTGTCCGGTATAAGCCGCCGTTACATCTGAATCTGAAAGACCTGCAGCGCGATGGAAAAGTAGATGAGCAGTGTCACCGCGTCCACCAGGGTGGTGATGAGCGAAGAGGCCATAATCGCCGGATCCAGATTGAGCGCCTTGGCAATCAGCGGCAGACAGCCGCCAATCGCCTTGGCGATGACAATCGCGACAAAGAGGCTGAAGGAGACGACCGCGATCACCAGATAGTCGCCCGGATACATGATCTGCATCCGCACCGCGTTGACCACCACCATCGCCACACCGGCGATCAGCGCTACCCGAAACTCTTTAAACAGCACCCGGCCGATGTCCCGAAACTCGATCTCCCCCAGCGCGATACCGCGGATGACCATCGTCGCGCTCTGGCTGCCCGCGTTGCCTCCCGAGCCGGTCAGCATCGGCACAAACGAGACAAGGGCCGGAATGAACGCGATGGCCTCCTCGTAGTGGGCGAGGATCAGACCCGAAACGGTCGCCGACAGCATCAGGAAGAGCAGCCAGGGGATCCTTTTGCGGGCGAGCTCAAAGACCCCTGTCTTGAGATAGGGCTTCTCGCTCGGCAGCATGGCGGCCATACGCTCGAAGTCCTCGGTGGCCTCCTCCTCCATGACATCGACCGCGTCGTCGATGGTGACAATACCGACCAGCCGGTTCTCGGCGTCGACCACCGGCACCGACAGCAGATCGTATTTGGAGAACAGCTGCGCCACCTGCTCCTGGTCGTCGGTCGTCCGGGCCGCGATAACATCGGTCTCCATAATATCGCCGATTTTGGCATCGTCATCCGCTAAAAAGATATTTTTGAGGGACACCACCCCGATCAGATGCCGGGCCGTATCGGTGACAAAACAGGTGTAGACCGTCTCCTTGTCGACCGCTGTTTTTTTGATATGGCCGATCGCGTCGGCTACCGTCATCTTCTCCTTGACGTCGACAAACTCGGCGGTCATGATGCTGCCGGCCGAATCCTCACCGTACTTCAGAAACTCGTTGACCAGCTTGCGGGTTTCGGGATTCGCACTCTGCAGCACCCGCTTGACCAGATGGGCGGGCAGCTCCTCGAGCATATCGACCGCGTCGTCGACATACAGCTCATCCATAATCACCGACAGTTCCTTGTCGGTGACCAGCTGGATGATATGCTCCTGAACGTCGGGCGACAGATTGGCAAAAACCTCCACCGCCAAATCCTTGTGCAGCATCCGGAAGACGGGGACAATCCTGTCCTCCGGCAGCTCCTCCTCGAGAAAGGTCGCAATATCGACCTCATTCATCTCATTCAGCTGATCCCGCAGCTCGCGATACCGCCGGTTTTCCACCAGCTCCATCAGATAGGCAAACTGCTCTTCCAGCGCCTTTCTTTCCATTGGAATGACCCTCCCTTGCCGTCTGTCCTCACAGAATCGAATGCCAAAGGGGTAAACAAGCAAAACCGCAGATCCAGCCTCCCCCATCTGGGGATACCGGTCTGCGGGGGTTCATCCGAACGAAACAAGACGCCTGCCGCCCTTCGCGAAGGGGCACGCGCCAGTCAGAGGGACGCCCAAGCCGAGGCGGCCCTCCCGCCGCACATCGAATGAACTCCGCCGCCTGCTTTGCTACTTCGGCCGGATATGTCCACCTCGGATCTCCCTCCCTTACCGACCGCCCGTCCGGCGGCCATGTCAATGGTACACATACAATCTCAGTATAGTCCGCTTCGACCGATTTTGCAACCCCTCCTGCCGGCCGACAGCCGCTTTGTCATCAAAATATCACACCGGCTTTACCCTCTCCTCCGACCGCATGCGCATAAAAAGAACGGCGTCCCCTCCCTGCCGGAGACGCCGTTCGCCTCGATTATCCCTCGTAGCCGAACATCCGGCGCCACTGCCGGATCTGCCAGAGGTAGAGCACAATCCCAATGCTGCCGGTGATGATCTCGGCCGCCGGAAAGGCGATCCAGGTGTAGTCGAGTCCCAGCAGCGAAAAGCCATAGAAGATGGGAATCAGACAGAAAATCTGTCGCGAGAGCGCCAGCAGCACGCTGGGGGCCCCCTGCCCGATTGCCTGGAAAAAGACCGGCATCATAAACGAGAAGGTCGCCGGCACAAAGCTCAGCCCAATGATCCGCAAAGCGGTCCGCCCGATCGAGAAGACCGCTTCCGAGCGGGAGAAGAGCCCCAGCAGCTCGGTGGGAAAGAGCTCAAAGCAGAGGGTTCCCAGCGCCATAAAGACCGCGGTGATCCCCACCGCATAGCGGACCGTCTGCCGCACCCGGTCATAGTGGGTGGCGGCGTAGTTGTAGCTGATAATCGGCACAATACAGGTCTGCAGCCCGTTGAGCGGGATAAAAAAGAAGGTCTGGATCTTGTAGTAGAGGCCCAGCACGGTCACCGCCTCGTCCGAAAAGCCGGCCAGGATGAGGTTGAGGACGACAACATAGACGGTGTAGAGCGACTGCATGAGGATGGAGGGATAGCCGTAGTGGAAGATCGCTTTGGCCGCGTCGATCATCGTCCGCAGACGGGGCGGGCGGCGGAACCCGCCGATGCCAGTAATTACCGCCGCCAGAATCTGACCGCAGATGGTGGCATAGGCGGCGCCCGCCACCCCCATCTCGGGAATGGGGCCGAGGCCGAAGATCAAAATCGGATCGAGCACCACATTGCAGAGCGCACCCGCCACCTGGGCCACCATCGGCAGGACCATATTGCCCTCCGCCTGATGCACCTTGGTGAAGATGCTCTCGACAAACAGTCCGATGCTGCCGACGCAGACGATCATCCCGTAGCTGATGCCATAGGCGACCGCGTCGGCGTCGCTGGCCGAACTGCGGATAAAGGGCGGCAGCAGGATCACCGACAGAACGGAAAAAAGCAGCCACATGATGAGCGACAGCAGGACACCGGTGCCCGCCGTCTCCTGTGCTTTCTCCTCCCGCCCACCGGCATACTGCCGGGACATCTGGGTGTTGACGCCCACCCCCGTTCCCACCGCCAGTGCGGTCACAATCCACTGGATGGGCGCGATGACCGACAGTGCCGTCAGACCGGCCTCCGAATAGCGGCCGACAAAGAAACTGTCGACGATGTTGTAGAGCGACTGGATCAGCAGCGCCAGCATCACCGGCGGCGCGGTACGCCAGAGCACCGCCCCGATCCGTTCGGTGCCGTAATAGGATGGATCGCTGTGCTTTCTCCCTCTCATACCGCTTCCTCCTCCGCTACAGAGATCAGCTGCCCGCTGTACCGTTCCATCAGGCGAACCATCTCCGCCACCTCTTTCCGCCCCATCCGCTCCACCGCATCGGTCTCCAGACGGGTGAGCGGCTCCATCACCTGTCGGATCCGCTCCCATCCACGCGCGGTTGGCACCAGCCGCTTTTCCCGGCCCGAACGGATACTCGGCTCGAGTAGTAGCCATCCCGCCCGCACCATCGACGCGACCACATGGTGCACCGTCTGTTTGGGCAGCAGATAGCTCGTACAGATCGTCCGCTGGGTGGTGTCCTCCGGGTGGTAGTAGAGCGAGTAGAAAACCAACAGCTCATGGTAGCCGATCCCCTGCTCCCTGCACCAGGCGGCATAGGCCCCCCGCATCCGGATGATGCCCAGATTGACCTGCCAGAGCAGCTGCCGGATCTCTTCCATCCCCGTCCCCTCCCTTCAGTCCCATATCAGACCGGAGAACATCCTAGCGCCTGCCGGCGGCTTTGTCAAGAGTCCGGATGCCGCCGGATGCAGAATGGGCATTTCGCACAGCAGCGACCGGCAGGCATGACAAAAGGGCTGTCAAAATGACAGCCCTTTTTGCGACATTTTCCGATCACTGCGGCGGTGCCCCGCCTTACGGCACCCAGGCAAAAAGCGCTTCCGGCGTGTCGGCCAGCCGTTCCGCCAGCCGTCCCACCATCTTCTCCCGGTCCTCCGGCAGCGTACCCCGGACGCGAAGTCCGACACAGTCGTAGAAGCTGTCATAAACGACGCCGTTTAGCTCGAGAGCGCGAAGCAGCTGGATATCCTCCTGCAAATTTTCCCGTTCGTCGGCAGGGACAAACCGCCCCTCCTCGATCATCCGGGCGAGTGGCGCCCGTCTGTGCAGAAAGAGGGAGAAGTTGATGATCCGAGCCGGCCGGGTCCGATTGAAGAAGGCCGCTGTCGCTTCGGCATTCTCCATACCCCGGCCGCGGCCGG
>CASGDD010000047.1 GCA_949300115.1 uncultured Oscillospiraceae bacterium | reverse complement strand
CGGCGTCCGCCTGCTCGACAAACCCGCCCTCTACCGACTGATTGAGTAACAGGCGATTGCATGATTTTTTCTGGAATCCGATTTGCGTAAAGCAAATCGACGGCGAAATCCTGGGCGCAATCTCGGTGCCGGGCCGTGCCCGGAGCCAATCGCCCGCGGCGGCCGGGAGCCCCGGCGGGCAATGGCGCTGCGCGCTACTTGGAATTGGATATTACAGACCTTGCAGTCGAGCGGCACCCAGCTGCGCGAGTGAAGAGTGAATGCAGTGAAAGGTGAAGAGTTGTGGTGCCGGCGCCCCCGCGCCGGCTTCTTTAGGGGTGGGGGGATCGGGGGGGTACCGCGTTCGGGGTGACACCGAAGGCGATGAGGGCATCCTGCTCGGTGAAGGTGCGGTACTGAGCCTGGAAGACGGTGAAGGAAAGGGTGTCGGTGTGCTCGTACTGGATGTTGGTATCGGAGCCACCGGAGAGGTACTTAACTTCAACATCAACGTCAGCAGTGCGGAAGGTCGTGTTGGTGAAACGAACCTTGAACTCGACATTGCAGAAGGTATCATTGCCCTCGCGGGTGAACTTGACAGTCGGGGCCGAGGTGACGGTGGCATAGGTGCTGTCTTTGGAGGTCGCATAGACAGCGATGCCATCCTCGTAGCCGTAGAAGCTGTTGACACCGTAGCTGGAATTTCTCATCGCACGATCGAGATCGGCAACAGCAGACTGGAAGGCGTTGGATTTGTAGCCTTTTTCAAAGTTGTTGCCGTTCTTCTGAACCGCTTCGACAAGCTCTTTGTAAATGGTAGACGAAGGTGTGCCGTTCACAGGATCAGTGCTGCTGATCAAGGCAGCCACCGCAGTGTAAAGCGGGTTGCCATTGCCATAGATGCTGGTAGGCTGGCTGCTGGCCTCACCGGTCCAGTCGGCGGAAGCATAGAAATCGAAGTTGGCGTACTGGTTGATGAGTTCGAGAACCTGATATTCCTGATCGAGGTCATCGTAGATGTCGTCGATCACATCCGGATAGTTGACGATGTTGTCGACATCAATCTTAGCCTTGACGGTGTATTCCTTGTTGCCCTCAACGTCAAACTCGGTGTCTTCCTCGCCATTGATGGTGTAAGGAACCTTGTAACCGGCAACGAACAGGTCGCGCTCGAAGCGGCCATAACCATAACCGGCAGCGGACGCGGTCGCGGCAAAGCCGAGCACCATGGTCAGCGCAAGAACCAGCGCAAGAACTTTCTTCATGGAAATAGTCCTCCTCCGGGTACCCCGGAGGAGGACTATTTGCGTTACCCCTCACGGGGTGCGGGTGGTCTTATCGGAATGTGAGCGCCCTGCGCTCACTCCAAAACTCTTCACTGCATTCACTCTTCACTCGCGCAGCTGGATGCCGCTCGACCAGAAAGTCTGCATTACCCAAGAACGTGGAGCGCGCAGCGCAAATGGCTCCGGGCACGGCCCGGCATCGCGATTGCGTGCAGGATTTCGCCGCCGATTTGCCTAAAGCAAATCGGATTCCAGGCGAAATCCTGCAATCGCCCCTCTCTCCCGCCCAGATCATCGACAGGCCCTCGGTGGAGAGGGTGCGGAGGAAATCGGTGACCTCGCGGGCGGCGGCGGGCGAGAGACCCATGGTGGGCTCGTCAATGACCAGCAGACGGGGAGAGGCCATCACCGCCCGCCCGATGGCGAGCAGCTGCTGCTGACCGCCCGAGAGCGCCCCGGCGGCCTCCCGGCGGCGGGCATGAAGAAGGGGGAACCGCCGGTAAAACCGCCGCAGATCGCCCCGCACTGCCACCCGATCGGTGCGCAGATAGGCGCCCGCCAACAGATTCTCCTCGATCGACAGCCCGGCGAAGACGCGCCGCCCCTCGGGCACCAGCACCATCCCCCGCCGCACCCGTGCCTCCACCGGCATCCGCTCGATCGCCTCCCCCGCGTATTCGATCCTGCCGGCCGACAGCGGCACGATCCCGGCCAGCACCCCCAGCAGGGTGGTCTTGCCCGCCCCATTCGGCCCTACAATGCCCAGACATTCCCCCTCCGCCAGCTGGAAATCCACCCCGTGCAGCGCCGGAATGCCATGATAGTCCGCCGACAGCCCCTCGCACCGCAGCAGCATGCCCCATCCCCCCTCACTCGCCAAACAGCGCCGCCCGCACCGCCCGGTCGCCAAATACCCGCGCCGGCGGCCCTTCCCGCAGGATCTTCCCCTCGGCCATGCAATAGACCCGGTCGCAGATCGACGCCAAAAAGTCGAAATCATGTTCGATGAGGAGTATCCCCAGCCCGCGCCGTGCCTGACAGGCGGTCAGCTGCCCGGCCAGCTCCGCAGTCTCCTCCCTCCCCATCCCCGCCGCCGGTTCGTCGAGAAAGAGCAGTCTTGCCCCGCCCGCAATCGCCCGCGCAATCTCCACCCGCCGCCGCGGCCCGTAGGCAAGCTCCCCCGCCGGCCGTTCGGCCACATCCGCCAGCCCCAGCTCATAGAGCAGCCCTTCGGCATCCTCCCGCAGGCAGCGCTGCCGGCAGCCCATCCGCGCCAGCTCGAGATTCTCCGCCACCGTCCGGTCGCCATACAGCCGAATCTGCTGGAAGGAGCGCAGAATCCCCGCCCGCGCGAACCGGTAGGGCGGTTTGCCGGTGAGTTCCAGCCAACCATGCCCGGTATCCAGCCGAATATGCCCCCCATCCGGCCGCGCGAATCCGGTCAGCAGATCGAACAGCGTCGTCTTGCCCGCGCCATTCGGCCCGCACAATCCGACCGTTTCCCCCTCCCGCAGGGTCACATCCACCCCATCGACCGCCCGCACCCCGCCGAAGCGGCGATACAGCCCCTTTGCCACCAGTTCCATCCTCCGCCGCCCCTCCTGTTTTTGATATTGTTTGCGCGCATGATGGAGAGATCTACCGCCCCTCTCTCTGGATGACCGCCCGCGATTTTCGGCTATCCGCGGACGCGATTCCCCCCATCCGGCTTGCCCGCTACTTCTGTGGATGCGCCCGGCCCACCCCGTGCCCCCGGCGTCCGGCGCGGAAGCGGAGCAGGAGCACCAGCGCCACCCCATAGAGCAGCATCTGCCAGCGCCCCAGCGGCTGAAAGAGGATGTGCAGCCCCTCGATGCCCGCTGCGGCCAGGGCAGGGCCGAGGATATGCCCCGGTCCGCCCGCCACCACCGCCGCCAGCAGATCGATCGAACGGGTGAAGGCGAAGTCGGACGGCGCGATAAAGCCGATCATCCCCGCCCAAAGCCCGCCTGCCAGCGCGGTCACCGCGGCCGAGAGGGCGAAGGCCGCCACCTTGACCGGATGGGCGGGAATCCCGCAGGCAAGCGCCGCCCGTTCATCCGCCCCGATGGCCGCCGCGAACCTCCCCCACCGGCTTCGCTTGAGACGGAAGGCCAGAAGCAGCACTCCCACGAGCAGCAGCGCGCAGAAAAGCGGCCCGGTCGTCCGGGGAATGCCGGTGAGCCCGCGCACCCCACCGCCCGCCGGCAGGTTCTCGAAAACCACCCGCAGCACCTCCCCCAGCCCGAGGGTCGCGACCGCGAGGTAGTCGCCGTGGAGCGAAAGAACAAACCAGCCGGTGCCGCCGGCGGTCAGCGCCGCCAATCCCATGCCGCAGAGCAGGCCCATGCAGAGCCCCGCCGGCCCATACCGCACCGCGAAAATCCCCGCCGCGTAGGCCCCCAATCCCATGAAGGCACCATGGCAGAGGCTGATCTGCCCGGTCAGCCCGAGGGTCAGATCCAGCCCCACCGCCGCCGCGGCCGCGAGCGTGAGCCGGCAGAAAACCCCGGCGGCATAGCGGTCGCCCGCCGTCCAGACCGCCCCCAGGCAGAGGGCCGCCGCCAGCCCCACCCCGAGCATCCGCCGCCCGCTCATGTCCGCTCCTCCCGTCCGAGCATCCCCCGCGGGCGCAGCAGCAGGAGGATGAGCAGCAGCAGGAAGGCGGTCGCGTCCCGCAGGGCGGTGGGCAGAAAGGCGGTCGCGAAGGTCTCGGCCAGGCCGAGGGTCAGTCCCCCCAGCACCGCCCCCGGGATCGAGCCGATCCCACCGATCACCGCCGCACAGAAGGCTTTGAGCCCCGGCGCCGCCCCCATCAGCGGATGGAGATAGAACATCCCGCCGTAGAGCACCCCCGCCACCGCCGCCATCCCGCTGCCGAGCACAAAGGCGGTCCGTCCCGCCCGCGCCGGCTGAATCCCGCAGAGGGAGGCCGCCAGCCGGTCGCTGCCGCAGGCCCGCATCCCCCGGCCCGCCCGGGTATGGCCGAGCGTCCACTCGAGCAGCAGGAACATCGCCACGCTAAAGAGAAGGACGAGCATCCGGTCGCGGGGCAGCGCCAGCCGCCCGAGATGGAGAACCCCACCGGCAAACTGCCCCTCGAACGCCCGCGGCTGGGCGCCGCAGAGGGCCATCATCCCATATTCGAGGATGAGCGAGACCGCCAGCGCCCCCGTCAGCAGCGAGATGCCCCCCGCCCGCTCGAGCGGATGGATCACCCAGCGGTGGATGGCCGCGCCGAGCAGCGCGCAGCAGAGGACCGCCGCCGCCATCGCGGGCAGCAGCCCCCAGCCAAACCACCGGGAGGCGAAGTAGCCGGCATAGGCCCCGACCATCATCACATCGCAGTGGGCAAAGTTGACCATCCGCAGCACCCCGAAGACGAGGGTATACCCCAGCGCGATGAGCGCGTAGATCATGCCGAGCGACAGACCGCACGCCAGCTGTGCCGCCGCCATCAGTCCTCCCTCCCCTCGCCGAGCGCGTAGCGCGCCCCCTCGTCGATGGTATTGATCCACACCCGTTTGACCGCGTTCCCCTCCCCGTCAAAGCGCATCCCGCCGGTGAGCCCCTCATAGTAAAAATCGGGGTCCTCGAGCACCGCCCGCACCGCCGCCGGATCGTCCGAGCCCGCCCGCTCGATCGCCTGGAAGGAGAGCCGGGCCGCCTCATAGCCGAGGATGGCATAGGCGTTGGGGGCATAGCCGAAGCGCGCCTGGAATCTGCCGGCAAACGCCTCAACCGCCGGATCGGCCGGGTCGCAGTGGTTGGAGAAGTAGATCGCTCCCAGCGCCCGCCCGCCAATCGTCTCGATGGCCGGGGAATCGAAGGAATCGCAGCCGAGCACCGGCACCTCGATCCCCCACGCCCGCAGCTGGCGGAGGAAAAGCCCCGCCTCGCCGTAATAGCCGGGCAGGAAGATGCAGTCGAACCGCTCGGCCCGCATCCGGGTGATGAGCGGGTGGAAATCGCTCTCCCCGCTCGGATAGAACAGCTGTCCGGCAATCTCGCCGCCCATCTCCCCGAATCGCTCGATGAAGGCGTCGGAGGCCCCGCGGGCATAATCCGAGCTGCTCTCGGTGATGACCATCGCCCGCGACAGTCCCAGCGCCCGGCCGAAGCTGCCCATCACCCGTCCCTGCGTCCGGTCGGTGTAGCAGAGCCGGAAGATCGGCGCCTCCCCCGCCGCCATCAGATCGTCGGCGGTGGCGGTCGGCACGATCACCGGCAGCGCAACCCCGCTGCCGGCCACCGCCTTGGCGGTGCCTGAGGTCGACGGCCCGATCACCGCGCTCGCCCTTTCCAGCCCCTCCAGCCGCAGCGCGGCCAGCGCCGCCTCCGACCCGAGCGAACGATTGTCCATCTCGGCCAGCGCCACCGGACGGCCGAGCAGCCCGCCCGCCGCGTTCTTCTCCTCGACCGCCAGCCGCACCCCATCGGCACAGGCGGTGCCATAGAGGGCATGCTTGCCCGACAGCTCGAGATCGAGCCCGAGGATGACCGCGTCACTCCGCCCGCAGCCGCCGCAGAGCATCAGCATCAGCAGCGGGAGAATCAGCAGCCGCTGTCCCTTCCGCATCCCGCCGTCGCCTCCCCTCCCCGGCCGATGCCGGCCGTTAGTTATCCCTATTCCCCTGCCGCCGCCGCTATGCCGGCTGTTTCGAGCGGCTCCCCCGCCCATTTCGCGAACTTTTGGGGCCAAATTGGAAAAAGAGGTTGCGTCCCGCGCGACTTTGTGTTATCGTTGTTCTCGCAGGAAGCTATTTCCCGGCCGGCTGGGAATGGCTCCCGCACCTCAAGCGTTGCGAAACAGGCCGCCGTCCTCCCTTCCGGGCGGCACGGCCTTGCACCCAAGCCTGCGGGTTCCGGCCCACGGGCGCGAACCTCCCGCACGCTCCTTCCCGAGCTGCGGCGACAGCATATCCGATGAAAGGAGGCAATTTTGTGGTATTTGAAAAGGTAAGAACCATCCTCTGTGATCAGCTCGACGCGGATGAGGATTCCATCACGATGGATACCGACCTCGTGGAGGATCTCGGCGCCGATTCGCTCGACGTCGTCGACCTGGTGATGAGCCTCGAGGAGGAATTCGATATCGAGATTCCCGACGAGGACGCCGAGGGTATCCGGACGGTGGGCGATGTGGTCCACTACATCGAAAACCTCATCTGACCTTTCCCCAGCAAGCAAAGCGCGTGCCATACCGCTGCGTTTCAGGCTGCCCTAAAAAGTCGATTGGGTCTGCGATCGACTTTTGGGGGCAGCCTTTCGATTTTGTCCGGA
>CASGDD010000046.1 GCA_949300115.1 uncultured Oscillospiraceae bacterium | reverse complement strand
GGAGAAGGAAGGATGTCCACCTCGATGCAGAAAGCAATTTTTTGGGATTTTGACGGCACCCTCGCCCAATCGCCGATGATCTGGAGCCTCTCGGTGCGGCGGGCGCTTGAGGAGACCGACCCCGCCGTCCGGATCGATTTTGTGGCGCTGCGGGAGCTGATGCGGGAGGGTTTCTGCTGGCATACCGCCGACAGGCCCACCCCCGCGGTGGTGGGAGAGGCCTGGTGGGCGGCGATGGCACGGCGTTTTCAGTTTGTCTACGAGACGCTGGGCGTCCCCACCGACACCGCCCGCAGGGCCGCCCATGCGGTGCGCCCGCTCATCCTCGACCCCGCGGAATATACCCTCTATGAGGACACCGTCTTCATCCTCGAGCTGGCCCGCGACCGGGGCTGGCGGAACTACATCCTCTCGAACAACTACCCCGAACTGCCCGATATCGTGCGGGCGCTCGGCATCGACCGCTTTTTTTCGGGGATGATCGTCTCCGGGGCGCTCGGCTACGACAAACCCCATCCCGCCATCTTCCGCTACGCCCGCGGCCTTGCCGGCGATCCCGACCGCTGTCTGATGGTTGGCGACAACCCCAAGGCGGATGTCGAGGGCGGCCATCGGGCGGGGATGGAGACGGTACTCGTCCACCGGGAGGCCGACTGCGCCCCCGACTGGCGGTTCCAGACCCTCCGAGAGCTGAGCGCCATCCTCTGAGGCCTCGCCCAACATCATGCCAACACAAAAGGGCTTTCCCCTCTTTCGGGAAAGCCCTTTGCATCCTGCTGCAGCGGATCCACCGGTCCGGCCTAGGCTTCTTCCTCTTCCCCGCTGCGGAGATAGCGGAAGAGCGCGACGATGGCATTCAGCCGCCAGAGGACGATGGCCACGAGGCTGAGCACCATCGCGGCGTCCCAATCCCGGCGGTTGCCATACTTTTTGAGGCTGGTGATGCTCAGGATGAACGAGGTTGCGGCCGACACAAGAGCGGTAGCCAGCCAAATTGTCTTCTTCATCATTCCGATCCGTTCCACCTTTCTCCTTGCCGGCAGGCTGCCGGGCTGCGCTTTGCACTGCGGTTTCATGATACCATGGCCGTCCGCCCGGCGCAACTACCTTTCGGTCGGATTTTGCGCCTTCCGGCACCCCCTGCCGTTGTTTTTCCACTGGAGAACCACCGTCACCCAGCTGAGGACCATCGTCAGAAGATTGACCCACAGCAGCCAGTCGCAGCCGAGCCAGGCGTAGTAGCCCACCCCGATGCGCAGCCCCACATTGACCGTCAAGAGGATCGCCGTCACCAGCATGGCCACCGTCACAAACCGTGCCTTCTTTCGCGTCATCCCGAACACCTCCGTCCGCTGTACCATCGTCCCAGGCCGGCCTTCTGCCGGCCTTTCCGTGGCTATTATACCACGCCGCCGCCCGATTTGACAAGCGGCCGCCGGGTTTGTTATAATAGGGCATGCGCCCGCCGTCGCCGGATGGCGGGATCCCGCACCTGATTTCCACGCCGCAGGCCGTTGAAAGCGTGGGAAAACGGGTGCTTTTTTGTTGTGATTTCTTCCATGGGGAGGCGTTCTGTATGGACACACTGACCGGCAGCTTTCTGCGCTATGCCTCGGGCAACATCCTCGGGATGCTCGGAATCAGCTGCTATATCCTGGCCGACACCTATTTTATCGCGACCGGCGTCGGCAGCGACGGGCTGACCGCCCTCAACCTGGTGATCCCCGTCTATAGCCTCATCAGCGGCTGTGGGCTGATGATCGGCAGCGGCGCCGCCACCCGCTATGCCATCGCCCGCGGGGCGGGCCATGAGGCGCGGGCCAGGCGGGCCTTCACCCGTGGCATCCTGCTGGCACTGCTGTTCGGCCTCATCTGCACGGCGGCCGGGGTGCTGTTCGCCTTCGATCTCGCCCGGCTGCTGGGGGCGGAGGGGGAGATCCTCGCCCTCGCCGGGGAATATCTGCGCACCATGTGCGCCTTCTCGCTCGCCTTCATCTTCAACAACGTCCTGCTCGCCTTTGTGCGTAACGACGGTGCCCCGGGGCTCGCGATGGCCGGCATGGTCCTCGGCAGCCTGTCGAATGTGCTGCTCGACTACCTCTTCATCTTCCCCTGCGGCCTCGGGATGTTCGGCGCCGCCTTTGCCACCGGATGTTCCCCCATCATCAGCCTGCTGATCCTCTCGCTCCACAAGCTGCGGGGCCATTGCCGCTTCGGCTTCGGGCCCATTCCGGCCGCGCCCGCCTCCTTCTTCCGCATCCTCTCGACCGGTCTTTCCGCCCTCATCGGCGAGCTCTCCTCCGGCATCATCATGCTCTTTTTCAACTACGCCATTCTGGGCCTCACGGGCAATATCGGGGTGGCGGCCTACGGCATCATCGCCAATCTCGCGCTGATCGTCGTCGCCATCTTCACCGGCCTGGGACAGGGCATCCAGCCGCTCATCAGCCGCGCGACCGGCGCGGGCGACCCCAAGGCCGTCGGCAGGATCCTGCGGTTGGCGCTGGTCACCGCGGCGGCCGCCGGGATGCTCTGCTGCACGGCCGGCATCCTTTGCGCCGAACCGGTCGTCGCCGCCTTCAATCGGGACGCCGATCCCCTCCTCGCCACCATCGCGGTCGAAGGGATGCGGCTTTACAGCCTCGCCTTTCTGCTCATGGGGCCGAACCTCGTGATGTCCGCCGTATTTGCGGCGATGGCCCGCCCGCTGCCCGCCTTTCTCATCTCGATGACCCGGGCGCTCTTTGCCGTCCTGCCGCTGCTGCTCCTGCTTGCCTCCTGGCTCGGCATGACGGGGGTATGGCTGGTCATCCCGGCAGCCGAGCTGATCACCCTGGGGCTGACCCTGCTGCTCGCACGGCGCTATCTTCCGCCGTCTCCCACAGAAAATCCCGCCCGGCCGGCCTAACGAGGCAGCAAATATCCCCCCGGCGCATAGGATGGGGCAGCGCCGTGCCGCCGTGCGCGGCGGGAAGGGGGAAACCTATGCCATCCATCAGCCTGTGCATGATCGTCCGCAACGAGGAGGATGTCCTCGCGCGCTGTCTTACCAGTGTCGCCGATCTGGTCGACGAGATCATCCTGGTCGACACCGGCAGCAGCGACCGCACCAAAGAGATTGCCGCCCGCTACACCGACCAAATCTTCGATTTTCCCTGGATGGACGACTTCGCGGCCGCCCGCAACCACGCCTTTTTGCAGGCGACCGGCGATTACTGTCTCTGGCTCGACGCCGACGATCTGCTCGAGGAGGCCGACCGGGCCGCCTTCCGCACCCTGCGCCAGACGCTCTCCGCCGACGTGGATGTCGTCATGATGCGCTACAACGTCGCCTTCGACGGGGAGGGCCGCCCCACCTTTTCCTACTATCGGGAGCGGCTGATCCGCAACCTCCACAAGCCGGTCTGGGTGGGCGCGGTGCATGAGGTGGTGCCGCCGTTCGGCAACATCCTCTATACGGAGATTGCCGTCACCCACCGCAAGCTGCATCCCAGCGATCCCGACCGCAACCTGCGCATCTTCCGCACGATGCTGCAAAAGGGGATCCCCCTCGACCCCCGCCAGCAGTTTTATTACGGGCGGGAGCTCTTTTACCACCATCAGCTGGCGGAGGCGGCCGCCGTCTTCGAGCGGTTTCTCGACGAGGGCAAGGGCTGGGTGGAAAACGTCATCGAGGCCTGCCGTTTTCTCTCCCAGTGCTACGCCGGACTCGGGCGGGAACGGGAGACGATCGGCGCGCTGCTCGCCTCCCTCGCCTTCGATGCCCCGCGCGCCGAGGTCTGCTGCGACATCGGGCGGTATTTTCTCGACCGCGAGCGGTATGCCGAGGCGGCCTTCTGGTATGAGACCGCCCTCTCCCGGCCGCGCAACGACCGCTCGGGCGGCTTTGTCCTCCCCGATTGCTACGACTATCTGCCCGCCATCCAGCTGGCGGTCGTCTACGATCGGATGGGGGATTACCGCCGGGCCAACGCCTACAACGAGCAGGCCGGCCGCGTCAAACCCGATTCCCCCGCCTACCGCTACAACCGCGACTACTTTGCCGGACGGCTGGGGCTCGCGGCGCAGGATACGCCGCCCGCGTAAACCGCCGGCCAGCTGCCGGCCGGTGACGGTTATGCCAAGGGGTCCATCGTCCGATGGGCCCTTTTGAATGCCGATCCGGCCGGGTAGGCGGCAGGCCCGCGGCGCAGAAGCGAACGACCCGCAAACGCCTCCTCCCCACAAAAACGCCCTCTTCGGTCCTCCATCGCCCGGGATCGCTGCCCGCCGTTTCGCAGTTTGAACCGCTTGACAGGGGGTTTGGCGCGGTGCTATAATGTACCGGATTGCGGCGAAAAAGGGATGGGCGGCAGCCATCCGGCGGACAGGCCCTTCGGAGGGACCGTCCGCCCGCCGCAGATTGCATGCCCGAGCATCCGGCCGGTTCGAGGGACCGGATGCGGCGATATCCACAACGAGGAGGTACCCCCATGGCATCCGATACCCGCACCAAAGCGATCGGCTATCTGCCCGACGAATGTCCGTCCCCCTGGAGACTCATCCTGTACGCGCTCCAGCAGGTCATCGTCATGTTCCCGGCGACGGTCACCGTCGCGTTGCTGACCGGCTTCCACATCTCGACCACCATCTTCGCCAGCGGCCTTGCGACCATCTGCTTCATCCTCATCACCGGCCGCAAGCTGCCGCTCTACTACGGCTCGAGCTTCGCCTATCTCTCGGCCATTCTCGGCCTGACCGGCGGCGCGGAGATGGGCCAGCTGCTGCCCGATCCCCTCATCTCGCAGGCACAGTTCGGTATCATCATGTCCGGTTTCGTCTCGATCGCGGCCGGCCTCATCATCAAGCGGTTCGGACGGGAAGCGATTGAGAAGGTGCTCCCCTCGACCATCACCGGTCCGATTGCGATGATCATCGGCCTGACGCTCGCCGGCAACGCGCTTACCGACGCCTCCCCCGCCGGCAGCGTCGACACCGACTGGGTCTGGGTTGTCAGCCTGGTGACCCTGCTCGCCACCATCTTTTTCTCGGTCTATTTAAAGGGGGTCTGGGGCCAGATCCCGCTGCTGCTCGGTCCGCTGGTCGGCTGCATCGTCGCCGCCATCCTCTACTTCGCGGCCGATGTCAATCTCTTCCGGGTGCTGCCCGATATGTCCGGCAGCGGCATCGAGGTGATCCCCGGGGTTCTGAAGCTCCCCCATTTCACCCTGCCCACCCCCTCCTGGGCGGCCGTCGCCGCGATCATGCCGATCGCCATCGCGACCATCCCCGAATCGACCGCCCACGTCTATCAGCTTGACATCTACATCAACGACCTCGCCCGCAAAAAGGGCTCGAACAAGCGGTATAAGATCGCCGACCTGCTCGGTCTCAACCTGATTGGCGACGGCATCGGCGACATGGTCGCGGGTGCGGTCGGCGGCCCGGCCGGCACCAACTACGGCGAAAACATCAGCGCCATGGCGATTACCAAGGTCTTCTCGATCCCCGTGCTGCTCTGCGCCTCGGTCATCGCGATGATCGTCGCCTGCTTCACCCCGCTCATCAACGCTATCTACGCCATCCCGACCGCCGTCATCGGCGGCATGGAGGTCTACCTCTTCGGCGCCATCGCCGCCCAGGGCATCGCCATCATGATCGACAAAAAGACCGACATGTTCTCCTCCAAGAACATCGCCGTCATCGCCTCGATCATGGTCATCGGTGTCGGCGGCCAGTACGCCTTCGGCGGCAACATCCCCTTCTTCGGCTTAAATGTCCCCTGCGTCGCGGGCGCGGCCATCTTCGGCATCATCTTAAACCTGCTGCTCTCGATCGGGCAGAAGGAAACCCCCGCGCCTGAAATCGGCGAGCCGCTGCACGAGGAGAACGCCACCGTCATCCTCGAGGAGGCCATCTCGGTCCACGAGGTGAAGGAGACGGAGGACCGGTAAGCCCTGCTTCCGAGATTCCGAAATGGATACACAAAAGACGTCCCGGTACAATCGGGACGTCTTTTTTTCGCTCACTGCGCCGTCAGGATTCCCCAATCTGCCGGTCGGAGCGCATACGGTGCAGCTTGCGGTCCAACCGCCGGAGCTCCCAGCCGATTGCCGCCGCCACACCGAGGCCGAACAACAAAACCAGCAGGTTGGCCCAGGCGGCCTCTCCCGAACCGAATGCCCAATCGAGCAGGAAGGGCAGCTGGGCCGCCGACGCGACGATCTCGAGGATCAAGCCGACCCACATGACGGTTCGGACGCGGCCAACCTGCGCGATGCGGGCATCGAGATCGGGCTGCAGCTCAAACGGTCCCTCGGCAGCCGGCCGGCGCAGATAGATCCAGCACCCGACGTGGTCGACATATTCGATCCCCATCTCCTCGAGGAACTCGAGATAGCGGCGGCTTTCGGGGCGCCGGACCCCCTGCCGCAGCAGCTGCATCCGGTAGATGTAGCTGCCGGGCTCCCCCCGTTCGAAATCGTACCGAGGGTAGTGCACCGCCCGCAGCAGCAGGCCTTCGGCCGCCCGCTCGTTGATCCAGCGTTCCTCCTCTTCAAAGTCGAAGAACAGTCGATAGCGTTTTTCCATCATTCCTGCGCCTCCCCCAATATTCTCCTGCCATTGCCGGCCAGCTCCTCCAGCCGGCCGAGCTCCCGCCGGACCGCCTCCCGCCCCGCGTCGGTGATCCGGTATTCCCGCTTGTTGCGGCTGCCCCGCGCACCCGGCCGTTCCTCAATCCAGCCCCGGTCACAGAGGTTGGTGAGGGCGCCATAGAGGGTGCCGGCCGCCAGGTGGACCCGGCCGCCGCTGATCTCCGCGACATACTGCATAATCCCGTAGCCGTGCCGCGGCTCTAAAAGGGATAGCAGGATATAATAGGCCGCCTCGGTCAGCGCTCCCTGTTCGCTCATCCTATCGCCTCCCGACAAGTCGTATCGCGATATATCGATTAACGATATAATAGCAGTCTTTTCTTCGGCTGTCAACCCCCGGGGGATTTGCTCCGGCGGGCGGGATATGCTACAATAAAAGCAGTCTAGACAGGATGGAGGAACCGCATTGGACAACCATCTTCTCGGGCGGATTCGCGCCCGCTACAACACCTTTTCCAGTTCCCAGCGGCAGGTCGCCGATCATGTGCTCGCCCACGCGGACAGCGTCATGATGAGCTCGCTGTCCGACTTCGCCAAGGCCTGTGGGGTCAGCGAGCCGACCATTATGCGCTTTCTGCGCAAGCTCGACTGCGACTCCTACCAGGTCTTTCGGGTGGGGATTGCCCAGGAGCTGGCGCACGGCAGCGCCGAAAATATCTATGAGGAGGTCTCGGAGGAGGACTCGCAGGCGGTCATCCGGGACAAGGTCATCCATCACACGGTGCGCAGCCTGGAGGATGCCCGGGAGATCATCGACGCCGGCGAGCTGGAGCGGCTGGTCGGGATGATCCGCGGCGCCCGGCGCACGCTGGTCATCGGCATCGGCGCCTCGGCCGCCATCGCCTTCGACTGCTACCACAAGCTCGTCCGGCTGGGGATCCACGCGCTGCAGGAGAACGATCCCCATATGATCAACATCCTGACCTCCGGCCTCGGCCCGCACGATCTGCTCATCGCCATCACCCACTCGGGCGAGAGCCGGGAGATCCTCGACGCCGTCTCGATCGCAAAGGGGCGGCAATGCCCGGTGGCGGCGGTCACCAGCTACCCCAGCTCGAGCGCCGCCCGGGCGGCTGACTGCCTGCTGCTCTCCTCCTCGCTCGAAACCCGCTACCGCTCGGATGCGCTGACCAGCCGCATCATCCAGATGACCATCACCGACATGCTCTATACCACCCTCGCCCTCCGGCTGGGGGACAGCGCCCAGCTGCAGGTCGACCGCTCCCGCGTCGCCGTCGCGAAAAACAAGACCTGACCGCCCGCCGCGGTATTTCTTCGCATTTTCCCCACAAGAGGGGCAAAACCGTCTTGACAGTGTCCGCCGCATCTGCTATCATGGGAACCGTAGGAACACTACGGTAAGTTCGACGTAAAGAGTAGTAAAATATACATGACCTGCAAACAGAAAAGGAGTGGATCGATCATGGCAAAAACGAAAGCGATTCTTCTCGGCGACGCGATGATCCCCGTCAAGGGGTTCCAGGGCGCCTGGGACAAGTACCTCGCCCCCTACGGTGACGTCGTCTACGCCGGCGACTGGGAGCCCTCCTGGGATCAGCTGCAGTACCGCCGCCTCGAGGTCGAGAAGCGCGGCCCCGAGATTGAGCCCTGCGAGCCGCTGGTGCTCGAGCACGGCAAGGACGCCGAGATTCTGATGGGTCTTTTCATCGCCGTCTCCTCCAAGGTGATGGATGCGATGCCCAAGCTGCGGATGGTCGGCGTGTCCCGCGCCGGACTGGAGAACGTCAACGTCGAAGAGGCCACCAAGCGCGGCATCCTCGTCTTCAATGTCATGGGCCGCAACGCCCACGCCGTCTCCGACTTCGCCATCGGCCTGATGCTCGCCGAGGCCCGCAACATCGCCCGCGCGCATATGTCGATCAAAGAGGGCGGCTGGCGCAAGACCTTCTCGAATTCGGACAACGTCATCGAGCTGGGCGGCAAGACGATCGGTCTCGTCGGCTTCGGTTACATCGGTTCGCTCGTGGCCAAAAAGCTCTCCGGCTTTGAGGCGAACGTCATCGTCTACGATCCCTACGCCGATCCCGAGCGGATCAAGGCCGCCGGCTGCACCCCCGTGTCGCTCGAAGAGCTGATGAAGACCGCCGATATCGTCTCGATGCACGCCCGTCTGACCGAGGCGAACAAGGGGATGATCTCGAAGGAGCTCATCGGCATGATGAAGCCGACCGCCATCTTCATCAACACCAGCCGCGCCGGCCTGGTCGATCAGGACGCGCTGGCCGAGGCCCTCAAGGAGAAGCGCATCCAGGGCGCCGCGCTCGACGTCTTCACCACCGAGCCGATCGATCCCAAGAGCCCCTTCCTCGAGCTGGACAATGTCACGCTGACCACCCACCTGGCCGGCACCACCAGCGACGCCCTCTCCAACTCCCCCTATCTGCTGGCTGCCGATATGGCCTCCTTCCTCGCCGGCGAGGGCGGACGGTTTGTCATCAACAAGGAAGTGCTCGACCATCCCGAATTCAAGGCCTGGCTGGAGAACCTGAAGAAGTAATCTGCGATGATATTAGGGCTGCCCGCCGAACCGGAGGCCGGTTCGGTCCGGGCTGTCCCATCCTGTACCAAAGCGGGAACCCGCTTTGGTACAGCTATATAAGGAGGAAGCTTCGATGCTGCAAAATTTCAACGCCATGCTGGCGGATGCCTACAAGAACCACTACGCCATCGGGTCGTTCAACGTCTACAACTATGAGACCATCAAGGGCGTCATGCAGGCGGGCAAGGAGACCGGCCGTCCGGTCATCGTCGCCTTTGGCGCCAAATATCTCACCAACATGGACCTCGAGGATGTCGTCGCGGTCACCCGTGCGCTCGAAATGAAGCAGGGGCTGCCCGTCTGCCTCCATCTCGACCACTGCGCCAAGCTGGACGTGATCTACAGGGCCATTCGCGCCGGATTTACCTCGGTCATGTACGACGGTTCGGCGCTGCCCTATGCCGAGAACATCGCCAACACCAAGCTGGTCTGCGACATCGCCCACGCCTGCGGTGTGTCGGTCGAGGCCGAGCTGGGGAGCCTGGCCGCCGGTGAGCATTCCCACGAGGGAACCGCCGACGACAAGGAGATCTACACCGATCCGAAGGCGGCCGCCGACTTTATCAAAGCAACCGGCGTCGACGCGCTGGCCGTTTCGGTCGGCACGGTGCACGGCATGTACAAGGGTACCCCCAACGTCCGGGTGGACATCACCAAGGCGATCAACGAGGCCTGCGGCATCCCGCTGGTGCTGCACGGCGGCTCGGGCACCCCGGAGGACAAGATCCGCGGCTGCATCGAAAACGGCGTCACCAAGATCAACGTCAACACCGAGATTTCGGTCTATACCGTCGACAAGACGGCCGAACGTCTCGCGGCCGAGGGCAAGAAACCCCATCTCAGCGAGCTTGCGCTGATGCAGCAGGGCGCCGTCGCCGAGGTCGTCAAAAAGTACATGGCCTTCTTTGAAGGACGGTGATCGCCATGCCGCACATCGTCGCGCTGGATATCGGCACCTCGAGCATGCGCGCGGTGCTCTATGACCATACCGGCAATCTGCTCCACACCTGTGGGTTCGAGTACCACACCACCTTCCCCCAGCCCTCCTATGTCGAACAGAATCCCGAGAGCTGGATGGAGGCGGCGGTGACCGTCCTGCGGCGGATGAGCGAGTATCTCGAGGAGAACGAGGCGATCCGGGTGGACGCCATCTCGGTGACCAGCCAGCGTGCCAGCCTCATCCCGATGGATCGGGAGGGGCATCCGCTGCGGGACGCCATCATGTGGCAGGACAAGCGTTCGCTGCCTGTCTGTGAGGCGCTCGAGCGGGAGGTGGGCCTCTCCTCCCTCCACCGCAAAACCGGGCTGCGCATCAACCCCTTCTTTGTCCTCAACAAGATCCTCTGGCTGCGCGACCACGAGCCGGATATCTATATGGCGGCCGACAAATTTATCGGCGTGCAGGACTATGTCATCTATCAGCTCACCGGACGGTATGTCACCGACTGGACCCAGGCGAGCCGGACGATGCTGATGAACATCGAATCCTTCCGCTGGGACGAGGAATTGCTCGGCATGGCCGGCATCACCCCCGACCACCTCTGTGAGCTGGTCGCCCCCGGTTCGGTCGCGGGGCAGCTGCGGGCGGAGGTCGCCGCCTTCACCGGCCTGCCGGCCGGCATCCCGGTCATCGTTTCGGGCGGGGATCAGCAGAACGCCGCCCTGGCGCTGGGGGTCATCCAGCCGGGCCACGCCGAGGCCAACACCGGTACCGGATCGTTCGTCATCGGTTATGCCGACCGTCCGGTCTTTGACGCCGACTGCCGGGTGCTCTGCCAGGCGTCGGCCATTGCCGGCAACTGGGTGGCCGAAGCCTCCATCTTCAATTCCGGATCGATCTACCGCTGGTTCCGCGAACAGTTCCGCCCCGATCTCGCGGACGATCCCAAACCGTTTGTCACCATGGACCGGGAGGCGGACGGCGTCCCGCCCGGCTCGAACGGGGTGATGATGCTGCCTCATTTCGAGGGCAGCGCCGCCCCCTACTGGAATCCGCGAGCGAAAGGCATCTTCTTTAACCTCTCGCTCGGCACCACCCATGCGGCGATGCAGCGGGCCATCCTCGAGGGTATCGCGCTGGAGATTGCCGACAATCTCGATCTCATCGAGTCGCTCACCGGGCGGCTGTCGGAGGTCAGCGTCGCCGGCGGGATGGTCAAAAGCGACCTCTTCTGCCGCATCCAGGCGGACGCCTATGGGCGGCGGGTCATCCGCTACCGCAACAACGAAGCGAGCTCGCTCGGCGCCGCGATGAACGGGTTTGTCACCCTCGGTGTCCATCCTTCCATTCCCGAAGCCTTCCAGGCGATGGTACAGGGGGAATCGGGCGCCTTCCTGCCCGACGCGGTCCGGCGGGAGATCTATCTGAAACTGCTGGAGCGTAAAGCGGTCCTCTACCATGCGCTGCACGAGGGCGGCGCCTACCACGCCTTTATGGAGCTCTAGCCCCATCCCCCGCCGGATGACCGGCGGGGGATGTTTTGTTGCCTTGAGGTCTCAGAAAATCCCCGGTTGCACCGGGGGATAGCTAAAAAAGCCCTGGCAAGAGATCGTTTGTCCCGCAGCAGGGCAAACGATGGGAGGCTGATTTTCCCTACCCCTTTTAAGGGGTCAGCAGCTGCCGGCTCCCCCGGGTTTTAAGCAAACCACCCGTCTATTCGCGGCTTTGTTTGTCACCGAAAAACCGCCGATACCCTTTCGTGGTATCGGCGGTTTGCTTGGGAAATGCTGCGGCAGGCCGTTTAGAGCCCAACCGGCTGGTTGACCGCGGTATCGGGACGGCGGCCGGAGAGCGCCTGATCGATCGAACGGGCGGCGGTCAACGCCATGCGGGTCAGCGCCTCGGTGGTATCGGCGGCCGCGTGGGGGGTGGCCAGCACATTTTCCATCGTCAGCAGCGGATTGTCCCCCGGCACCGGCTCCTGCGCAAAGACATCCAGGCCCGCGCCGGCAATCACGCCGGTCCGCAGCGCCTCGATGAGCTCGTCCTCCCGCACAAGCGAGCCGCGGGCGAGGTTGAGGAAGTAGGCGGTCGGCTTCATGAGGGCAAAATGCTCCTTCCCGATCAGCCCGCGGGTTTCCGCGCTGCCCGGCATATGCAGCGAGACATAGTCGCCCTGCCGGAACGCCTCCTCCAGCGTCTCCAGCCGCTCGACTCCGGCGGGAAAGCGTTCGGGCGGCAGGTAGGGATCGTAGCCCAGCACCCGCATCCCGAAGGCCAGCGCCAGCTCGGCCACCCGGCGTCCGATCCGGCCACAACCGACAATCGCAAGCGTCTTGCCGCAGAGCTCGCGGCCGGGATAGGCATCCCTGCGGTGGAAATCGGGGGTTTCATTGCGGAAAAAGCGGGTAACCGCGTAGAGCTGGCGGGCACAGCCGAGCATCAGCAGCATCGTCTGTTCGGCCACCGAGATGTAGTTGGCTTCGGGGGTGTTGGTCACATAGACCCCCCGGCGGGTACAGGCGTCGACATCGATCGAATCGACCCCCACGCCGTTTTTGCTCACCACCCGCAACCGGGGGGCTCTTGCCAGCACCGACCCGTCGAACGGCAGTGTCCGCAGCAGGATGGCGTCGCAGATGGCGAGATGCCTCTCCTCAAACGTTCCATTTCCATGCAGCAGGGTATAGCCATGCTCGGTCAGATAATCGACCGCCTCGGGCAGTACCGGTTGCGGCAGGTAGACATATGGGCCTTTTTCCACGGTGATCACTCCTTTTCCCCGGCGGTCCGCCGGCCTGATGGATAAACCAAAACAGGCCCGGGCAGGGAGGCGCCGGGCCTGTCGAGGGGTGGGGTCCTAGAGGACGCCGACCTCCTTCAGGATCTTTTCAAGCTGCTTCAGTTCATCGTCATTGAGCGGGCCGGCGGGGCGGAAGGCATAGCCGCAGTCGATGCCGAGCATCTGCAGGGCCGCCTTGATGACCGCCGGGAAGGTGCCGATCGAGAAGGCGATGCGCAGCGGGGCCACCTTGTACTGCAGCTCCTTGGCGCCCTCGAGATCCCCGGCCATGAACTTGTTGTAGATGTCGGCCATCATGCGGGGGGCGACGTTGCCGCAGGCGGCAATCGAACCGGACGCGCCGTAGCAGAGGGCGGCATAGATCATCGTATCGCGGCCCATCAGCACATGGAAGTTCTCCCCGCGGGTCAAGCGGATGTACTCCTCGGTGGTGGTCAGGTCGCCGGTCGAATCCTTGATCGAAACGATGTTGTCAATCTTGGCGAGCCGGGCAACGGTGGACGGCGCGATCCCCACATGGGTCTTGGGGGCGTTGTTGTAGAGGATGATCGGCAGCGAGGTGTTCTCGGCGATCGTCTTGTAATGCTCGTAGATCTCCTCCTGATCGGGCACAAGGAAGAAGGGGGTGAGGATCGAGATGGCGTCGACACCGACCTCCTCGGCCATCTGAGCCATCTTGACCGCGCCGCGGGTGGTGATCTGGTTGATGCCGCCATAAACGGGGACACGGCCCTTCGCCTCGTCCTTGACCGTCTCGAGCACGGTGCGGATTTCGCTGTCGGAAAGCGCGTAGCTCTCTCCGCAGGTACCGATCGGGAAGAGGCCGTGTACGCCTTCCTCGATGAGATAGTTGGTGAGCTTGCGCAGCGCCGGTACATTCAGCGACTCATCCTTGTTGGTCGGGGTGACCATTGCCGGAATCAGGCCATACGGTTTAAAATCCATCGTAACCCTACCTTTCTTGTTTCGATATGCTCATTCGATATGCTCGTCGGAGGGAATCCCTCCGCACTTTAGATTCTAGCACAGTTGTTCACCCGCTTCCAACGGCAAAAATCACGAGATGAGCGGCGGGTTTTTGGCGGTTTTGGATAGAATCCTCTACAGCCAGGCCCCATACCGGCGGACATAGATCCGCTTGACGGCGGTGACCGCTAGCAGATAGCCGAGCAGGACGGCCGCAAGCAGCGGGAAATAGGCCGCCGGCAGCGGGCAGAGGCCGATTGCTTCGCCGGCCGGCAGAAAGGGCAGCAGGGTAACCGTCCCCATGCCGAGGCCCGACAGCAGCAGGACCGGCAGCGACGCCCTGCTGCGCCAGCCGGGCAGCCCCGGCGTGCGCAGCAGGTGGATGGCCAGCGTCTGGGTCCACATCGACAGCACAAACCAGCCGGTCTGGAAGAGGGACACAAACGCCTCCCTGCCGGCGGGATCGGACAGCCGGGCAAAGGGGGCGCCCACCGCTCGCGGGCAGAGCCAGAAATAGAGCAGCAGGTAGCCCGCCAGATCGAACAGCGAGCTAAGCGGCCCCAGCCAGAACATCATCCGTCCCAGGCCCGCGGCATCCCAGCGGCGTGGCTGCCGCAGCAGCGATTCCTCCACCCGGTCCCAGGGCAGGGCCATGCAGGTGATGTCATAGATAAGCCCCAACATCAGCAGCTGCAGCGCGGTCATCGGCAGAAAAGGCAGGAAGGCGCTGGCCGCCAGCACCGACAGCACATTGCCGAAATTGGAGGAGGCTGTCATCCGGATATACTGGATCATGCGGACATAGGTCTTCCTCCCCTCCAGCACCCCCTGCTCGAGCACCCGCAGATCCTTTTCGAGCAGCACCACCGACGCAGACTCGCGGGCGATATCCACCGCGGTATCCACCGAGATCCCCACATCCGCCGCCTGCAGCGCCGCCGCGTCGTTGATGCCGTCCCCCATAAAGCCGACGCAGTGGCCCTTTTCCTGCAGCAGCCGGATGATCCGGGCCTTTTGGGCGGGGGCAAGCTTGGCGAAGACGGTCTGGCTTTCGGCCAGCCGGGCCAGCTCGCGGTCGTCCATCCGCTCGATCTCCTCCCCCAGCAGGATGTGTCCGGCATGCAGCCCCACCTGCCGGCAGATGGTGCGGGTGACCCTCTCGTTGTCACCGGTCAGCACCTTGACCGCCACCCCGTGCCGCTTTAGCGCCTCAACCGCCGCCCGCGCGCTCTCCTTGGGAGGATCGAGAAAGGCGAGAAAACCGATGAGGACCATCGCGCACTCGTCCTCCACCCGAAAGGCGCCGGCGGGCGCGGGGTGGGTCTTCTGCGCCACCGCAATCACCCGCATTCCCTCTTCTCCCAGCGCATCCGCCCGTTCGCGCACCAGCCGGCGGACATCCTCGGTCAGCGGACGGACGGCGCCGCCGCACTCGGCATAGCTGCAGCAGGCGAGCATCTCCTCGACCGCCCCCTTGGTGACCAGCTGGGTCTTGCCCCTCTCGTCGGCCACCACCACGCTCATCCGGCGGCGTTCGAAGTCGAAGGGGATCTCATCCACCTTGGTGTACCGGCGGATAAGCGCCTCGGCCCCCAGCGCCTGCTGCCGCTCGATCACCGCCCGATCGATCAGATTGCGCAGGCCGGTCTGGAAATAGCTGTTGAGGAAGGCGTGGCGCAGCACCCGGTCGTCCTCCTCCCCGTCGACATTGAGATGGTATTCGAGCACCACCCGGTCCTGGGTCAGCGTGCCGGTCTTGTCGGTGCAGAGCAGATCGATGGCGCCGAGATTCTGGATGGCGCCGAGCTGATGGATGACCACCTTCTGCCGGCTCATCGCGAGGGCGCCCCGGGCCAGCGCGGCGGTCACAATCATCGGCAGCATTTCGGGGGTCAGCCCCACCGCGATCGAGATGGCGAAGAGCAGCGCCTGCATCCAGTTTCCCTTGGTCATGCCGTTGAGGAAAAAGACCACCGGCACCATCGCCAGCATAAAACGGATGAGCAGCCGCGATACCGCGCCGACCCCCTTGTCGAAGGCGGTTTCGGACGGCCGGTCCTGCAGTCCGCCCGCCATCGCACCGAGCAGCGTCTCCCTGCCCACCGCAACCACCACCGCCTGTGCGCTGCCGCTGACGACGTTGCCACCCATCAGCGCGAGACTCCGCAGCTCGGCCGGCAGCAGCTCCCGTCGATCCGGCTGTCCGCCGCGCTCGACCGGTTCGCTCTCCCCCGTCAGCGCCGACTGGCTGAGAAAAAGGTCCTTGGCCGAGAGAATCCGCAGATCGGCCGGGATCATATCGCCGGCCGCAAGCGAGACGAGATCCCCCACCACCAGTTCCTCCATCGGGATCTCCCGCAGCACCCCTTCCCGCAGAACGGCGGCGGTGGTGGGGATCATGCGGCTCAGCCGCTCGGTCACCTGTCCGCTTCGGGTCTCCTGCACAAAGCGCAGCAGGCCGGAAAGCAGCACCATCACCGCAATGATCACCACCGTCGCGCAGCTGCGTTCCGACGGCGGCGCACAGAGGATATCGGTGACCGCCGAGATCCCCGCCAGCGCCAGCAGTACGGCGGTAAATGGGTTCAGCCAGGCGGACAGCACCCGCCCGATCGTCGATTCCCGCCGGCCGGCCGCCAGGACATTGGCCCCGTGCTGTGCGCGGGAGGCGGCCACCGCATCGGCAGTCAGGCCCTGCGGGCCGGTGTGATACTGCGCAAACAGCGTCTCTTGGTCCCACGCGGCCGCCCGGCGAAGTGCCTCGGTCCGCCGGATCTCGCCGGCCACGCCGTTTTTCATCGTGAAGGTCTGCATCCTGCGATGCATCCGGTGGATCTTCATACGTTTTTTCATCTTCTGTACCTCCCCATGGTGTCTCGGGTGTTGGGAAAAGGTACAGTGCGGCGGCGGATCACACCGGCCGGCCGGACCGCCGGACACGGGAATCCACCCGCACCGCGGCCCGATCGACCGGAGAGCCGATCCGCCCTGGTTTGTACCCATCCGCACCGTGACTGCTTCCCGCGTCCATGCTGTTCACCTCCCTTTCGATCTGAAATCTGCCCGCGTTTTTCGCAAAATGGGCGCAAAAAGGCCATCGCCCGCGGGCAGGCGCCCCAAGACGATGGCTCCGTTTCTCACAATCCCAACGGGAAATCAGGGCCGCCGGTGCGCGCACCGGTACCCTTTAGGCCATCGTCCGCCCCATCCACTCCGGTATCCACATCCGCTGGGTTCCATCTGCGCCACCCCTTTCCCATGAAAAATCCCGCATGCTCCAAACGAACATGCGGGAAAAGATATCCTACCCGTTCGTTTGAGCTTTAGCTTTGCAGGGCGATGAAGCTGTATTAGAATCCACCTTGGTTTCGATGGAGCCTGTTCAAACCAGCTCATGGTGTCTCCACCATTTCGCGGCAACAGCCCGTATCCCTGTAGGAGCCTTACCTACCGAACAAGTATAGTATACCCCATGTAGCGGCGGCTGTCAAGGCAAAATTTCAACAGATGAAATAGCTCAAGGCAGCAGGATAAATTGAAAGGCAGCACAAAGGGACGATCCCTCATCGGGGACCGTCCCTTCGGATGGATCCAACTCAATAGCCGAGGTAGCTGTAGTTGCAGTCGACATAGCCGTCGATCCCGGCGATCTCCCCCTTCTGGGTGTACTGCCAGATGTCGTAGCGGGATTTCGAATAGTTGGTCGAGCTGGTGTAGTGGGCCAGCCAGATCTTGTAACCGGTAAGCTGGCCGACGTTGACCTTCTCCTCCAGCCAATTTTTGTTCGAATAGACCATCGGGGTATAGCCGGCGCCGCGGATCGTCTCACAGAACGCCTGGCAGATGGCCGTCCGCTGGGCGGCTGTCAGGTTGTTCGCCCGGGCACTGGCCGAAACATGCTCGACGTCGATTGCGATGGGGTAGGCGAGGTTGTAGCCGCGCACCAGGCTGAGGCAGAGGCTCGCCTCCTCGACCGCCTCCCGCTCGTTCACCGCCTGGGAGAAGAAGTAGACGCCGACCTTGAGCCCGGCCGCAACCGCCCCCTGGATATTCTGGCGGAAGCGGCTGTCCTCGACCAGTGCGCCGCTGCCATAGCCGCGGTAGCCGCAGCGGATCATGACAAACTCGACCCCCGAGCGGCGGACGGCCGTCCAGTCGATCGCTCCCTGCCAGACCGACACATCGATGCCGAGCACCGGGCCGGCGGTATCGGACGAGCCGGAGGAGGGATCCTCCTCGAGCAACACGCCGTCCTCGTCGAAGATATAGCGTACCCCGCCGATCACCTGCTCGCCGGTCACCGGGCGGCCCTCCCGATCGAAGTAGTAGGTCCTGCCCTCGAGCGTCTGCCAGCCGGTATAGCGGAGGGTGGTGCCGCTCTCCACCCGCTCGGTCGTCTCCTCCCCCCACAGCTGATAGAGGGGAACGCCATCCCGATCGGCGAGCGGTTCGCCGTCCTCCCCGAAGATGGCCACCTCGGCGCCCGTTCCGTCGAGCGCGTGGGTCAGATACCCCTCCTCATCGTAGACGGGGGCCAGGCCGCTGTCATAAAGCAGATCGGTATCCGTCCGGTTCTGTAAGCTCATGCCGGCGATTTCCAGCGTCGGGTCGGAAGCGGAGGAAGCCTCGGTCGTATTCGGCGCGTCGGAGGACGATGCGGTATCCTGCCCATCCGCAGGGGAATCCGTCCCCTCCGCCGGCAGCGCGGGCGTTTCGCTGGGATCCGCCGGGGTCTCCTCGGCCGGATCGGACGGCGCGGGATCTTCCTCCGCCGGCGTCTCCGGCTGTTCCGGCAGTGCGCGCGGTAGGGTCAGCAGCAGGTTGCCGGCGAACGATACCCCGGCGGGACGGTAGCGGGTGACCGCCAGCTCGGTATAGACCGGCACCTCCTCGGCCGTCGAGGGCAGCAGTTCAACCGTATCGGTCAGCTGCGGCTCGGAGGGGGTGGCCGGGCCGGCAGCCTCGGGGGTCTCCGACGGGGCGGACGTCTCCTCTTCGGGGACAAACACCTCCCCCTCCTCCGACGGATTGACCAGCGCGGCATCCTCCTCGCTGACATCGACCTCCGTCTCATCCACCACGATCGCCTCGATCTGGTCGATCTTCTCATAGACCACCTTGTCCTTGACGGCGGCGGCAAACGCCTCCGCAGGGGCCTCAAACAGCCCCTCCTCCGACGGCTCGAGGGTGACCTGATAATCGCCCGCCGCGAGACCGTCGAGATGGAGACTGCCCTTGCCCTCC
>CASGDD010000045.1 GCA_949300115.1 uncultured Oscillospiraceae bacterium | reverse complement strand
GGGCGACCGACCTGCGGTAGAGGCATGCTTGCCATGCCGCCGGATATAAAAAACGATGGCAGGCGTTTGCGATACGCTTGCCATCGTTGCCTATGTTCTGCGGTTTGTTTGGATAAGCCGGGATTCGTGCGATCGAAAAGGTCCCCTGCGGTGTTCGACTTTTTAGGAGCCTTCGGAAGCTCCGACCGCTCGCGGTTGCCGCGGGGGTATGCCGGCCTTGGGGAATCTGAAGATGGGCGAACTCCACCGCCGCGATGCGGTGCGGGGGGCCTGGATGGCCCCCTCCCGCTCGATCCCAAATCCCCTACAGGTAGGGGTGAGACAGTATCATTGTACAACATCTTTCCTGCCGGATGCAAGGATGCCGGGGCGCTTTCATCCATTTTCTCGACTTCCGACAACCGGGTGCCCCCTCCCCGGCGGCGGGATACAGCGCTTTTCACGAAAATCGGCGGAGAGGCGGATTGCGGTTGAAAAGGGGCGGCAAAGGTGGTATTCTTGTACATGGTGTGTGTCCAGCCGGCCGGCCGTGCGGAGGTCCGGCCGGGCGGTGCGACAAAACAGGAGGGCGAAGTATGAAACGAATCGGGTTCGACAACAGCCTTTATGTGGCCAGACAGACGGCGTCCATCAAGGAGCGGATGGCGAAATTCGGCGACAAGCTCTATCTGGAATTCGGCGGCAAGCTATTTGACGACTACCATGCCGCCCGGGTGCTGCCCGGCTTCGATGTCAACGCCAAGATCCGGCTGCTGCAGGAGTTTGCCGACAGCTCGGAGATCATCGTCTGCATCAATGCGGCCGATATCGAGAAGAACAAGATCCGCTCGGATCTCGGTATCACCTACGATCTCGATGTCATGCGGCTGATCGACAATCTCAAGCGGATGGGCCTGTCGATCAACTCGGTGGTCATCACCCAGTACCGTGAGCAGAAGGCGGCCGAGATTTTCCGCAACCGGATGGAGATGCGGGGGGTGCGCACCTATGTCCACCTGCCGATCAAGGGCTATCCGGGGGACATCGACCTCATCGTTTCGGACAAAGGCTACGGCATCAACCCCTATATCGAGACGACCAAGCCGCTGGTGGTGGTCACCGCGCCCGGACCGGGCAGCGGCAAGCTGGCCACCTGTCTCAGCCAGCTTTACCATGAGCACAAGCGGGGCAATCCCGCCGGGTATGCCAAATTTGAGACCTTCCCCGTCTGGAACCTGCCCTTAAAGCATCCGGTCAACCTCGCCTATGAGGCGGCGACCGCCGATCTGAAGGATGTCAACATGATCGACCCCTTCCATCTCGAGGCCTATGGAAAGACCACCGTCAACTACAACCGGGATGTCGAGATTTTCCCGGTGGTCCGCACCATCCTCGAGAAGATCATGGGCAAGGAGGTCTACCAGTCCCCCACCGATATGGGGGTCAACATGATCGGCTACGGCATCTTTGACGATGACGCCGTCCAGGCGGCCGCCAAGCAGGAGGTGGTCCGCCGCTACTACCACGCCTGTGTCGACTACAAGCAAGGCCGGGTGGACCTCGAGACGGTACACAAGATCGAAATCATCCTCAAACAGCTCAGCCTCCGCCCGGAGGACCGCACGGTGGTTGCGCCGGCCATCGAGAAGAGCAAGCAGGCCGGCACCCCCGCCCTCGCCATCGAGCTGCCGAACGGTGAGATTGTCACCGGCCGGACCACCGATCTGATGGACTGCTCGGCCAGCTCGATCCTCAATTCGATCAAGCGGCTGGCAGGGCTGGCGGACGATCTGCTGATGCTCTCGCCCATCATCCTCGAACCGATTCTCACCCTCAAGCGCCACTCGCTCGGCGACCATCACCCCATCCTCAACCTCGAAGAGGTGCTGATTGCGCTGTCCATCTCGGCGGCCACCAATCCCATCGCCGAGCTGGCGATGACCAAGCTGGACGCCCTCTCCGGCTGCGAGGCCCACTGCACCAGCATCCTGCGCCCGGCCGACGAGTCGATCTTCCACAAGCTCGGCATCAACGTCACCTGCGGTGCCGAATATATGTCGGACGATCTCTTTGAGGAATAGCGTTTTCGCAGGTTACCGATCGAACAAAAGCCCCGATCCGGCTGGATCGGGGCTTTGTGGTGTTTGGGGCTATCGATTGGCCGGATGGAGCACCGCCAGCTGGCGCTCGGCCGGATGGGTGACCGTAAAGGAGGCACCCTCCAGCCGATGGATCGGGCGGTCCCAATCGAGAGCGAGAAAATCGTCGACCGGTCCGATGACCTCGGGGCCGTGTCCCGCAAAGCGGTAATGCATCGGGATCACCACCGCCGGATCGATCGCGTCGGTCACCGCCTTGGCCATGGCGGCGTCGATGGTGTAATAGCCGCCCACCGGGATGAGCAGCGCGTCACAGCCGGCAAGCGCCTGCAGTGTGGCCGCCTCCGGCATGCCGCCGAGATCGCCCAGGTGGACCACACGCACCCCCTCCGCTTCGATCAGGTGGATGCGGTTTTCCCCCCGCAGGCTGCCGCCCGCATCATCGTGGAAGCTCGCAAAGGTGCAGATCGAGAAGGGGGAGGGCATCTCCGGCAGCAGGCGGACCCCTTCGATGTAGTTGTGGTCATGATGGCCGTGACTGATGAGCACCTCGTGGGCCTCGAGCGCCAGCGGCGGATAGCCGGGCACCGAGCCGGGTGCGTAGGGATCGAGTACCAGCCGGTATCCCGCCGTTTCAAACGAGAAGCAGGCGTGGCCGTAAAAGGTCAGCTGTATGGAAGCCATAACCATCCTCCTTTACAAAATCCGCCGGCTAGGGCCCATTTTCAAACAGGCCCTAGAGTAAGAAGGTGCCGACGATGAAGTAGAGCAGCACCACGATCACCGCCAGCCCGGCGAAGAAGGGGGCGTACTGCTTGTAGAGCTCTTTGGTCGAAACCCCCATATATTCGCAGGTAAACAGCTGGCAGAGGTGGAGCGGCGAGAAGAAATAGCCAATAAAGCCGCAGATGCAGGTCATAAAGATGTAGAAGAGCAGCGCCGGATAGGCGAGGGACATCTCCATCAGGATGGGTACCACCACACCGATGGCGGTGAGCTGGAAGCCGGTGATGAGCCCAAAGAAGAAGGAGGCCACCACAATCCCGACAAAGAGGGTGGCGGGATTCTGGAAGGCGCCGGTAAAGAGGGCCAGCACCACGTCCATCCGGTCGATGATCCCCTGGATGAAGTAGACGCCGATGATGGCGTAGAGGACGTTGAAGTTGATCGAATGGAGGATATCGGCAAGGAAGGTCTTGCGGGGCGCGAGCAGCAGCACCGCCAGATAGTTGGCGATCATCCCGAGGTAGAAGGGGACCCCCAAAATCAGGTTGAGCAGCACCGACAGGTAGATTGGCGAGGTGTAGCGCACCAGCCCCCAGAGATGCTGGCCAAAATGGCTGCGGGGCGTCTTCTCCGGCCGGGGCACCTGCCGCAGATAGAGAAAATAGCCGAGCGAGACATAGAGCAGCACGAAGATGAGGTTGAGCGAGATGAGGTGGTAGATGTTGATGCCGTTGTTCGTCAGCGCCATGACCAGCAGCAGCCCGTTGGCGTAGGGCATGAGGAACATGGCGAGATGCCGGTAGACGAGGTTGAGAATTGCCCGGCGGGTTTTCGGAACCCCCGCCTGTTCGCCGAGATCGTCGATGAAGGGGGCGGAGAAGATGGCGCCGCCCGGCACCGACAGCAGCCCGACAATCGCCGGAATGAGCATCAGCTGAATCCGCTTGGAGCGCACAATTCCCTGCATGCAGGCGAGCGCCTGGTCGATGATCTGGTACTTTTTAAGCAGTGCGCCGAGGGTGGAAACCTCCAGCACGACGATCAGCTGTTGGATCTTGGTCCAGTTGAGAAAGGTCTCGGAGAAGATGTCCCACAGCTGGACACCCACCGTCGCAAGTGCCGTCAGCGGGGCGGTGAAGGTGAAGTCGAAGTAGGTGATGAAGACGAGCAGGACGGCGCAGATGATGATGGCAATCCCGATCGGCATCTTCTTTTGGGTTGCCTTAATCAGCACGGGAATGCTGAGAAAGGCGATGAGCAGAGCCGCAAACTGTTGCAAAAATTTCCCTCCTCATGGGATCCGGCCGGAATTTCCGGCCGGATGGAATGGAGACATGCGATTACAGAACGCCTGCCGTCTTCAGGATGTCCCGGATGGCCTCCTTGTCCGCCTCGCTGCGGCGCTGGAGCGGTTTGCGGGGATAGCCGCCCTTAAAGCCCATGAAATCGCAGGCAATCTTGAGGCCGGGGATGCCATAGGTGCCGGTGACCGCCGTATTGATGGGGAAAATCCGCTGATAGAGGTCGCACGCCTCCTGCAGTTTACCTGCATGGTAGAGGTCGTACACTTGCACGCATTCGTTCGGGTTGCAGTTGGCAAGCGCCAGAATGCCGCCGGCCGCACCGAGGCAGAGCGCCGGATAGAGCGCGCTGGCGGTGCCGACGATCATCGAGAAATCTTCCCCCTTGCAGGCCCGCATGAAGCTCGCAAAGCCGGGGATATCGCCGGTCGAATCCTTCATACCGATGATGTTGGGGTGCTTCGCGAGGATCGAGACCAGCTCGGGCTTCATCACGACGTGGGTGAATTTCGGCACGTTGTAGAGCAGGATGGGGATCTTCGAACCGTCGGCAACCTCGGTGAAAAACTCGACCAGCGCCTGGGTGCTCATCGCCGAATCGTAGTAGTTGGGCGGCAGGATCAGCGCACACTGGGCGCCGAGGTCGGCACACTTGTTGGTCAGCGCGATGGTGGCCGGCGCGGTCTCCATGCCCGAGCCCACCATGATGAGCTTGCCGTTTGCGTTTTCCACCGCCAGACGGACACATTCGAGCTTTTCCTCCTCGGTGAGGAAGGCGGTTTCGCTGTTGGAACCGAGTACCAGCAGTCCGCTGAGCCCGGTGGCCGCCCATTTGCGGACGTTGTAGACATAGGCGTCGTAATCGACCTCGCCGTTGTCCTTAAAAGGGGTGATCATCGGGGGCAGAATACCTTGGATCTTCAGCATAACAGGATCCTCTCCTTTGATATGAAATAAAATACGGGCTCAAACCCGGACAGACCGTCCGGAAATGGATACGAAGATAGTCGGACCACCCTATTCAAACACCGTCAGTAGAGCCAGCTGGCGCCCGAGTTGACGTCGCCGACCCCCGCGCGGTAGGCACGCAGCACCCCGTCCGCCGGATGGTCGGGACGCCGGACCGTCTCCAGCCGCTTGGCAATCTCCTCGTCGCTGACCTCCAGGTGGATCGATTTGGCCGGCAGATCGATCGAGATGAAATCGCCGTCCCGCACCGCCGCGATCGGGCCGCCTTCCCACGCTTCGGGACTGACATGGCCGATGCAGGGGCCGCGGGTGGCGCCCGAGTAGCGTCC
>CASGDD010000044.1 GCA_949300115.1 uncultured Oscillospiraceae bacterium | reverse complement strand
AAAAGGCGCGCCGCAGCCGCCGGGATTTGCCTCCCCCGCGTGATTTTTCCCCTTTCATGCAATCAAACGGACGAAAAACGCCACCTATCTTATGAACGCATCCACCGAGTCCTGTCTGTTCCGGCTGTTCGCACGCCGTATGGCCGGCCCTATCCGATGGAGGGATCCAAGATGAAACGTCAACCACTCGACCGCCGGGTCCTCGCCCTGCTTGTCGCCGCGCTGATGCTGCTGCTCTTTGCCGCCTGCGGCGGCCAGTCGTCCGATACCGCGGCCGCCGGCGGCGCCAACTATGAGATGGGCACCGCCTCGAGCACCGCCGCCGTCGCGATGGACACCGAGCGCTTTGGCGCCGAAGCCGTCCTCACCGAGGAGTCCGGCGGCGGCAGCCTGCTTCCCGACACCCTCGAAAACCGCAAGCTCATCCGCACGGTCGATCTCACGATGGAGACGCTCGAATTTGACGAGACGCTCGCCGCTCTCCAGCAGAAGCTCACCGAGCTGGGCGGCTATATCCAGAATTCTTCGGTGTCTGGCAACTCCTACCACGACGAGGTCTACAACCGCCAGTCCGACCGCTCCGCCTATCTGACCCTGCGGGTCCCCGCCGACCAGGCGGACAGCTTCCTCCAGTCGGCCGCCAGCTACGGCAACATCCTCTCGCAGAACGAGGATCTGGAGGATGTCACCCTAAGCTACACCGATCTCGAAACCCGCAGGGAGAGCCTGGAAACCGAGCGCGACCGGCTGCTCGAGCTGTTGGAGGATGCCGAAGATCTCGAGGGCATCATCCAGCTGGAGGCCCGGCTGTCGGAGGTACAGTATGAGATCGAGTCGATCGTCTCCTCGCTGCGGGGTTACGATAACCAGATCGACTATGCCACCATCCACCTCTCCCTCTACGAGGTGCAGCGCATCACCCCCGTCGCGGCCGAGACGCTGGGCGACCGCATCCAGACCGGCTTTGGGGAGACGCTGCAGGATATCGCCGAGGGGGCTGAGGATCTCTTCGTCTGGATCGTCGTCAACAGCCCCTATCTGCTCATCTTCGCCCTGCTGGTGGCCCTACTGATCGTCCTGCTCTGCCTGCTGCGCCGCCGGAGGGCGAAGCGGGTGCAAAAGCTCTTCGCGCCGCCCGCCTCCGCCCCCTCCGCGTCCGACGCCGCCCCCTCGCCCGACAGCAACCGGACGGACGATCCGCCCGCCGGACCGAAGGCGTAGCGCTTCCCCGCTGTCTGACCGGGGCTCCATCCCCCGTTTCCAGATAGAATCCATCACACCGCGAAGCGGCCCCGTCCCCCTCGGGATGGGGTCTCTTTGCGTCCCGCCCCCGCGACAAGGGGCTTGTACTGTGGCGTCCTGCTGTGCTATAATGTTACCAGCGTCCTGTTCATCTTTATATCTTTGTCACAGGAGGAATTTATCTATGGAAAAGAAAATCGTGAAGTGCGACAAGGCTCCTGGCGCGATCGGCCCGTATGTGCAGGGCATGGTCTGCGGTGATTTTGTCTTCCTGTCCGGCTCGCTGGGCATCGACCCCGCCACCGGCGAACTTGCTTCGGGCGTCGAGGCGCAGGCCAAACAGTCGATGGAAAATATCGGCGCGCTGCTCGCCAGCGAGGGGCTGAGCTTTGACAACGTCATCAAGACGACCATCTTCCTCGCCGACATCGCCGACTTCGGCAAGGTCAACGATATCTATGCCAGCTTCTTCGGCTCGAGCTATCCCGCCCGCAGCGCGTACGCGGTCGCCGGCCTGCCCAAGGGCGGCTTGGTGGAAATCGAGGTCATCGCGGCGAAGTAAGCCCCGCACCCATCGATGGACTTGCCATCCTGATAAAAAGCACACCGGGGGACGGTTGGCCTGTGCCAGCCGTCCCTTTTTGCGCGCCGGGAATCCCCCAAGTCCCCGTGGATTTCGCGCCATGCCCCCGCCGTCTATCGATCCCCCCGGAACAGAGCAAGGGACGGCCGGAAAATCCAGCCGTCCCTTTCGCCTGCCGGTCAGGAGGACGCTTCTGACAGAAGGGTGAAATGCGCCTCGAGGGCCACCGCGTCCGCCCACACATCCGTCTGCGCGATCGCCCCGAGCAGGCGGAAGCGGTAGTCGCCCGGGATCAGCGTGATCCCCTCCGCCGGCCAGTCGAGCATGCCGTAGCGCTCCGCGCCCGGCGGGAGCGTTTCGGCGGTCAGGTCGGAGGGATAGAGGGGGATCGCATCGGCCACCGCAATCCAGCGGTCTCCCTCCCGCCGTTCGAGGCAGTTGACCGCGTCCACCCGGAAGTCCCATTCGCTTCCATTGACCAGATGGAACTCGGCCGCCGTCCGGTCGGCATCGAGGGTGAGGGTCAATCCCGCGGGCGCCGCCCCGGCCTGGGCCAGCCGTTCGCGATCCCGCAGCGCGGCCGCCCGGTCGGCCCGATCCGCCGCCGTACTCCCCAGCACAACCGCCACGCCGCCAAGCAGCAGAAGCAGCACCGCCGCCAGCGCCCCCATCGCGCGGGTGGCCGGCCGGCTCCGCATAATGGCGCCCAGCCGCTCTTTGAGGGTCCGCTTCTCCTCGCAGAGGGTGGTGGAGACGATCAGGGCGGGGCGGCGTTCGGCCGCGGCCATCTCGATCAGCGTCTCGCCATACCGCTGCTTGTCCGCCCGATCGAGCCCCGCGATCACCCGCTCATCGCAGGCGAGCTCGCAGTCCCGGTCGACCATCCGGCGGAGCAGATAGACGGCCGGATTGAACCAGTGGAGATGCAGGGTCAGATTGACCAGCCATTTGAGCGGCACATCCCCCCGCCGCAGATGGATGAGCTCATGCCGCAGCACCAGCGCCAGCACCTCGGACGTCTCCTCCCGGTCGGGCAGGTAGATCACCGGCCGGAAGAGGCCGACCAGCATGGGGGTCGGCGCCAGCGGATTGCGGTAGAGACGGGGCGGATGCCGCCGGCCCATCCGCGCGCATTCCGCCCGCAGCACCCTCTCCTCCTCCCCCACCGGCCGCCTGCGCCGCCGCATCTTCACAAGCCAGAGGGGGTAGCAGAGGACATCCACGGCAAAATAGGTGCCACCCCCGATCAGCAGGATCGCCAGGATGTGGTCGTTGAATGCCCCCTTCAGATAGCCGACCCGTCCGATGATCCCCACCTGATCGTAGGCGTCGAGGGCGTCATAAGGCCGGTCGTAGAGCTCCCAGGCGAGCTGATCCCGCCGCTCGACGGTGGTTTTGAGATGGCTGTCGAGCAGGGTCTGGACAGGCGTCAGCGGCGAGGTCACCGGCAGATGGAGAAATTCGGAAAAGGGGAGGAGAAAGCCGAGCAGGGCGACCAGCCACAGCCGGTATTGGGCATGCCGGGTGATCCGACCCCGCAGCAACCGCCGCGCCAGCCAGATGAGCAGGGTCAGCACCCCGCCCACCAGCGACATCATCAGCAGGGCGCGCACCATCTCACTGAAGATCATCCAGGCTTCCATCCCCGTCCCCTCCCATCGTAAAGTAGGCGCGCAGCTCGTCAAGATCCCGTTCGGTCAGCTTGCCCCGCCGGCAGAGGGAGGCCACCAGATGGGCCGCGCTGCCGTCGTACAGCCGGTCGATCAGCGCCTGCTCCTCGCCGGCCGCATACTCCCGCTCGCTGAGGTTGGCGCTGTAGTAGAGCACCTCCCTGCGCACGGCGCTGAGCATCCCCTTGTCCACCAGCCGGCGGATGAGCGTCTGGATGGTCGACTTCTCCCACCCCATCGTCCGCTGCAGCGAGGCGCGGATCGCCGAAAAGGTCATCGGCTCCCCCGCCCGCCAGATGAGCTTCATCACCTCCAGCTCGGCATGGGTGATCCTCGGTTCCATCTCGTCCGCCCCTTTCGTGTTACAGTTGTCATCCATCTTTATATTACATTTGTAGCACGCCCCTGTCAATCCCTTTTTCCGACGGCCCTTGACAAATCGCGCCGGCGGATTATAATAAATCGTAAGTAGTAAGTAATAAGTAGCGAGCGGATGCCGCCCATCCGCCGAAGGAGGTCTTTGGCATGTACGATCTGTCGGTCACCCAGGCCTATTTTCTCTGCGCGGTCGGCAAGCGCGGGCGCTTCGGCGCCTTTGACACCCGCCGCGGGCTCTGCCTCTGTGCCGCTGCGCTGCTCGACCTCGAGCTCTGCGGCTCGATCGCCATCGAGGGCAAGCGCATCCGCGCGACCGGGATGCTGCCGATCCACCGGCAGGCACTGCGGCCGCTCTACGACTGGATTGCCGTCCGCCCCCGGACGGTCGAGGGGCTGGTCGAGGCCTACGGCTATTCGATCACCGACCGGCGGCTGCGGTCGCTGTTCGATTCGATCGGCCGTTCGCTCGATACCCTCGGGCTGATCGCGTCGGTCGAGCGGGGGATCTGGGGCCGCTGCCGCTACTGCCCCACCGAGCGGGCGGTCCATCGGGTGGTCGATATGATCCGCGCCGAGCTGCTCGAGGCGGGGGAGGTCTCGGACGAGGTGTCCGCACTGGTCATCCTGCTCGACCGGGCGAAGGTCCTCCCCCACTATCTCTCCGCCTTCGAGCGGGACGGCCTGCGGGAGCGGCTGCACGCCATCCTGCGCACCCCGCAGGGGCGGCTGGTCAAGGGGATGCTCGCCTACCTTGAGAACATGATCGCCCTGCACAGCGGCGCGCTGCCCATCTTCGGCTCGCGATAAGGGGCGACGGCCATGTCCAGACAGCGCAGCATGGAGGTCATCGCACAGGCGGCCTATGTGACCATCGGCGAGCTGGTCCGCCTCAGCGATGTCCGTTACAGCACCTTAAAATTCTACACCGAGGAGGGCCTGCTGCCCTTCGAACAGGCGGGGGAGCATCTGACCCGGCGCTATCCGCGGGAGGCGAGTCTCCGCCGCATCGGGGAGCTCCGCGCGATGCGGGCGGCGGGCCTGGGGATCCCCGAAATCAAAGCCCGGCTGCTCGAGGAATCCGCTGCCGGTGCGGCCGGCGCGGGCTCGAAGGCCGGATAAAAAAGGACGAAACAGAACCAACCTGCCCCGCACGGCATCCCGCCGGGCAGGGCAGATCGATTGGAAAGGACGTGGATCACCTTGCTTCGCAGGATTATCCGTATCGACGAGGAACACTGCAACGGCTGCGGCCGCTGCGCCGATGCCTGCCACGAGGGGGCGATCGGAATGGTGGATGGCAAGGCCCGGCTGCTCCGGGAGGACTACTGCGACGGGCTGGGCGACTGCCTGCCCGCCTGTCCGGCCGACGCCATCCGCTTTGAGGAACGGGAGGCGGCCGCCTATAACGAGGCCGCCGTCCGGGCACATCAACAGCGCCGACAGACGGCAGAACCGCTGCCCGCCCCGCCGCCGGGCGGATGCCCC
>CASGDD010000043.1 GCA_949300115.1 uncultured Oscillospiraceae bacterium | reverse complement strand
GCGCCGCCGATGATGCCGATGGCGCCCGCCTGCGGGCCGGTAAAGCCGAGGCAGACCGCGCCGAAGAAGGTGACAAAGATGCCGAGCTGGGCCGCCGCGCCGAGCAGGAAGCTCTTGGGGTTGGCAATCAGCGGACCGAAGTCGGTCATACAGCCGATGCCGAGGAAGATCAGCGGCGGATAGATGCCCAGTTTGACGCCATAATAGAGGTAGCCGATCAGCCCGGTGGTCGGGTCGCCGTTGATGTCGGTCGCGGCAAGGCCGGCCAGCGGGAGGTTTGCGAGCAGCATACCAAAGGCGATGGGCAACAGCAGCAGCGGCTCAAAGCCGCGGCCGATCGCGAGATAGAGCAGCACACAGGCGATACCGATCATCACCAGGTTGAGCAGCCCGTCGGTGGTTGCCAGCTGGGCAAATCCCGACTCGGCCAGGATGCTCAGCAGGGTGTCGATAAACATTTGCACGAGATATTCCTCCCCTTAAAACGGCCGCGTATTCTCGATCATGCCGGCCAGGCCCCAAACAGGCCGCTCGCCCGGACGGCGCCGGGTGATGCCGGTGATGACATAGCCGGACGAACCGGCCATCGTCGCCGCCACCGCCGCCGAGATGACCGCAACCTCCTCCTCCGACAGGTCGGACGAGGCGAGTGCCGCCGCGGTAACCACCGCCATCTCCTCCTCGGGCATGGCGGCCGGCACAGGCGCCGGTACGGCGGGCGCCGCGGGCGCGGACGGTGCGGACGGCGTCTTGCCGTGCTCCTGGAACACCGCGCCCACCAGCTTGATGAGCACAATCAGCGCGACCAGGGCCAGGAAAACGATGACCATGCCGGTCACGATGACAATCGCCGCGTCGAGCAGTGGATACTGGATCGCTGACATCGTTGGACTCCCCCTACTCTTTCATTCTTATCGAACCATCGGACAGGACGGACAAAAGAACATCCTGCCCCATTTTATCAATATGCTTCATTATACAACGTCCTCCCCCTCTTTTCAACCAATATTTTGATAAAATCTTCACATAGCCCCGCCTTGCCCGCAAAATGGACGCGGCGATTGCTTTTCTTTCCCGCCGCCGGTATAATAAGGCTATCCTCCGGAATCATTCTGCGGCAAAGGACGTGTTGCTGTTATGGCCCTGCTCACCGCCTCCGACGTCACGGTCGACCTTTCGATCCTTCGGAGCATCAACCTCAGCCTGCAGACGGTCGTCTGGGCGGTTGTCATCCTCGCGGTCGGCCTGCTGCTCATCAAGCTGTTCCTGCGGCTGGTCGACCGGGCGCTTGCCCGCAGCCAGCTGGCCTCCGGCACCGCCAAATTCATCCGCGGCGGCATCAAGGCGCTGCTTTTAACCCTGCTGGTGCTCACCGAAGCCTCCCAGCTGGGCATCCCCATCACCTCCTTCGTGGCCCTGCTCAGCGTCGTCGGCGTCGCCGTCTCCCTCGCCGTGCAGGATGGGCTGAAGAACATCGCCGGCGCGCTGCTCATCCACACCGCCCGGCCGTTTGTCCTCGGCGACTTTGTCGAGATCGGCGACATCTCGGGCACGGTCGAGGAGGTCGGCCCGCTGGCCACCCGGCTGCTGACCATCGACAACCGCCGGATCACCTACCCCAACGGGCTGTTGACCAATTCGGTCATCATCAACTATTCGAGCATGGACAACCGCCGGCTGGATATCGTCTTCTCGATCGGCTATAAGGACGACTTCGAGCGCGCCAAGGCGATCATCCGGGAGATTGCCGACCGCCACCCGCTCGCGCTCGATGACCCCGAGCCGCTGATCCGGGTGGACAAGCTGGCCGCCCATTCGGTGGATATCCTCTGCCGCATCTGGACGCGCAAGGAGGATCTCTTCACCTTCAAGTGGGATCTGATCGAGTCGGTCAAAAAGGCGTTCGATGAGGCCGGCATCTCGATCCCCTACAACCAGCTGGACGTCCATCTCGACCCCAAATAGCGCGCAAAAACCGCCGGCCCTCGCGAGGCAAGGTCCGGCGGCTGCGGGAAGGGCGTCCCTATTGCGGCATGGTGAATCGGGTCTTGGCTTCGTGGATTTTCTGCGGTTCGGCCGGCTGCACCTGATACCAGCCGCGCTTGCGCATCTCCTCGAAGATCTCGTACTGCAGCTGATGTTCCTCGTTGAGGATGTTCATCAGCTCGCTGCGCACCGAGGCGGTCGAGCATTCGTTGCACCAGGTGTTGTAGCACTCGGTGACGAACTTCTGGCTGGCCAGCGCGTCGGTCAGCCGGGCCCGGTCATCGTAGGGGGACGTCTGCATCCCACCCATTGTACCTGTCAGCATCCCATTTCCCTCCTACTGCATCAACTGGTTGAGCAGGCAGTTGTAGTGGTTCTGATGCCTGCCGGCGATCTGCTCGCATTTTTCCTTGATCTGCGGATCGGTGCTCGTCCGGGCGTACATCGTAAACTTCTGGACGAGGTTCTGTTCGATGCTCAGCTGATCCTCGACGGCGGTCAGCTCCTTGCTGGTCAGTCCTGGCACGGCGGATTCCTCCCTTTTCTGCGGTCTTGGCCCTCCGGGGGCCCGTCGATAGTGTGCCCTGTAGCCATCCCATCATCCGCCAAAAGCCCTTCCAAATCCTTCCTGTTCCCGAAAGGAGTCTCCCCATGTCCCTCCGCAGCCGCCTCATCCCCCTGCTGGCCGGCATTCTCGCCGTCGGCGCACTGCTCGTCTTTTCCTTCTGGCTGAGCGCACCCGCCGGGAATACCACCGCCGTCCAGCCGCTTGAAATCGCCTTCATCGGCACCACCGAGGACGCCGACTGCATCTTGCTCTGGCAGCCCGGTTATACCATGATGATCGATACCGGCGAGGAGGCCGACGGGGACGCCATCCTCGGCTTTCTCGAGGATGAGGGGATCGACCGGATCGATCTGCTGGTGCTGACCCACCCCGACAAGGATCACATCGGCTCGGCCGCCCGCATCCTCGAGGCGGTCGAGGTGGGCACCCTGCTCGAGCCCGACTATACCGGGGAGAAAAAGCGATTGGAGGAGGTCCGGGAGACGGCCGACCGGCTGGGTGTCCCCCGCGAACAGCTCACCAGCCGCTGGCAGCATACCGCCGGCGCGCTCACGGTTACCGTCTACCCGCCCGAGCGCAACGACTACGACGGTGAAAACAACTATTCGCTTGCCACCCTGGTGGAGCACGGACAGGTCGCCATGCTCTTCCCCGGCGATGCCAAAAACAAGCGGCTGAGCGAACTGATGGACTACGACTGGCCGGCGATCAGCCTCTACAAGCTCCCCCACCATGGCCGGTACAGCGAAAATTCCGCCGCCTTCTTGCTGGAGCTCCACCCCGACTACACCGTTGTCACCGCCTCCCAGCCGGATGAGACGCTGCGCGCAATCGGTACCAGCATGGGAACCCGCTGGTACAGCTCGGTCGGACAGACGGTGCGCTTTACAAGCGACGGCGAAACGCTCACCGCCCTCACCCCCGCCGCCTAGCCGGGCGGGGCCGGCGCATCCCCCATCTCCGTGAACCACGCCAAACCAACATCCAAATTGCTTTTAATCCCGCGGCCGGCAAACCGCCCCCGGGATTGTCTCCCCCGCTCCTCCCGACAGGACCGGCACCCCCAGACAGCAAAAGGCCCCGTTCCATCCAAATTGCGGTGGAACGGGGCCTCTTCTATGCGGAACTTGCGCGCCGTGGGCCGCTACCGGGCGCCCATCAGGATCTGGGCCAGTTCGGAATCGGCCGAGAGGATGATCGTCTTCTCATCCCCATCGAGGGTCGCCTTGAGCGCGTCGAGCGCCTTGGTAAATTCGTAGAATTCCTTCTTATCCTCGGTGTCGTAGGCCTCGGCGAGGATGCGCATGTACTCCTGTTCGCCCATCGCGATGAGCTCCTGCGACTCGACCTCGGCGTTCGAGATGAGGATGTTGACCTGCTTGTCGACATCGTTGCGGATGATCGAGGCGTCGTACTGGCCGTCGGCGGTGTACTTCTCGGCAATCTGGTTGCGCTCGGAGATCATCCGGGCATAGACCGCCTGTTCGTTCGCCTCGGGCAGATCGAACCGCTTGATCTTGATGTCGACCACCTCGATGCCGTACTGGCCGGCCAGGCTGTTGACGTCGGCGGTGATCCCCTCATAGATGTCATTGCGGGCGGCGGCGTGCTCACTGATGATATCCGACTGGGCCAGCGTGCCCATGAGGGTTTTCAGCGAATTGTAGGTCAGCGCGTCCAGCCGCTGCTCGGCCACCGACAGGCTGCCGAGCGACTGGTAGAAGCGCAGCGGGTCGATGATCCGCCAGAGGACATAGCTGTCGACCGTCATATTCTGCTTGTCGCTGGTCAGCACCTCGGAGGGGGAGATGTCGTAGAGCATGATCGCCTTGGGGAAGTACTTGATCGAGTCGATAAAGGGGATTTTCAAATGCAGCCCCGCTTCGCCGGTCGTCTCGATGATCTTGGAGAAGCGGACGGTGCAGGCGTACTGGTCCTCCCCGACCACATAGCAGGCGGATACCGCGCCGGTCAATGCCGCCACCAGCAGGACGATGAGGAGGATGCGGAACAGAACCTTTTTCATCGTAAAATCCTCCCTTCCTTAGGACAGGCTGTCGAGCGGCAGCAGTTTGGAGACGCCGCTTTCCGAGGTATCGATGTAGACCTTGACCCCCGGCAGCGCCTCGGTGATCGCCTCGTAGTACATCCGGGCCCGGGTGACGTCGGGATTGAGGGCATATTCGGTGTACATCGCGGTGAACATCGCGACCTGCTCGACCGCCTCGTTGATGCGGGCCTGCTTGAGGTATTCGGCGTTCTGCACGAGCTTGTCGGCCTCCGCCTCGGCCTGGGGCAGCTGGGCGTTCTGATAGGCACGCGCCTCGTTGACCACCGTCTCGGCGCCCTGCTTGGCCGTCTCAACCGCCTTGAACGCCTCGATGACCTCCTGGGTCGGCGGCTCGGAATCCTGGATCTTGACGTCAATGAGCATCAATCCGATGTCATAGTCCTCGAGCACCTCGGTGATGAGATCCCGCACCTGCATCTGGATCTCCTCCTTGCCGTCGGTCAGCACCGCGTCGACGTTGGTCGAGCCGACCACATTGCGCACCTGACTCTGGATGAGGTTGCGCAGGATCGCCTCGGGCTCGTAGGAGGAGAAGAGATAGGCAACCGGGTCGGCAATCTTATATTCGACAAAGAAGTCGACATTGACGATGTTGTAGTCGCCGGTAATCATCTTGCTCTCATCCTCGAGCACATCATAGCCGGTCTCGGTGTAGGGGTCGGAACGGTAGCCCAGCTCGATCTGCTGGTAGACGTTGACGTCCACCTTGTATACCTGCTGGATGCCGAAGGGGAGCTTGAAGTGCATGCCGGCGTCGACCACATCGGTCACCCGGCCGAAGGTGGTTAGCACACCCTGCTGCTTGTCGTCGATGGTGTACCAGCTGGTCATGAAGCCGAGCGCCGCCACCGCGGCCAGCAGGATGCCGATGAGGATCCAGCGCACCTGTTTGCCGCTGGGGCGCAGGCGGGGTCCCGATCGCTTGGGGGCGGCGGTATCGCCATGTTCGGTCGATTCGGCCGGCTCGGCCGATTCGAAGGGTTGTTCGTATGCCATGTAGGTCTCCTTTCCCTCAGAATGAGGTTGGCAGTGGATGTGTATGCTTACTCAGGGGTTCCTTTCATTATTGCGCATATCGTAAAGGTGTGGGCCTTGGCCCCGCAGCCGCTTTGTGACGGCTGTGAAAACATTCTAGCATGAATTTGTGAAAAAATCATGAGCAATTGCTGTACCAATGGAAAATGTCGAGAAGGGGCGCGTCCTAATCCCGCGCCGCGGCTCTCGCAAAAATCCGCCTTCCTGCCCATCCGGGGGTCCAGGCGGCAGCCGGCCTGCCGGGGCTTCCGGCCATACCATCCGGCCCCCGCCCGCGCCGGAAAACACTTGCATCCCGGCGGTCGGCGGCGTATACTGGAAACCATCTCCCCCATGGGGCGGGGCAGACCAGGGTAAAGGAAGATCAGCTATGTATGAATCGCTCAAACGGGTCGCGGCCATCCACGACCTTTCGGGTTTTGGCCGTTGTTCGCTGGCGGTGATCCTGCCGGTATTGTCGGTGATGGGGATGCAGGTGGTGCCGGTGCCGACGGCGGTCCTCTCCTCCCATACCGGCGGATTGGGTGAGGTCGTGATGCACGATCTCACCGACTATCTGCAGCCGGCGCTTGCCCATTACAAGCGGCTGGCCCTCGATTTTGACTGCATCTACACCGGCTTCCTCGCCTCGAGCGAGCAGATCGACCGCTGCCTCGAATTTTTCGCGGCGTTTCCCGACGCGCTCGGGGTGGTCGACCCGGTGATGGGGGACCACGGGCGTCCCTACAAGACCTACACCCCCGACCTCTGCAAACGGATGGGCGAGCTGGTGCGGGCGGCGGACGTCATCACCCCCAATGTCACCGAGATGGCCATCCTCCTGGGCGAGGACTATCCGGCCGGGCCGATGTCCTCCAGCGAACTCAAGAGCAAGCTGGTGCGGCTCAGCGAGCTGGGGCCCCGCATGGTGGTCATCACCGGGGTCAGCACCCTGACCCGCCGGCTGTGCAACGTCGGCTACGACCGGGATCACAACGCCTTCTGGCTGGTGGCAAGCGATTATGTCCCCGTCGCCTATCCCGGTACGGGGGATATCTTCGCCAGCGTCCTCACCGGCGCCATCCTCGGCGGCGACAGCCTGCCCATTGCCATCGAGCGGGCTTCCCGCTTTGTCGAGCGGGTGATCAAAACCACCTTCAGCTACGGCACCGATACCCGCTACGGTGTGATGCTCGAACGGGTCCTCCCCTCCCTCTACGGCCACGACATCACCGGCAGCTTCGAAGCCCTCTAGCGCGGGCGGGCATGGCCGGAGATGAAAAATTTTCCTGTTCGGCCAGCCTTTTCTTGTTCTCCATGCGGATTCTTCCTGGGGTGGATCGCCGCGGCCTGGGCAAACTGAAAGGGAGCCCATCCATACGCGATGGCCGCGCACGATATCCAGCGAAAGGGAGGAATCCTCAGATGAAAACCACCACCATGAGCATGGCCAAGGGCATCGCTGTCGGCATGACGGTCGGCGCCGCACTGGGCGCCGCCGGCAGCAAAATGGCCCAGACCAACCGGCGCCAGCTCAAAAAAACGGCCGATAAGACCCTGCGGGCCATCGGCAGCGCGATGGACAGCCTGTCCGACATGATGGGGCAGCGCTGACCGAACCGTCCCGCCCTGCCCACCGCCCCGATCCTTCGACGGAACCGCATCACCCTCCGCCAAACCGCAAAAAACGGTGCCGCTTGCCGGCAGACCGCCGCTTTTTGCCGGGTTTGGCGGTTTTGCTTTCCGATAGGAGGCCCTTCTGTCCGCTACTTTTTGTGGATTCTGCCCATTTCGAGCAAACCTCTTTTTTCACATGCGCAAAAGTGCTATACTATTCCCATTGCGGCGCCGCACCGGCGGTGCCTATTCTTGAATGAGGAAGGGAGGACAAGCCCATGGAACGGGAAAAATCCTGTGGGGCGCTGGTCTTTCGTCTTCCGGAGGATGTAGCCAGCCCCGCCCCGCCCGATATCCTGCTGATCCGGCACCGCAAGGGCGGACATTGGTCGTTCCCCAAGGGGCATGTCGAAGCGGGCGAAAGCGAGCGCCAGACGGCCTTGCGCGAGGTCCGCGAGGAAACCGGCCTGCGCATCAAGCTGGTTTCCGGCTTCCGGCACAGTGTCGAATACGCCCCCAAACCGGGCGTACAGAAACAGGTGGTCTATTTTCTCGGATACGAAATCGGCGGACTGCTGCGGCCGCAGGAGGAGGAGATCAGCGAGCTGCGCTGGTTCTCCCTGCCCGAAGCACTCAGGCGCATCACCTACGACAACGATATCCATCTGCTGCGTCGCGCCAAACGCCGGATTGCCATCTACCGCGATAAGCTCATCACCCGGCGCCCCCAAACGAACCCCAACCTGAACACAAAGGAGACCCCGACCGTATGACATCTCGCAAAGGCACCGTCCGCTATCTGGTGGAGGCGGGGCTCATCGCCGCCCTCTACGCCGTACTCTGTCTCGTCCTGCAGCCGATCGCCTATGGCTCGCTGCAATTCCGTCCGGCCGAGGCGATGACCCTGCTGCCGCTGATCCTCCCCTCCTCGGTCCCCGGCCTCACCATCGGCTGCGCCATCGCCAACTTCTGGAGCCCCTACGGCCTGATCGACATCTGCTTCGGCGCGCTGGCCACCCTGCTGGCCGCCTGCGTCACCCGGATGATCGGCAAAAAGCTGTCCTTCCGCAAGGCCGTCTGGCTGGCGCCGCTGCCGCCGACCCTCTTTAACGCCCTCATCGTCGGCGGTGTGCTGACCTTCATGACCGCGGAAGAGGGGGCGCGGCTGCCCGCCTTCGGCGTCTTTGCCTTCGAGGTCGGCATCTGTGAGCTGGCCGTCTGCGCCATCCTCGGTATCCCGCTTGTCCTTGCGATGAAGCGGTTTTATCATCCGGTCAGCCGGTAAATCCATACCTCGCCCCAACCCAGCCCGTCCCCCGGCGGGTTGTTTTTTGCCCTTGGTGTATCTCCGCATCTCTCATGCATCCATACACTTTTGGGATCAGAAGATCCCGCCGCGGACGCCGCCCGTGTTGCCGCTTCGGGCAGGTTTCTCCGCCAGCCGATCCACCGCCGCCTCCCGCTTCGCCAAAGCGGGCGCTTCCTCCTCTGCCGGCAGGCTTTGCGGATAGCCCTCCGCCCCTGCCAGCTGCATCAATCCCAGCCGGATCAGCTCGGCAGTGGCCTCCGAGCGGGTCGGATAGCGGCGGGAGAAACGGAAATCCTCAATCGCCTCGAACATCCCGTCGTCGACCGAAATCATATACCGATGCCGTTTGGTTGCCATCAAATCCCCTCCTTTTTTCCCTATCATACCACAGAATGCTCGCCCACGAAAGAGGGGCCTCTCTCAAAAGTGTATCACCTATGCGATTTCTGCGCCATCTTCCGATATGTATCATCGATACACCTTCTATCACTCCTAGATGCGAAAGGGATCGCTGCGCGCCCCCGGATGCGGCTGGCGCGGCGGACGGCCGGCGAACACTTTTCCACCCGCACAAAACCCGTGAGGACAGGCCCCACGGGTTTTGTGCTTGGTGAGCATATCGAATTGGAGATGTACGCTATTTACGCTCCTCCCGTTCCCGCTGGGCGTCGTAGCCCCGGTTGCGGAAATAGAGGATGATGCCGATGCCGACCATAATCAGGTTGAGCATATAGAAAAAGACCGAATAGGAGATGTTGCCGCTGACCAGCTTGGCGGCGACCCCGGCGATATAGCCCAGGAAGATCATCACTAAGAACATCAGGCTGGTGCCCTTGGCCGTCCGGGCCTTGTAGGAGCGGATGATCGAGGCCGGCCAGGAGATGCCGAAGCAGACCACCATTGCAATTTCCAACAGTTCCGATATCATGTTTACCGTTCCTCCTCTGATTGCTGATGGATATCCGGGGCATCGGTGACCAGACGGACAAAGAGCGCCACCGCCCGCTCGAGAATATCATCGGGAAAATCGAAGCCCTGGGTATGAAGATCGGGATGATCCACCCCGTCCCCGATGCCGAACATCGCGCCGGGGATCAGCTTTAAGAAATGTCCAAAATCCTCCGACGCGCGGATGGGCGTCTCCACCCGCAGGGTGGGAATGCCCAGCGCCGCACAGGCGTCCGCCACCCGCCGGACCTGGGCGGGATGGCAGCGGGTTTCGGGGAAGGCGTCATAGACCTCGACCTCGAGCGATAACCCCGCCTCCCCGGCAGCCGCTGCCGCCGTCCGGCGGATCTCCGCCTCCAGCCGGTCCATCTCCGCCTCCCGCTCCCCGCGGATGGTCAGCATCAATTCACCCCCGCTGGCCGAGGTGCCGAAGGCATAGGGCTCGCCCAACCGCGCACAGATCACCGTGCAGAGCACCATCCGGGTATAGCGTCCCGGGTCGCTGAGCGCGGGCAGCGCCGCAATCGTCCGGGCCATCGCCTGCGCGGGGTTGCGGCCCGATTCGGGATAGGCCGCGTGGGCGGGGGTCCCGGTGAATCGGAGATTCAGCCCCTTGGAGGCACAGGCGTAGCAGTCCTCAAAGAGGGTCACCGTCCCCAACGGCTGGCTCGGCTGGTTGTGGAAGGCATAGACCTCATCCGCCCCCAGGCCGCGGACATAATCGAGGCATTCGAGCGCGCCCGAGCCCCGTTCTTCCGCCGGCTGGAACAACAAGGTCACATTGCAGTCGGGGCGCAGCCGGTCGATCTCCAGCGCCACCCCCGCCATCACCGCCGCATGGCCGTCATGGCCGCATTTGTGGGATATTCCCTCATGCCGGGAACGGTAGGGCAGATCGACCGTCTCCTCGATCGGCAGCGCGTCGATATCCGCCCGCAGCAGTATATGGGCGCGGGCAGGCTCGGTACGGTAGCGCACCGCAAACCAGTGCCCAAAATCGTCCATCTCCAGCCGCCGGGTATGTTTGCCGATAAAGTCCATCAGCCGCCGGGCGGTCCCCTGCTCCGATCCCGACAGATCGGGATACATATGCAGCGTCTGCCGCAGATCGATCAGCGCTGCCAGCTGTTCTCTTTCCATGCGCTCTCCCTTCCGCCGGCCGGATTGCATCCGGCGCCATGCGCCCGCGGCGGCCTCGAATGCAGATCCTGCCGGTTCCGCTCGTGCGCGGCTCCCCGCGTTCCCGCGCGCTCGGGGGAAAATCTCCCATCCAACCGTTTGCAGGCCGCCGAGGGGCGGGGCGAAACGGCAGGGCACCCCTCCCGCGCTTTCCTCTATTGTAACCCTTCTCCCCCCGGGCGTGTCAAGTACTTCCCGGAAGAATCCCCATCAATTGCCCAACGCAAACCAGATGCCGACGACAATCATGAAAATATAGACGCAGAGCTTGAGGTTGCGGGCGCTGAGATGCCGGAAGATGACCGTTCCGAGCGCGATGCCGCCCGCCAGCCCGACGAGGCCCAGCCCGATATAGCCGAAGAGATCGGGGGTAATCATCCCGTTGAGCGCCCGCACAACCAGATTGTAGGCGCCGGTGGAGGCGAACTGGAACTGGATGGTGGCCATATACACCAGCGTATCCTCGGTCGCCGCCATCAGATAGAGCACCATCGGCGGCCCACCCATGCCGAAAAAGCCGCTGAGCACCCCCGACACCCCGCCGGCCGCCATGCCGACCACCCGGTTGGCCCGCAATTTGATCCGCTTCTGGAAAAAGAGGAAATAGAGCGACAGCACCACCAGGATCACCCCGAGCGCCTGCCGCATGGAATCGGCCGGCGTCATGGTGAGCAGCCGGGTACAGACCGCGAAGACGACAAAATAGACGCAGAGCGGCAGCAGCATCAATTTAAAACTGATATGCTTCCGATACCGCAGGCAGACCACCGTCGCCTGGACAAAGGAGAGGGTCGAGCTGACCACCAGGGCCGGCGTATAGGGCAGGAAGAAGGGCAGGATCGCCATCACCACAATGCCAAACCCAAAACCGGTGGTCGTCTGGACCACCGCGCCCAGAAAGGCCACCGCCAATACGCACAGATAGCTCCCCATCATCGTCTCCCCCTCAAGGCAAAATCCCCGGCATGCCGGACGGGACGGCCGCCCGCCAAGGCGGCTTTCCCGCTCCAAAGGAATTTTCTCCCTCCGCTGTCCGGACAAAATCCTTTTTTATTATAATCCTACCTAAAGGGAAAGTCTATCGCTTTAAAATCCAATTGCAGCAAAGAATTTTCGTCATTTCAGCCGAGTTTTTCTACTCCCCCTCCTCCGGCCGCCCGTCATCCCCCCGGGAGGGCGGCTCTGCCAGCCGGATCACCGGCTCTTCCGCGTCGAGGAAGAGCTCCTCACACCTTCTTTGGGCCGCAATCAGCAGGTTGATGGCCTGCTCGGTCGCACGAAACAGAATTCCATACATCTCACGATAGTCCGGCATGCTCTCACCTCACCGCCATTCTACCCTTTTTGCATTGCGTTTGCAATGTATATTTTCGTGCAAATGTCACCTACACTTGTATTATCAATCCGAGCGGCAGGTGTGCTATGAAATTCAAAATTCCCTCCATTCCGCCGACGACCAACAAGACCATCCGCTTTCCCAACGACGTCATCGAGCAGGTTGAGCGGCTGATCCAGGGCCGGGACTGCACCTTCTCCGCCTTTGTCATTGCCGCCGTGCGCGCGGCGATCGCCGAGGTCGAGGAGGAGGAAAGCGCCGGTGGCCGCTGACATCCTTTGGGATAGGCATAACAAAACCCGGGAGACCCCGCCTGACGCGGCCGGCTTCCCGGGCTTTTGCTTTTCTATGCCATCGGCATCCAGGGGCATCGATCATCCCTTTGCCGGTGGGGTCTCCCGCTTGAGGCCCACCCAAAGCGCACCGCTCAAGGTCAGCGTGCCCATCGCGAAGAAGGCGGCGGGCATCCCGAAATGGTCGGCAATCAGCCCCGAGAGGATGGGGCCGAGGGTCATGCCGATGCCGTAGACCGACTGGAAGAAGGAGGCGGCGGTCGACTGCAGCGCCGCCGGCACCGACCCCACCGCCGCACTGGTCAACAGCGGCAGCTGGGACCCCCGGGCGAAGCCATAGAGGACGAGCAGCAGCAGGATAACCGCCACGCTGCCGGTCAGCACGGTGAGATAGAGGGTGGCGGCCATGACCGCGAAGCCCAGCATCAGCGACCGCTTCATCCCGAGTGCCCGCAGCATCCAGGTCCCCGACAGCCAGGAGGAAACCGCCCCCGGCAGGGTGGTCAGGGTGGTGGCGAGCCCCAGGATGAAGTTGCTCGCCCCGAGATCCCGCAGGATGTTGGGGATGAAGCCGAACGCGCCGGTATAGGCGGCCAGCTGGAGCAGGATCGCCATGGCGCTGTAGAAGATGAGATTGCCGTTGCCGAGCAGCCCGACGAAGGAGCGCACCCGCAGCGGCTCCTTCTTCGCCTCCCGGGGTTCGGGCAGCAGCAGGGTCATCGCGAGGCCGACCGCGCCGGCGGCTGCCGCCACCAGGAAGGTCAGCGATTCGGCCGCGTACTCCGCCACCAGTCCGCCCAGGAAGGAGGCGGTCACCTGTCCGATGAGCATCGCCGAGCTGATCTTGCCCATCGAACCCGCCCGCCGCTCGGCCGAGAAGAGGCTGTTGTACATCGTCATATAGATCGCCCAGGTCGAGGCGGCAAGCCCCGACATCCCTCTGAAAAAGAGC
>CASGDD010000042.1 GCA_949300115.1 uncultured Oscillospiraceae bacterium | reverse complement strand
ATGATCGGCAACAACGGCAATCTTCAGGTGACAGATGGTACGCTGGAAGCGAAGATGAGCGGTAGAGATATCGACATCACCATCGACGGCGATGCCACCGTTCCGACTGGAAAAAAATGGACAACTGTTTCAGATGATCTTAGCGGCGCCAAACTGAACACCACCATCAACGGTACCCTTACCGTTGAGGGCGAGTTCCGGGCTGCAAATGATTCGACAGTAACCGTAAACGGCACCATTGAAGTCGGAAACGGCGGTAAGGTACGTGTAAGTTCTAAGGGTGAAGTTAATGGGTCTGGAAGCATCAACGTCCAGAGCGGTGGTACGGTGAGCCTGCACTCAGCTAATAATCAAGCAAACACTGCAACCGTAATCAACACTGGTAAAATTAATCTGCTCGGCGGAACCGTCTACAGTGAGTTTGACGCCAGCACGGTGATCACTTCTACTGCCGGAACAGTTACTGAAGAACCGGGACCCTTTAATAATACGGGAATTTTAGACGACCACGGTCAGGAAATTGCTTTCGCTTACAGGTACACCCTCGACACCCAGACCCAGAATCCCACTACGCCGGTGACCCCCAACCGCCCCTCTTTCACGATTGTGCAGCGGCCGGCGGTGGAGTACTGGGCAAGCCCTGAAAGCTCCAACCCGACCGAAGAATGGGCCGAGCCCACCACCCCCTCGACCGATAGCGACAAGACCAACCCGTCGATGGGTGGAGCGTTCTAAAGTGATACTCTTTCGATAATCGAACCACTACCCAAACAAATACCCGGGCCTTTCGGCCCGGGCGTTTGTTTTGTATCACGTTTTTGAAAGCGCATGGTCTTCATCAGAATGTGAGCGCGGGGCGCTCACACCACCAAAATGCCCGCCGCGCAAGTGGCGGACAATATTTCATATGGCCGCAGGCCATATTTCACCGGCAAGTTGCCGGTTCCACGTCGCGCAATCGGAAAGTCGTATACAAAACGCTCCCGGCCCGCGACCAGCGCCATCTGCGCGGGTTTGACGATCTATCGCGCGGTATCACCCCGTGCGCGCACGGGAATTGGGAGACTACAGACCTTCCGTCCGCGCTATCCCAAATTCGTGGTCGCCGCAGGCGATTGGCTCCGGGCACTGCCCGGCTGCTAGAGTTCAATTTTGCCGTAGAGCGGCATATCGTCCGGGAGATCGTCCACCACATGCCCCTTGGGCTTGTCCTGCGGCTTGGGGGCGGCGGGTTTCGGCTCCGACTGGGGATGGCTCGCGAGATAGCGTTCGAACATCTCGGCGTCGTTTTCCACCGGCGTCACCGATCCGGTGGAACGCGGCGCGGTGCGCTCACGCGGGGTATCCTCCCGGCGCTCCTCCCGGCGCTCCTCCCGGCGTCCGCCGCTCCGGCGTCCACGGGAAGAACGTCCGCTGCCGCCGCGGCTGCCGCTGCGCTCGGATTTCGGCGGGCGGCTCTGCTGCGGTTTGGGATTGAGCGAGAGGATGGTCACCCGGCGATAGGGCTCCTCACCGGTCGATTTGGAGGTGACCCCCTCGATGGCCGAGACAGCCGAATGGATGATCCGGCGCTCGTAGGGATTCATCGGCTCGAGGGTGGTCGGACGGCCCGACTTGAGCACGCTGTTCGCAATCTTGCGGGCGAGCTCACGCAGCGTCTTCTCCCGCTTGCGGCGATAGCCGGCCGAATCGACCATCACACGGTAATAGTTCTCCCGATCGCGGTTGATGACCAGGCCCGCCAGATACTGCAGCGCGTCGAGCGTCTCGCCCCGGCGGCCGATGATGACGCCCAGGCCCTCGCCATCAAACGAGATGATGGTATTTTCCTCCGTCTCCTCAACCGAGACGGTGAAGCCCTCCAGCCCGATGCCGCGCAGGATATCCGACAGATAATCCACCGCCGTCTGCACCTGCGGGCTGATCTTGTCCGGATCGACCGGCTTTCTGACCGCGGCCGCGGCCGGGACGGTCTCCTCGGCTACCGGCTGGGGTTTCGGCTGCGGGGACTTGGGCGGACGCGGCGGGCGGTTCTCCCGGCGCGGCTGCTCGCGATTCTCCCGATTTTCCCGGTTCTCCCGGCTTTCACGGTTTTCGCGCGGCTCCCGGTTCTCCCGATTTTCCCGATTCTCGCGGTTCGGGCGGCGGCGATTCGAGCGCCGTTCCTCCCCATTGTCACCCGATTCCCGGGCCGGCTGTTCGCCGCGGGTCTCCTTCTGCGCCGGACGATTCTCCCGGTTCTCACGGTTCTCCCGATTTTCCCGGCGCGGCTCCCGCTCCCTGCGGGGCTCACGGGCGGGACGCGGCTCCTCTTTGACGGCCGGCTTGGGATCGGGCAGGGTCAGCTTGACCTTGGCGGGGATCACCCGCAGCCCAAAGAAGGTCCGTTTCGGCAGATCGATGATATCAATCTCAAAGGTATCGTTCTCCCGGTCGATGCCATGTTCCCGGCAGGCGTTTTCTACCGCCTCTTCGACCGTTCGGCCAGTTCCAATCACTTCCACAACAGTACACCTCCCAGAGCGCTTGCGCTACTCGAGATCCTTATCCTCGACCTCGACATAGGTTTCTCCATACTTCTCGGCATCTCTCCGTCTCGCCTCGGCCAGACGGCGGCGGTTGGCCTCCTTCTCACTGACCTGGCGTTCGACCTCGCGCTGGGTGCCGTCGGCATCCACCACGATGACCTTTTCACTGCGGGCCTTTTTGGCGGCTTCCTTCTCGAGCTTCTCCCGGGCTTCCGCCTCGGCGGCCATCTTCTGCGGATTGTACATCTTATAGAGGATCTGCTGCTGGATGAGCGAGAAGAGGTTGGAAACACCCCAGTAGAGACCGACACCGGCCGGGACCGAAAAGGCGATCCACAGCGAGAGCAGCGGCATCAGCAGCATCATCGTCTTCATATTCTGCGCGCCGGGGTTGTCCTTCTGCTGATGGAGCATGAGCACCGACATCAGCATGGCGGTACCGAACGAGAAGAGGGGGATGAAGAGCAGCGCGTTGAAAGCAAGGGTCGGGGTCTCGGCCAGATCCCAGAAGAGGAAGTTCATGTCGAGCGACTGGATCTGCGCGATCACATCGCTGCCCAGCGCCGAAAAGGCGTCGGGATTGGAATGGATCATGTTGACCACGCTCAGCTCGGCATACATGCCGGCGGCGTTGGCGCTGCCCAAACCCGCCAGGATCTCGGTCGCCTGGCTGATGACCTCGGAGGAGAGGGAAAGCACATGGGTCAGCGGCTTGTAGACGACGTCGATGATGCCAAAGAGGATGAGGAACTGCAGAAGGGACGGCAGACAGCCGGCCGACATCTTGATGTTCTCCCGCTCATAGAGCGCCATCTGCTCCTCCTGGAGCTTCTGCGGCTGATTTTTGTACTTCTGCTGCAGCTCCTTGAGCTTGGGGTTGACCCTGGCCATCTTGGCGGTCATCTTCTGCTGGCTGATGCCGAGCGGGAACATGACCAGCTTGTAGAGCAGGGTAAAGAGGATCAGCGTAATGCCGAAATTGCCGATAAAACCGTAGAGGAATTTAAAAATCCAACCGAGTGGGGTGCCGAACAATGAATAGAGAAACTGCATAAGCGTAATCCTTCCGTCAAAAGAATCCCGGACCGGCTGCCGGCCGGCGTGGATGGTTTCCAAAAATGTGGTCAGGTGATCCGGGTTTTGAGCCATCGCATCCTCTCCGGGACGGGATCGTACCCGGGACGGCAGAGCGGGTTGCAGCGCAGAATCCGGCGGAGGGCAAGATAGCCGCCGCGGAAGGCGCCAAACCGGTTGACCGCCTGGATGGCATAGTTCGAGCAGGTCGGGACAAAGCGGCATTTGGAAGGGGTGTAGGGAGAAATGCCGCGCTGATAGAGCCGGATGAGCGCGAGGATCAGCTTTTTCACACCGCGTCCTCCCGGATCATGCCCGCCTTGAGGAGTTGTTTGCGCATCACCCGGTAGATGTCGGTCGACTTCACCGTGGTGGTTTTGGTGCGCGCGACAAAAACCAGCTCATAGCCGGGGGTCAGTTCCCCCTCGAGCTGGCGATAGGCCGCCAGGATGATCCGGCGGGCCCGGTTGCGCTGGACTGCGCCGCCGATCTTGCGGCTGGTCGTGATTCCAATGCGGTTGCGGCCGCGGCGGCCCTTGAGATAGTAGGTCACCAGCAGCGGATGGGACAGGACCTTGCCCCGCCGGTAGGCCCGCTGGAATTCACGGTTCTGGTTGAGTTTCAGGCTGAAACGCATCTTTCCCTCCATGCACAAGCGGCCGAGCAGATGCTGCCCAATGGGGGAACAGACAACGGCTCGGCACCCTTGACAGGACGATGTGAATGGGCGGCAGGAAATCCCCCGGCCGGACGCGCCCCCGCCCACGGGCGCGGCACAGGGTCACCGGTTTCCTCCTAGTAGCTGAGGCGCTTTCTGCCTTTGAGACGGCGGCGTCTGAGCACGTTGCGCCCGCTGCGGGTCGCCATGCGCTTGAGGAACCCATGCTCCTTCTTGCGGTGCAGCTTCTTCGGCTGATAGGTTCTGAGCATATCCATTCACCCTCCCTTCGAGGTAAAACTTCACAGATAAATAGTATAGCCGATCGACGCTCGAATTGTCAAGAGAAAGCGCCGCGGATTTTGTCCCCTCCGCCCAGGGCTGCCACAAAAAATCCCAAGGACAGCGTCAAATCATCGATCCGGAAAGCCCACCATCCAAAAATCCCCGGTCGGCAGTGCCGACAGCCAATCGCCTGCGGCCGGGCAGTGCCCGGAGCCATTTGTGCTACGCGCTCCACGAACCTAGGTAAGCGGGGGCGGGAAGTCTGCTATCTCCCAGCATCCATGCGCGCACCATCTGATTCCGCGTCGAAGATCGCTGACCTCGCGGCGCGGAAGCCCACGCTGCCAATCGCCTGCGGCGGCCACGAACCTAGGTAAGCGCGGACGGAAAGTCTGCTATCTCCCCATTCCCGGACGATAGTTTTACCCGAAACACAAAAATCCCCGGGAAATCGGGGATGTTCCTTGTCAATCGGTCGAATATTCTGTATAATCAAGATAAGCGTCACCAATCGTGATGGTCCATCTTCTCCGACTGGGTTTCGAACAACCACCCAGCGAACGGAGGAGGGGGGTACTTCTTGCCTTCTCCGCAGGGAGGAGGTGAATCGAATGATTACATTTGGGGACTTTTTACAGTTTCTCCATCTGCTCATCGATCTCGTCGAGTTCGCACTTGGTATCGGCTCGACAAAAAAGAAGTAACCGCCGAGGCCACTAACCGGTGCGGTTACTTCTGCTAACCCATCGGAGGGGTCACCGTCCTATTGGTGGCGCCCTCTCTTTCTACCCTTATTATACCCAAATCCCCGCCCGATGTCAATCACGGCGGCGGGGTGCCCCCGCTGGCATTTGCGCTGCGCGCCTCCTGCCTCTAGGTTCTTCAAAATAAAAATGTGAGCGCCCTGCGCTCACTCCAGCATATTGGCCCCGCCCCTTGGGGCCAATATTTCATATGCCGCAGGCATATTTCATATCTGGCACAGCCAGATATTTCATATTGGGACAAAGTCCCAATATTTCATTGCAGCCGCGCCCATCTTTTCGCCGCCGCCGTCAGGCGGATACCAGGTGAAAAGATGCGGCTGCCTGGGGAGGAGGTGGTGAGATGGTAGTTACATGGGGAGAACTTTTTCAGTTCTGCCTGGTAATCCTGAACGTCATAAGTCTGGTTTACACTCTAAGCCAGGCAAAAAAGAAGTAACCGCTGACGCCTCCCAAGCTACGCGGTTACTTCAGTCAACCAGCTAGAGGA
>CASGDD010000041.1 GCA_949300115.1 uncultured Oscillospiraceae bacterium | reverse complement strand
TTCCGGCTGCGTCTGCTGGGATTGTTGGGGTGGCTGGGACGGATTCGCCGCCGAGCTGGCAGAGGGCTGCGCGCTCGCTTCGCTCGATGCCGGGCTTTCGGAGGAGACTGCCGCACTCGATTCGGAGGAGGCCGACGACGCGATCGACTGGGAGGATTCCGAAGCGACCGGCGCAACCGAAGCGGTGGAGGTACTTGCGGTGGAGGACGGGTCGGACGTCTCCCCCGCCCCGCCGCAGGCGGTCAGGCAGAGCAGCAGACAGAGCAGAAGGGCACACCCTCGAACAGCTTTCATCTCGATCTTCTCCTTTCCAAGACATGCGATCATATCGCGGCACATATTTGTTGATATGACTAGAAAAACAACTTATTTTTAAAAATTATACAACAAAAAAACAATCCGTCCATCCATTTACCTACTTTTTACCGATCCTTCACCTCCCCTTCACCCATCGATTTGCGGCCGGTCTGCGCTTGCCTTCATGATAGCCGCGGACGAGGGGATTGTCAATCGCTTCCGATTCGGCAGAATCGCCGTAATTTTCCGTCGGAAATTTACAATCTTTTCCGTTTGCTATCGGTACCGTTTTCCAACGCGAAAGACTCGCGAGAATCGGGACGGCGGGAAACCGGCCGCTGTTCAGGCCAAAACCCAAAGAAATTTCCCCACCCCATTTGCTTTTCCGCAAATCCGCGCTATAATAATGTCTACTGAATCAACCGCAAAGTGGTTGATTCGCGCGGCGATTGCCGCGCAATTCCATAAAACGGCTCAAAGGAGCTGTTTTATGGCATTCAGCCATTGTTACCATGCGTATTGCCTCCGGTGTTCTGCAGCGCACCGGAGGAAGGTGCAAGGGTTTTGGACCTTTCCGTCCAAAACCCTTGCACTGGGACAAAGCCATGTGGCCCTGAAAGTCTCGACTTTCAGGGCTTGCGGCTTTGTCCCGTACGCATTATAATAACTATACACACATCAAACCACACTTTTTGGAGGGACCTGTATGCAAAAGAAAGAGACGTTTTATATCACAACGCCCATCTACTACCCGTCGGACAAGCTGCACATCGGGCACACCTACTGCACGGTGGCGACCGACGCGATGGCGCGATATAAGCGAATGCAGGGGTTTGATGTGATGTTCCTCACCGGCACCGACGAGCACGGCCTCAAGATTGAGGAGCGCGCCAAGGCGGCCGGCATCACCCCGAAGGAATATGTCGACAACATCGTGTCGGGCATCCTCGATCTCTGGAAGCTGATGAACATCTCGAACGACCGCTTTGTGCGCACCACCGACGACTACCATGTCGAGTCGGTGCAGAAGATCTTCAAAAAGCTCTACGAGCAGGGGGACATCTACAAGGGCACCTACAAGGGCAAATACTGCACCCCCTGCGAATCCTTCTGGACCGAAAGCCAGCTGGTCGACGGCAAATGCCCCGACTGCGGTCGAGAGGTCATCGACGCCGAGGAGGAGGCCTACTTCTTTAAGCTCTCCGCCTATGAGGACCGCATCAAAAAGCTCTACGCCGAGCATCCCGACTTCCTCGAACCGGCCTCCCGCCGCAACGAGATGCTCAAAAACTTCATCGAGCCGGGCCTGGAGGACACCTGTGTCTCCCGCACCTCCTTTACCTGGGGCATCCCGGTCGATTTTGATACCGGACATGTCGTGTATGTCTGGGTGGACGCCCTCTCCAACTATATCACCGCGCTCGGCTATCTCAACGAGCGGTACGACGACTACGACAAATACTGGCCGGCCCAGGTGCAGTTTGTCGGCAAGGAGATCGTCCGTTTCCACTCGATCCTCTGGCCGGCGATGCTGATGGCGCTCGATCTGCCGCTGCCCGGCAAGATCTTCGGCCATGGCTGGCTGCTGCTCGAGGGCGGCAAGATGAGCAAATCGAAGGGCAATGTCGTCGATCCGGTGGTGCTCGCCGAGCGGTATGGTGTCGACGCGCTGCGCTACTTCCTGCTGCGGGAGTTCCCCTTCGGTTCGGACGGCGTCTTCTCGAACGAGCTGCTCATCACCCGCATCAACTCGGATCTCGCCAACGACCTCGGCAACCTCGTCTCCCGGACGGTCTCGATGGTGAACAAATACCTCGAAGGCGGCAAGCTCACCGCCGACCGGGTGCATGAGCCGGTCGATGATGAGCTCATCGAGATGGCAAGCACGCTGCGGAACCGCTACGAGGAGCATATGGAGCATTACGCCTTCCAAAGCGCCCTGATGGACGTCATGGCGGTTATCAGCCGTTCCAACAAGTATATCGACGAGACGATGCCCTGGGCGCTCGGCAAGGATCCCGACAAGGCTGCCCGGCTGGCCACCGTCCTCTACAATCTGATCGAAACCATCCGCATCACCGGGTCGCTGCTGACCCCCTTCATGCCCGATACCGCCGCGAAGATCCGCGCGATGCTGGGCGCCAGCGAAGCCGAGATGGGTTGGGAGGCGGCCGGCACCTTCGGGGTGCTCAAACCCGGCACGGCCATCACCCGCGGCGATGCCCTCTTCCCCCGCCTCGATATGGCGAAGGAGCTGGAGGCGCTGGCCGACAAGACCGGTCATGGCGCCGCCCCGTCCGACAAACCCAAAGCGGAGGAGAACAAGGCGGCAGAGAAGACCCCCGAAGGGATCATCACCATCGAGGATTTCGGCAAGGTCTCCTTCAAGGTCGCCGAGATCATCGCCTGCGAACCGGTGGCCAAGTCGGACAAGCTGCTGCGGCTCGAGCTGGACGACGGGTCGGGCAATCCCCGCCAGGTGGTCTCGGGCATCGCCCAATGGTACACCCCTGCCGATCTCGTCGGCAAAAAGATCGTCGTTGTGGCCAACCTCAAGCCGGCCAAGCTGCGGGGTACCCTCAGCCAGGGGATGATCCTCGCCGCCGACCTGAATGGGGAAGCGCGGGTGCTGTTTGTCGATCCCAGCGTGCCCAACGGATCGAAGGTGCGCTAGATGGCACGGATTTTCGATTCCCACGCCCATTACGACAGCGAGCGGTTTGACGAGGATCGGGACCTGCTGCTTTCCTCCCTCTCGGCGCATGGCGTCGACGCGGTCATCAACATCGGCAGCGACCTGCCCTCCTCCGAGGCATCGATCGCCCTCGCCCACCGGTACGATTTCATCTTCGCGGCGGTCGGTGTCCACCCGCACGACGCGGCCGGCTGTGAGCCGGGGTATCTCGATAGGCTCGCAGCCCTTTCCCGCGATCCCAAAGTCGTTGCCATCGGCGAGATCGGGCTCGACTATCACTACGACTTCTCTCCCCGCGAGGTGCAGCGGCGGGTGTTCGAGGAACAGCTCCTCCTCGCCCGCGATCTGG
>CASGDD010000040.1 GCA_949300115.1 uncultured Oscillospiraceae bacterium | reverse complement strand
GGTTGGCGGCACCTTCATCCAAAGCGAATCGGAACTTTCCGGTATCTCGATGGTATACGGTGCGGCGGCCTGTGGATTCCGCGCCATGACCAGTTCCTCCGGCCCCGGGTTCAGCCTGCTGCAGGAGGGCATCTCCTACATCGCGTCGGCCGAGCTTCCCTGTCTGATTTTAGATCTGCAGCGGTATGGCAGCGGCCTTGGCGACATCTATGTCGGGCAAAGCGATTACTGGCAGGCGGTAAAAAACGGCGGACATGGCGATTATCGCTGCATGGTACTGGCACCCAATTCCGTCCAGGAGACTGCGGATTTTGTCAAACTCGGCTTTGAAAAGGCGGAAGAGCACCGCAACCCCGTTCTCATCCTCTCGGATGCCTCGATCGGCCAGATGATGGAGCCGGTCGAATTGCCCGAGATGCATCTGCATGATCCCGACGGCTTCGACTGGTCGCTTCGCGGCAAGGGGAACGGGACCTTCAAACGCCACACCTCGGTCATGTACTATCAAAACCCGGCCGAATTTGACGACTATATCCGAAGCAAATACCGCCATATCGAAGAAACCGAACAGCGGTGGGAATCCATGCAGACGGAGGATGCCGAGATCATCCTGGTGGCCTACGGCATTTCCTCCCGCATCTGCGAGGAGGCGGTTTCACTTGCACGCGCCAAAGGGCAAAAGGTCGGTTTAATCCGCCCCATCACGCTCTATCCCTTCCCTGTCAGGGCTTTTGAATCCCTGGGGCCGGTCAAAGCCTACCTGTCGGTAGAAATGACCGCACTCCATCAGATGGCTGGGGATGTGGCGCTCGCAAGCCGGATGCAGGCACCGATCTACGCGATGAAAGGCGGCATGATCCTGTACGATGCCGACGAAATCTGCGACAAAATCGATGCCATCCTCGCAGGCCATGCAAAGGAGGTCGTTGTACTGTGACAAGACTGAGGCCAAAGGCCTGTTTTATCGACAACAAGTATTGTCCCGGATGCGGCCACGGGATTGTCAACCGTCTGATCGCCGAGGTTTTGGAGGAATCCGGGCGGGACGGCGATGCACTCGCCGCCATTGCCGTCGGATGTTCCTCGCTGATGCCCGACACCTTTGGCATCGACTGTGTCCAGGCCCAACACGGACGGGCGGCCGCGGTGGCGACCGGCATGAAACGCTGCCGGCCAGACAAGGTTGTCTTTGCCTACCAGGGGGATGGCGACGCATTGGCGATCGGCTTTTCGGAAACCTTTTATGCGGCGATCCGCAACGAACCGATCACCGTCATCTTTGTCAACAACGGCAATTTCGGCATGACCGGCGGCCAGATGGCTCCGACCACCCTGGAGGGTCAGCGCACAACCACCTCGCCGAAGGGGCGGGACATCCGCACAACCGGCGAGCCGATGAACATCATCGAGTTGATGATGCCGCTGCATGTTGCCTACCTGGCGCGCGGCACGGTCACCAGCAATGCGGAAATTCTCAAACTCAAGCAGTATATCCGTACCGCTTTTGAAGCACAGGAAAAGGGCATCGGCTACTCCTTCGTCGAAGTACTGACCCCCTGTCCCACCAACTGGGGCATGGAGCCCCTGCAGGCGCTCGAACATATCCAAAACGCCGTCATCCCGGTCTATCCGTTGGGTGAGTTTAAGAAATGGGGGGAGCAGGATGGCTGATATCATCTGTGCCGGATTCGGCGGACAGGGGGTCCTGGCCGCAGGACTGATCTTGGCCAAAACCGGTATGAACAACGGCAAAAATGTCTCGTGGATTCCTTCCTACGGCAGTGAAATGCGCGGGGGTACCGCCAACTGCAACGTCCGCATTTCAGACGGCAAGGTGCCCAGCCCCTTTATCAAGCACAGCGATATCCTGCTTGCGATGAATATCCCTTCGGTAAGCAAATTCATGCCGCTGATGCGCACAGGCGGGCTGCTGGTTGTCAACACAACGCTGGTCAAAGATATCGCCTATCGCGAGGATATCGAGGTGCTCGGCATCCCCGCCACCGATATTGCCGAAGCGGAACACAACCTGCGCGGTGCCAATATCGTCATGCTCGGCGCCTTTGCTTCCGCCGGACGGTTGTTCGACAAGCCGGTTCTTGCCGCAGGGATTGATGAGTTCTTTGCTTCTAAAGGGCGCAGCAATCCGAAAAACGCGCTCTGCTTCGAACGTGGATACGCCGAATGTCAGCGCCTGTAAGGGGGGAAACCGGTGAATCTCAACCAGCTGCTCAAACCCAACAAGATTTGCATTGTCGGCGCCAGTGAACGCACCGGTTTCGGTGGCGATACCTGCCGCAATATCCTCACCTATATGGATCCCTCCCGGGTCTTTTTCGTCAATCCCAAGCGGGATACCGTCTTCGGCATCAAGGCCTATCCCGATATGGCTTCGATTCCCGGCTCCTTCGACCTCGTGGTCATCTGCACCCCCGCGCACACGGTAGAGGGGCTGCTGCGGGAAGCCGCAGCCAAGGGGGCGCACGGCGCGGTCGTCTATGCGAGCGGCTACAAGGAAATCGGAACCCCCGAAGGCCTCGCCGCGCAGCAGTCGCTGGTCCGGCTCTGCAACGAGCTGGATATCGCACTGATGGGTCCCAACTGTGCGGGGTTTGTCAACTATATCGACCGTGTCTATCCGTTTGCCTTCCTTTCGGAAGAGCGCGACCGGCGGGGCTCCATCGGCTTTGTCTCCCAGAGCGGCCAGCTCTGCCTCTCCCTGATGGACAGCCCGGATATCCGCTTTTCCTACTCGATCTCATCCGGTAACTGCGCTGTCACCGAGATGGAGGACTACATCTCCTTTCTGGTGGACGACGAGGACACCAAGGTTGTGGCGGTCTATCTCGAAGGGGTCCGCAATCCCACCAAGCTGGCCGATGCATTGCGTCGTGCCGCTCTCAAACGTAAACCCATCGTCATCCTGAAAGCCGGTCGGTCGGAAAAAGGCGGCCGGTTGGCGGCCTCCCATACCGGCAGTTTAGCCGGCGCCGACCGCATTTTCGACGCACTGTTCGCCAAGTTCGGTGTCATCCGTGTCAACGATCTGGAAGAGCTCCGCTATACGGCCCAGCTGTTCTCCGTCCTGCCCAAACTGCCCGCATGTCCCACCTTTGCATCGATGAATCTGTCGGGTGGCGAAACCGGTATCTGTGCCGACGTGGGTGAACTCTGCGGCATCGTCTATCCGGATTTCGCACCCGAAACGCTCCAGAAGCTTCGCGATCTGCTGCCCGGTTATGCCTCTCCCGCCAATCCGCTCGATATGACAGCTACCCTCTCCTATGACACCGAGGGCTATGCCGCCGCCCTGCGCGCCGTTATGGGTGATCCCAACGTTGGTATGGTTGTCGCCGGCTACACCCTGCTGCAGAAAATTGCCGATCCGGCCATCGAATACATGGCAGCTGCGATGGAGATCGTCAGCCGGGATCCGGACTGCAAACCCATGGCCATGCTGCCCTTCGTCGGCAACACACGCAACGCCGAATACAGCGCCAAGCTGGAAGCCTGTGGGGTGGCCATGCTGCCGCCGCCCTGCTATGGCCTGCGCATCCTGCGCTATCTTGCCGACTTTGTCGCCTATGATCCCAGCCAGTATGATCTGTCGCTCGCGATCCCCGACCGGCCACACACCGGCAAACGGTATGCGCTGAATGAACATGCCGGCAAACAGTTCGTCGCCACCTTCGGCATCCCCGTCCCACAGGAGGATATCGCGTGCTCCAGCGAACAGGCGGTCGACATTGCCGAACGGGTTGGCTACCCTGTCGTCATGAAGATCGACTCACCGGATATTCTCCACAAATCCGACTGCGGCTGTGTGCAGCTGGATCTCAAGCATCCGGAGGCTGTTGCGAAGGCCTATGACCGGATTCTGCAAAATGCACAAACCCACCACCCGGATGCCCAAATCGGTGGTGTATTGGTGCAGCATATGGTGCCATGGGGTACCGAAATGATTCTCGGCGTCAGCAGTGATCCCTCCTTCGGTCCGGCAGTGCTTGTCGGTCTTGGCGGTGTTTTTGTCGAGATTTTCAAGGATACCGCCCTGGCCCTGGCTCCGCTTTCCCGAGAGGAAGCCCGGCAGATGATCGACCGGCTGAAAGGTTCCGTCCTTCTCAAGGGCTACCGGGGAAACGCGCCACTCGATACCGAGGCGTTGATCGATGCACTTCTGTCCGTTTCCCAGCTGGCTACCGAACACAAGGATGCACTGCTCGAGCTGGATCTCAATCCCCTGTTCGTCTATGAAAAAGGTGTCTGTTCTGCCGATGCGGTTGTGGTAACCGACGCCCCCCTCTCATAGAATGCCCATCCATTCATGCAGCTGCGCGGCTCCGCCCGGAGGTGTGCAAACGATCCAAAGGAGGTAAGATGGAATGAGTACCAAATCCAACAAGTCCAGAAAGTACCTAATTTTGACCTTCCTGGCCCTGGGGCAAGGATCGGTCTACTTCCTGCCCTATCTGCGCGCCGTCTATTACAACCCCCTTCTGGAAACCCTTCAATGCTCCAACGCCGAGCTCGGATCCCTCGTCAGCTTTTTCGCCATGGGATGTATGCTGCTCTACATTCCCGGCGGCATTATGAGCGACCGCTGGAACTATAAAAAATGCATCACCTGGTCGCTGTTCTCCACCTCTGTGCTGGTCGCGTCCTTCGCCTTCGTCATGAACTTCACCTACGCACGGATTCTCTATTTCCTGCTTGCGTTCTCCACCACCTTTGTGTTTTGGTCCTCCAACCTCAAGGCGGTCCGTTCCATCGGTGACAGCGACAACCAGGGCAAAACCTACGGTTTCTTCTACTCCGCCCAGGGCCTGATTTCCATCGTCGTGAACAACATCTGGCTGCTTACCTTCAACAGCTTTGCCGACCAACAGCTGGGCCTCCGCGTCATCCTGCTCGGCAACGCGACCATGAACCTGATCGCCGGTCTCGCCTGCCACTTCATGTTGGAAGAGCCTGCAAAGGTCTCCGCCGCCGAACGTGCCAACAACCCCAACGCCTTCCAGCTTAAAAAGGTTGTGGACGTCGTCAAAAATCCCCTTGTCTGGTTTATCGCCCTGATGCTCTTCTGTGCTTACGGCCTCTATCAAAACTCCTTCTACTACTCCAACTTCCTTGTCAACGTCAAAGGCATGGATGAATACTGGGGCTCGCAATTTAGCCTCATCCGCGTCACCTATATGATGTGTGTCGCATCCTACATCGGGGGATTCTTCGCCGACAAACTCAAATCCACCGTCAAGATGTTTGCGATCTGCGGTACCTGTGCAGGCGTCGCCGCTTTCGCGATGCTGGCCTTGATGTATACCGACATCAACGTCTTTGTCCTGGGCGTGCTCTCTCTGCTGCCGTCCGCCTTTATGCTCGCCGTCTATGGGCTGGCAAGTTCGCTGTACGAGGAATTTAAGGTCCCGCTCGCCTACACCGGAACGGCCATCGGCCTCGTTTCGATCGTGGGCTATACCCCCGACCTCTTCTTCGGACCGCTGCTGGGCGGCTTCCTCGATCGCCAGGGCGATGCCGGCTATGCGAGCATCTTCACCTTCTACGGTGGTCTCTGTGTTGCCCTGCTGGTGCTGTCCCTCATTGCCCTCAAGCTGAAGAACAGCCGCATCCGTAAAGAAACTTCCTCCTCCGCCCAATAAACGCGAAAGGAATACGCCGAAAGGTTTCCTTTCGGCGTATTCTCCTTCTCTTCCGATTCAAATCATGTCGGGATACGCTGTGTGCCAATGCACCTCGCGCAGATAGCGTTCCAGTTTGGCGGCATCCCCCTGCTCAAAAAGGCGAATGATCTCCCGGTGCTGCATCTGTCCTTCCTCCAGCACGTGAAACAGTTTTTCCTCATCGCTGCTGAAGTAGGTCTGGCGCACGGGTCCGCCTTTGAGGTTTTTGAGCATCTGGATCAGGATCGAATTTCCGCATTTATGGACATATATATCGTGGAATTCTTCCTGCAGCGCATAGTACTCCGGAAAATTCCGGTAGCGAATGGCTATATCGATCTTGTCCACCACCTCATGCATGTGCAGGAGATCCTTTTGTGTGATCCGAGGCAGCGCGATCGCTGCGGCATATCCGTCCAGCACCGCGATAATCTCATGGGTATTGTCGATCTGTTGGCGATCTGCTTCCACAAGTTGGTATCCTTTGCGGGGCACCTTGACCAAGACGCCATCCGCAACCAGACGAATCATCGCTTCCCGCACCGGGGTTCTGCTCACATGGAGTTCCTTGGCCAGCGCTACCTCATTGATGATCTGGCCCGGCAGCAACTGTAGATACTGGATTTGCATGAGAATGTGGCGCACAACCTGATCCCGCAAAGATTGTTGATCCGGCATAACATCTAGCTCCATTTTCTTTTTTAATGTACCAGGGATCCCATATATTTCAAAGTATAACATCGAACCCGCACTGTAGCAAGCATTCCGACTATTTTTGCCCATCCCCATCCCTTGAAACGCGAACGGAAAGGTGGTTTTTTCATGTATCAGCTGGATACCGCATTCTTAAACCGGATTGATGTGTTCTTTGACCGCTGCAAAGAGGTCGCCGATTATATGACCGATCACCCGGAAACCGGCCTGCAGAATCCTTTGGCCGTCTCCCGGATTTGTGCGATGCTGGAAAAGGAAGGGTATGCGATTACCGCGCCCTGCCGCGGCGTGGAATCCTCCTTCCTGGCCGTGGACAAAAAACGGCTGGATGACAACGGACCCCGGGCGGTCTTCATGTGTGAAACCGACGCCCTGCCGGAGATCGGCCACGCCTGCGGGCATTCGATCAGCAGCGCCATCAGCCTCTTGGCCGCATTGGCCATCCGGGACGCCTATCCCGACCTGCCTATCCGCATCGATATTATGGGAACTCCCGGCGAAGAATACCCGGGCGGCAAGGTCTATCTGGCAGACGCCGGCGCCTTCGACGGCTACGAATTTGCCGCGATGGCCCATCTTTCGGACGTAAATATGCCCGATACCACCGCTCTCGCTTCCAACGACCACTATATCACCTTCCACGGACGCTCGGCCCACGCGTCCGGCAATCCCTGTGCGGGGATCAACGCGCTCAACGCGGCCCGTCTGTTTATGGATGCCATGGACATGTGGCGCCAGCATATCCCGCGCAACAGCCAAATCCACGGCATTGTGGTCAAGGGCGGCTATATCCCCAGCGCCGTCCCGGAACTGGTGGAGCTCAACTACTACTATCGTGCACAGACGCTGAAGGAGCTGGAGGATCTCAACCAGAAGGCGATCAAGTCGATGCAGGGCGCCGCGCTGGCCACCGACGCGACCGTCGAATGGGTCCAGCAGTACGAAACCTACGCCGACGTTTTCCAAAATCCGGTCAGCCGCAAGGCCGTCACCGAGATCTTCGACGCAATGGGTGAATCGTACACCTTCAAGGACGTTCCCGCCGGTTCCAGCGATGTCGGCAACGTCGACCAGCATACGCCCATCTTCCACCCCTACATCTGCGCTTCCGGCGGCGCCACCGTTCCCAACCACGATCTGGCTTTCACCAAGCTGATGAAATCCGAAACCGGCTATGCGGCCCTGCGCAACGGTGCCATCGTTCTCGGCTCGATCGGTCTCCGGATGGCTTTGGAGCCGGAGCTTCTGGCCGAGATCCAGCGCAGGCACAAGGAATACCGCGGGCTGTAAAAACGGCCTCATATCCCGCAGCATACAGCCGAAAGGAGGCCTGAAGATGAGAAAACGGATCCAGGCGGTCTTCTCGTCACCGATCGCAACCATTTTCTTTGTCTTTTTGCTGATTGTCATCTGCAGCTATTTCATTCCCGCCGGTCAATTCGACCGCACGGTCGACCCTGTCAGCGGTATCACCATCGTGGACGGTGAGAGCTACCACACGGTCGACAAGGTCTATCTCACCCCTCTGGGCATCTTCGAATGCATCTTTCAGGGCTTTATCGACGCAAGCGACATCATCATGCTCTGTTTCTTCTCCAGCTTTTATATCCGCGTCATCACAGAGAGCGGCTCTTTCACCGGCGCCATCAGTTCGCTGATCCATTTCCTGGGCCGCCGGAAAAATCTCATCCTGCCGCTGATGATCATCGCCGTTTCCCTCTGCGGCTTTTCCTACGGTGAAACCGAGGATATTTACCCGCTGGTCCCGCTGTTTGTCGCGACCTCGATCATGGTGGGTTATGATGGCATGATCGGTGTTGCGATCTCGGGCGGCGCCGTTTCACTTGGCTTTGCGGCATCCGCCTTTAACCCCTATACGCTTGGCGTCGCCCAGCAGATCGCCGAGCTGCCGATGTTTTCGGGCGCCTGGTTCCGCAGCATTCTCTATGTCATTCTGCTCGTGCTCTATATCTGGTGGGTGATGCGCTATGCCAGCCGGCTGGAAAAGGGCAAAATCAAAAGTCTGGTGTCCGACATCGACTACAGCGATCTGATGGATACCAAACATCATTTTGACTTTGGCTGGAAACAGAAGACGATTATGATCGGCTTCGCCGTCATCGTCCTGTGCATGATCTACGGCGCCATGACGCTCGGGTGGTATTTTAAGGAGATCGGCGCGCTCTTTCTGATGGGCGGCGTCTTCAGTGCGCTTCTGATGCGCTACAACACCAAACAATTTGTCGCACTGGTCGTTGAGGGTTTCCGTGACATCATGCTCGGCGTCGTTGCCATCGGTCTTGCACGCTCCATTCTGGTTGCCATGACCGACACGCTCATCATCGATACCGTTGTCTACACCCTCTTCCTCGCCGTACGCGCACTGCCGCAGGCGCTTCTGCCGGTCGGTATGTTCTTTGTCCAGATGCTGATCAACTTCTTCATCCCTTCCGGATCGGCACAGGCGTCGGCCTCAATGCCCATTATGATTCCGCTGGGTGATCTGCTGGAAATCAACCGACAGGTTTCGGTGCTGGCCTTCCAGCTGGGCGATGGATTCTCCAACCTCATCTGGCCAACCAGCAGTATCGCCATTATGTGCGGCCTGGGACGCTTTTCTCTGCAGCGCTGGTATAAATTCTTCGGGCCATTCTTTGGCGCCATGCTGCTTCTCGCGTGCTGCACGCTCTTCCTGGCCAATGCCATTCCACTGGGTCCATTCTGATAGAACCCTCCACCCTTTGCGCGAAGAGGGGGCCATCCCTGAGGATGGTCCCCTCTTCCATTTGATCTCCCAAAAAGACCGCTCGAACCGCTCTTTCGAGCTTCCTTCACCGAAAACGGAACCAAACGGTCCGGAGAGCCGTATACTACGGCTGCTTTTCCTCCTTCTCGAGCACGGCCAGGAGGTCGCGGACGGTTTCGCGGTCGCGGGTGAGGAGGGCGATAACCCCCTTGTAGAGCACGCTGGGATCCTCCATGAAGATGGAGGAGGCCATCTCGGCCTGCAGGCGGTCGGGCAAAAAGAGCTCGAGCGCAAGCAGATCGGAGCCGATGTCGTGAATTTTGACGGTCAGGATCACCCCGTCGGGCACATCCCGGATCTCGACGGTATTCTCCGCCTCCCGGCGCAGCCGGACAAAGAGGGCGGCGGCAATGCGGACCACCTCATCCCGCACCGACCGGGGCAGCGAGCGCCTGAGGATATGGGCGGTGGTTTTGCCGAGATCGGTCACCGTCAGGGTCCCCGCCGGCTCTTCGGTCACATGTCCGGTCGCAAGCAGCGAATCAAGCGCCTCGATAAAATCAAAGTAATTGACATAGCGCCCTTCCTGGAAGATGGTGTTCATCTGGTCGCGGGTCATGCTTCCGCCCATCGCATCCAGCAGATAGCAGATGAGTGTTTTGATCTCATAGGAACTGCGCAGCCCGCCCGGCCGAATGCCTACGCCGAAGGGTTCAAAATCCATCCATGCCACCTCCCCTGTCTTTTCCCCTCTATTGTAGCACAGCCTCCCGCCAAAATCCAGCCGTTTCCCCCTCACCGGGCGCTGTCGGCCGCGAATAGACCGCCGGTAGGATCTCATCCGGGCAGGAGGATCTGCCGCCGCTTCGGACCTCGTCTGCCGACTGCAGATTGCTGGGGAGAAGCACACAGGGGTGGATGGGGGCAATCGGCTGAGGAGATTCGATCCGCCCTCCAACCGGAGCCCTCTCCTCCGAACCGAGCACAATCAGCAGGCAAAGCAGCCCGGCAGCCGCCAGGGCCGCCAGCGAATGGCGAAGCCGCCGCATCGCCGATGGCATCTCACATCCCCATCCTTTCCTGCGACAGTATATGTAGCGGGACGGTTGGCGCGTCACCCGCCGCGTGGTATAATAGCTAGGATACCGATGCTGTCCGCCGGCGGCGACGGCCAGCTTTACCACCGGGAAAGGAAGGATGGAAGATGGGAAAGAGCGACAAAACCAACGCCGTGCGGCTGCTGGACACGCTGGGAATCGCCTATGAAACCCACAGCTACGACGTCAGCGACGGCGGAATCGACGGGGTGACGGTCGCCGGCAAGGTGGGCATCGAGCCCGAACGGGTCTTCAAGACGCTGGCCACCCGGGGGGCATCGGGCGGCTACCACGTCTTTGTGATCCCGGTCGACCACGAACTCGACCTCAAAAAGGCGGCCCGGGCGGCGGGGGAGAAGAACATCGCCATGATCCCGGTGGCCGACATCAATAAGGTTACCGGCTATATCCGGGGCGGCTGCTCCCCCCTTGGGATGAAAAAGGAGTATCCCGTTCATCTCGACGAGACGGCCATCCTCTTCGACCGGATTGTCGTCAGCGCCGGGCGGATCGGCCTGCAGATGGAGCTTGCGCCCGACGATCTCTGCCGGGCCGCCCATGCCGGCTACGCCGACCTCACCGCATAGGGCCGTTGATCCGACCGGACATCGGATGTCCGGTCCCTTTTTCCGCGCCAAAATCCTCCCTTCCCGGGAGATGTCCTGGTATTCCGGCGGGCACGGAGGTATGCTGTTTCTTGGAAAGGAGTGGATCCGATGGATCTCAAAAAGACCGGAGAACTGCTGCGAATCCTACGCAAAGAGCGGGGATGGACCCAGGAGATGCTTGCGGAACAGCTAAACGTCTCCACCCGAACCATCTCCCGCTGGGAAACAGGTACCAGTCTGCCCGATCTCGATCTGCTGCTGACGCTGGCCGACCGGTATCAGGTGGATATACGGGATCTGCTCATGGGGGAACGGCGGAAGGATGCCGCGCTCGATCCGGTCGCACGGGAGACAGCCGAACAGCTTGCCGGCTACAGCGAACTCGAAAAGCGCAACCTTGCCCGCCGGATGGCTTTCTTCGCATGGGTTGGCGTGGCCGCCTTCTCCCTTTTCCTGCTGATGGAGGGGACGGGATGGAATTCCTCGCTCTGGGGAGACCGCATCGCCAGCTTTGCCCTCGGTTTTGCCTACGGTGTTGGGATCGTTCTGGCACTCTATATCAGTGGTGTGCTGGCACGGCTGGGCGCCAAAATCAAACATTCCAGACGGAATCCCCCCACCGTCTAGCTCCACATCCGTTCGAGATAGCGTACAAGCGAGCGGCGTCGCCCGGTTCGGTGACGTCGCTCGACCGTTTCTAAAATTCTTCTTTTCCATGCTGCCCCGCCGTACCGGCCACTCGTCCCGCTCCGGGAGAGCCTTCTGGTCGCTTTTCCGCCTTTCAGTCCATCCTCCGCATGTATAAAATCGGGTAAGGCTGGCCCTGCTCGTCGACCGGCGAGCGTCTCTCCACCCGGAAGCCCATCCGCTCATAAAAGCCGCGGGCCTGCGGGTTCTGTTCGTTGACCGCCAGCTGGTCGATATCGAACCGCTCGATGCCATAGCGGAGCAGCGCGCTGCCATAGCCCTTGCCGCGGGCCTCCGCGGCGACAAACAGCATCTCCAGCCGCCTTCCATCCACCCCCATAAATGCCTTGGGGGTACCGTCATCCTCCTCCGCCACCAACAGATGGGGCACCTCCGCCAACGCCTGCGGAACATACCCACGGATCTCCAGAATCGCATGTTCGGATAAAAACAGGTGGGTTGCCCGCACCGACGTCTCCCAGACCGTCAGCAGCGGCGCCAACCGCGCGGGGGTTCTCTCCCGCCATTCCACCAGCTTCATCGTGTACCTCCTGTCCTAGTTTCCAATCGTTGTAAGCAACAAAGCTGCACCGTTCTTCCTAAAGGTGCAGCTTTGTTCTTTGTCCTCTATTTTCAGCGCCGGCCGATGTCCCGGCGGTAGTGGCGTCCGTCGAAGCGGATCTGTTCCGCCGCCGCGTAGGCCTTGTCGAGCGCCTCTTCGAGGGTGGGTGCGGTGGCCGTGACCCCCAGCACCCGGCCGCCGCCGGTCACCAGATGGCCGTTGACCAGCTTGGTACCTGCGTGGTAAACCGCCGCATCCCGCACCATCTCGAGCCCTTCGATCGGGAAGCCGGTCTCATAGTGGCCGGGATAGCCGCCCGAGGCGAGCACAATACAGGCCGCCGCCCCGTCCGACCATTCGATCGGCAGGCTATCCAGCGTCCCATCGATCACCGCATTCATAATCGTCAGCAGATCGGTCTTGAGGAGCGGAAGCACCACCTGGGTCTCGGGATCGCCAAAGCGACAGTTGTACTCGACCACCTTGGGCCCGTCGGGGGTAAGCATCAGGCCGAAGTAGAGACAACCGGCAAAGGGGCGTCCCTCCTTGCGCATCGCCTCGACGGTCGGCAGAAAGATCTCCCGCATACAGCGTTCGGCGATGGCGGGGGTGTAGTGCGGATTGGGGGCAATGGTCCCCATCCCGCCGGTATTGGGGCCGCGGTCGCCGTCAAACACCCGCTTGTGATCCATCGCCGAGACCATCGGCGAAAGCGTTTTGCCGTCGGTGAAGGCGAGTACGCTGACCTCCGGGCCGGTCATAAACTCCTCGATGACCACCCGGCTGCCCGCCTGGCCAAACCGGCCGCCTTCGATCATCCCGCGGATGGCCGCCTCCGCCTCCCGCATCGATTCGGCGATGATGACCCCCTTGCCAAGCGCCAGGCCGTCCGCCTTGATGACGACGGGCAGCCTGCCCATCTGGCGGACATAGTCGATGGCCGGTTCCGCCTCGGAAAAGACCGCGTAGTCGGCGGTAGGGATGCCGTATTTGCGCATCAGCTGCTTGGCAAACACCTTGCTCGACTCGATTTCGGCCGCCCGCTTGCTTGGGCCGAAGGCGCGGATACCCGCCCGGCGGAGGGAATCGGTCATCCCAATGGCCAGCGGATCGTCGGGGGTGACCACCACCAGATCGATCGCTTTGGCCTGGGCGAGTGCCACCATGCCATCGATATCGGTTGCCTTGACCGGCACGCATTCGGCATCCTGTGCGATGCCGCCGTTGCCCGGCGCACAGTAGATCCGCTCGACGGCGGGGTTTTCCCGGAGCTTTTGGATCACCGCGTGTTCCCTGCCGCCCGAGCCGATGACCAGTATCTTCATGGATTTTCCTCCGTCGTGATCAGTGCTTGAAGTGACGCATGCCGGTGAAGATCATCGCAATGCCCGCCTCGTTGCAGGCCTTGATGCTCTCCTCATCACGGATCGAACCGCCCGGCTGGATGATGGCGGTGACGCCGGCCGCAGCCGCGTGCTCGACACAGTCGGAGAAGGGGAAGAAGGCGTCGGAAGCCATCACCGAACCCTTCGCCTTCTCCTCACCCGCATAGCGGATGGCAAGATCGAGCGCGGTCACCCGGTTGGTCTGGCCCGGGCCGACACCGACCGTCCGGCCGTCCTTGGCCAGCACGATGCCGTTCGATTTGACATGCTTGACCACCTTCCAGGCGAACATCAGCTGCTTCATCTCCGCCTCGGTAGGCTTGCGGTCGGTCACACAGCGAGGCTCCTCATCCGCCAACAGCCTGTCGTCGATCGTCTGGGCGAGCATGCCGCCGGCCACCCGCTTGAAATCGAGCATCCCCTTGGGGAAGGGCTCGCCGCAGCCGGGCAGTTCGAGCAGCCGGATGTTCTTCTTCTTCTCGAGGATGGCCAGCGCCTCCTCGCTGAAGGCGGGGGCGATGATGATCTCGAGGAAGATCTTCGCCATCTCTTCGGCCGTCGCGGCGTCGACCTCCCGGTTGAGCGCGACAATGCCGCCGAAGATCGAGACCGGGTCGGCCTCATAGGCGTTCTGATAGGCCTCATGCAGCGTCCCGCCGATGCCGACGCCGCAGGGATTGGCATGCTTGAGGGCGACGGCCGCCGGTTCCTCGGTACCGAACTCGGCCAACGTCTGCAGCGCCGCGTTGGCATCGCTGATGTTGTTGAAGGAAAGCTCCTTGCCATGCAGCTGCTTCGCCTCGGTCAAGGCGCCGCGCACCGGCATCACCTCACGGTAGAAGGCCGCCTGCTGGTGGGGATTTTCGCCGTAGCGCATCGGCTGCACCCGCTCATAGGTCAGCGTCAGCGTCTCGGGCAGCGTCTCGGCCTGGGTCACCTTCCGCATATAATCGGCGATCATCGCGTCGTAGTTGGCAATCTGTTCGAACACCTTGCAGGCGAGCGCCAGCTTGTGTTCCCGGCTGACACCGCCCGCCCGGAGCTCCTCGAGCACCCGGTCGTAGTCGCGCGGATCGATCACCACGACGACATCCTGCCAGTTTTTCGCCGCCGAACGGATCATCGTCGGGCCGCCGATATCGATGTTCTCGATCGCCTCCTCGAAGGTGACCCCCTCCTTGAGGATGGTTGCCTTAAAGGGATAGAGATTGCAGACCAGCACCTCGATCGGGGTGATGCCGAGCTTGTCCAGCTGCGCCATATGCTCGGGGTTGTCGTGCATGGCCAACAGCCCGCCGTGGACCATCGGATGGAGGGTTTTGACCCTGCCGTCGAGACATTCGGGGAACCCGGTGATCTCGGAGATATCGACAACCTCCAGTCCAGCCTCCCGCAGGGTGCGGGCGGTGCCGCCGGTCGAGACCAGCTCATAGCCGAGCTCGGCCAGGCCTTTGGCGAAAGCCGCAAGGCCGGTCTTGTCCGAAACGCTTAACAGTGCACGCTTTTTCATGATTTGCCTCCCCATTTATCGCACATCATCCGGACCGCCTGGGGCAGCAGCACCCACTCGGCCTCCTCCATCACCCGGCGCTGAAGGCTCTCGGGGGTATCCCCCTCCTTCACCTCCACCGCCTTCTGCAGCAGGATCCTGCCGCCGTCGACCACCTCGTTGACCAGATGGACGGTGGCGCCGGTCACCTTGACCCCTGCACGGAGGACCGCCTCGTGGACACGCAGCCCGTACATCCCCCTGCCACAGAAGGCAGGGATGAGGGCCGGATGGATGTTGAGTATACGATCCGTATAACGTTCTAAAACTTTTTCTCCCAGTATCGAAAGGAAGCCTGCCAACACCACCAGATCGATCCGATGGGCGCTGAGCAGCGCCGCCATCTCGCCGTCGGGATCTGCCGCCGTGCGGCGATCAACCACCGCCGTCTCGATCCCCGCCCGCCGGGCTCGCTCAAGCGCGTAGACGCCCGGCCGGCTGGCAATGACCAGCGCGATCTGCCCGCAGCCAAGCGCGCCTGCCCGTTCGGCGTCGATCAGCGCCTGCAGGTTGGTGCCGCCACCCGAAACAAGGACCGCAATCCGCACCGGCCCGCTCATACGATGCACACCGGACCGGCGCCCGCCTCGACCCGGCCCAGCCGGACGGGGGCCTCCCCCTCCCGCTCGAGGATCGCAAGCGCCCGGTCGGCCTCCTGCGGTGCGACGGCCAAAACCATCCCGATTCCCATGTTGAAGGTCCCGAACATCTCCTCCTCGGGGATATCCCCCTCCCGGGCGATGTGGGTAAAGATGGGCAGCACCGGCACACGCGACCGTTCGATCACCGCGTGGACATCCGCCGGCAGCATCCGGGGGATATTCTCATAGAAACCGCCGCCGGTAATGTGGGAAACGCCCTTGACGGCAACCTCCCGCATCAGCGCCAGCATCGGCTTGACATAGATGCGGGTGGGGGTTAACAGCGCCTCACCCAGGCTCATGCCCAGCTCATCGACCTTACGTTGCAGGTCGGTATGCTCGACATCCAATACCCTGCGCACCAGCGAAAAGCCATTGGAATGGACCCCGCTCGCACGCAGCCCGATCAGCAGATCGCCCGGCGCCGCGTTGTTCTGAACCATCCGGTCACGGTCGACCACGCCCACCGCAAAGCCGGCGATGTCGTATTCATCCTCCTTATAAAATCCGGGCATCTCGGCCGTCTCGCCGCCGACCAGCGCACAGCCGGCCTGGACACAGCCCTCCGCCACCCCGCCGACAATTGCCGCGACCTTCTCGGGGATGTTCTTATGTTGGGCGAGGTAATCGAGAAAGAAGAGCGGCCGGGCGCCGCAGCAGATGATATCATTGACACACATCGCCACACAGTCGATGCCGATGGTGTCGTGCTTGTCCATCAGAAAGGCGAGCTTGAGCTTGGTGCCGACCCCGTCGGTGCCCGAGACGAGCACCGGATGGGGGGTGTCGCTGAGATCCAGCTCGAACGCGCCGCCAAAGCCGCCGACGCCGCCCATCACCCCCGCCGTCATCGTACGGGCGATATGTCCCTTCATCAGTTCGACCGCGCGGTAACCCGCTTCGACGTCGACACCCGCCTCTTTATAGCGGTCTCTGCGATAGTTTGCCATCCGTCTTCCCCCTTCAGAGTGTTTCCACTTCCGCCTGCAGCAGCCGGTCCTTTTCGAGTACCCGCTCCCGCATCCGTACCCGCATCGCGTCGAGCTTGTCCGCCAGCACATCGTCCTCGACCGCTAACATCGACGCTGCCAACAGCGCGGCATTCTCCGCCCCGTCGATCGCCACCGTCGCCACCGGGATTCCGCCCGGCATCTGCACGGTCGCCAGCAGCGCATCCAGCCCGTCGAGGGTGGAGGATTTGATCGGGATGCCGATCACCGGCAGGGTGGTGTGGGCCGCCAGAACGCCCGCGAGATGGGCCGCCTTGCCGGCCGCCGCGATGAGTACACCGAATCCGTTTTCCCGTGCCGTGCGGGCAAAGACACACGCCTCCTCCGGTGTCCGGTGGGCGCTCATCACCCGCGCCTCACAGGGGATACCCAATCCCTTGAGGGTGGTGACCGCCTTTTTCACCACCGGAAAGTCGGAATCGCTGCCCATCAGGACCGCTACCTTCTTCAATATCGATCGCCCCTTTGTCTCAAAAATCAACGGCCGCCCCGACAAACGGCGGGACGGCCCTGTTTTCCTCTCCTCGGCCGCCATCCATATCCTTTTCCATTGTAAAGGATTCCTCCGCAAAAATCAACGGATGAACATCGGCAGCGCCTGGCGGGGAATGGGTACACCGATTACACACCGTCTTTTTTACGGAACCGTTTCCCGGTCCTCCCCTAGACTGACGGTGTATCGGTGGTAAAAATCTCTCGAGCACTGGCGGCAAGCCCTGCAAGCCCCTGAATCTCCGAGGGGATGATAATCTTGGTGGCCTTGCCGTCCGCCACCTTTTCAAACGCCTCGAGGCTCTTGATGGCAAGGTAGCCCTCGCCCGGACGGACCTCATTGATCAACGCAATCGAATCGGCCGTCGCCTTCTGCACCAGCCGGATCGCCTCCGCCTGGCCTTCCGCCTCGGCGATGAGTTTGGCTTTGACCGCCTCAGCCCGCAGAATGGCACTCTCCTTCTCACCCTCGGCCACCAGAATCTGGCTGCGCTTCTCCCCTTCGGCACGCAGCACCGACTCACGGCGCTCCCGCTCGGCCTTCATCTGGCGCTCCATGGCATCCTGGATCTCGCGGGGCGGCAGGATATTCTTCAGCTCCACCCGGTTGACCTTGATGCCCCACTTGTCGGTGGCAACATCGAGGATGGTGGTGATTTTCGTATTGATCGAATCGCGGCTGGTCAGCGTCGCATCCAGTTCGAGCTCGCCGATGATGTTGCGCAGGGTGGTCGCAGTCAGATATTCGATCGCCGAGATCGGGTTGTCGACCCCGTAGGTGTAGAGCTTGGCATCGGTTACCTGAAAGAAGACGACCGTGTCGATCTGCATGGTGACATTGTCTTTGGTGATGACCGCCTGGGGCAAAAAGTCGATCACCTGCTCCTTGAGGGAAACCCGCTTGGCAATCCGCTGGACAAAGGGCAGCTTGAGATGCAGGCCGGTCTGCCAGGTGGCCTGGTAGGAGCCGAGGAACTCCACCACAAAGACATTCGCCTGCGGCACGATCTTGACACAGGAGATGACCACAGCGATTACAATCGCCGCCAGAATGACCAACACAATCAACGCTTCCATACACACTACCTCCTACAGCAGCTTTATTGTGGCCGTTCGCATCCGATCGGCGCAACAATCAGTTTGACCCCTTCGATGGCGAGCACCCGCACCGGCGTTCCCTGGGGAATTGGCTCCCCACTTTGGGAACGGGCGCTCCAATCCTCCCCCTGCACCTGAACCCGGCCTTGAGCCGCAGCATTGTCAATCGCCTGCTCCACCATCCCCGCCTTGCCAAGCAATCTGTCGGCATTGGTCGGAATCTTCTTGGGCGGACGGCGGTCGGCTGCGTAGCGCCGGGTCAGGATAAGCGCGACCGCCGACAGCAGGAAAAACGCGACCAGCTGAACGGGCACCGGCAGATGGCAAAGTGCCAGCAGCAGCGCGACCACCGATCCGGGAATCAACCAGATGGTTACCAACCCCGCCGTCGCCGCCTCCGCCACCAGAAACAGGATGGTCAGAACCAGCCATATGATCACTGGATAATCCATAGGCTCACCTCGCGAGGGGACAATCCATGCGCCCCCATTTTTCTTCCGCAGACAGCCCCTTCGTTTCCGCAAAACCGGCAGCCGTCAGGACAGATGGAGCATCTTCCGAATCGCCGCACGGTCGTCCTGGGGCACTTGCAGGCTGTCGCATGCCTGAATAAAGGTGAAATGCAGGCTGTCCATCAGTGCTTTCACCGCTTCCGCTTTACCCTCCGCACGGCCCTCCGCGCGGCCTTCTGCGCGGCCTTCCTTCCAAATCTCTTCCGAAATTCTGCACATCGATTCCACCCCTTCCCGATCGGTTTTGTAGTAACGAACACTCTCCGCCAATAGCGCGTGCTGCATCTTTTCGGGGTCCCTGCAGAAGAAATCGTGCATCAGGGCTCCGACAGCGTCCTTTCCGCGGTATTGTCCGTTCACATACAGGATGTGCTCCTCATCGGCAAACCATTCGCCGGTCTCCTTCACCACCCGTTCGATATGGTAGAGCGGCAAACCCCGCCCAAAATAATCCTGTTCGGTGATGAAGATGACATAGGTTTCCGCCAACACCTCATACGCCTCTCCCGGTTCGGCGATATGCGCATCGAGCAGACTGCTGTTGTAGCGCGCACGTTTGCGTGACGCCCCCTGATCGGCGCGCTGCACCTCGATATTATACAGGGCTCCGGTATCGTCCACCGCCAGAATATCCAGCCGCACCGACCGTCCCCACAGATTTTTCAGATCGCGCTGGCTATGGACCTCCACAACCCGCAGATCTTCCCTTTCGAGCAGACAGCGGATGAGCAGCTCGGTACAGGCCCGATCCTTAAACACCACCGTCATAAAGGTATCGTCGATCAGGCGGAACTCCTGGATCCGCGCAAGGATTCGCCGGCGCCGTTCTACTGCATCCACAGGCTTCCCTCCCAGCTTTATTGTATATGATTTTGCCCGATTCGTCAATCGACCGGGCGGTCGCTCTGGACAGTTTCCTGCCGGCCTGCTGTCTTCAAAAAATAGACACGGAAGGCTTTTTGATGCGGCGCGCTACAACAGCCGCCGCAGCTGGGTCTCCTCCGCTTCGGGAAAGAAGCGGCCAACCTGCGTCCAGATCGCCTCCCGTGATGCCGCCGGATCCTCCGCATAGGCGGCGGTCACCCGGTCGTAGCCCCAAAGATCCTCCGGGCGCGCATAGACCGCAACCGGCATGCCGTACGGCTGTCCGCGCCTGCCCGTCTTGCAGCGGAAGTCGCGGATGACCAGATAGGTCTGCATCTGCAGCTGGGTGAGAACGCCGTGGAAATTCCTTTCCCCCTCCCCGCCGAAACCGGCCTGCCGCTTCAGTTGCATGCCGATCCATTCCGGCTGGAGCGCAAAGCAATCGAGGATTTTCTTCTCCCGCACGCTCGCCAGTCCATCCTCCCAGCGTGCGTCGAAGTCATAGCCATCCCGGCGGTAGTTGGCAAACCGCGGCAGCCAGTCCAGGCTGACAAAACCCGCCTTGCCGTGAAAGAACTTGCCATAGGCCACCTCGCCGCTGCGCGCCAGACGCTCCCGCCAATACCAGGGGTCCCCGTCGGGATCCCCCGTCCACCAGCCGCAGTCCCGGGTCAATTCTTCCGCCGAAAAACCCCGCAGCTCGTTTTGAAAAAGCGGCAAAAACCCGATCCTGCTTATCCGCTCGCGCAGCTGCTGCCAACTGCTTGCCTGAGGAAGATCCACCTGTCGATCCATCCGCTCACCCCCATCGAATCACGCCGCCGTGATGGCCATTTGGCTGCGCATCTTTCTTTTTATTGTACCACAATCATCCGCCGAACGCGACCGTTTTGCCGGCGCCTCCCGCCTGGGAATCTGTCCATCAAAGCGCAAAAATCCGGCATCCTACCGGATGCCGGATCGATTTGCCCGAACAGAGCAGGTGCTATGCCGCGTCTGTTCGCCCTATTTTTTAGTACATGCCGCCCATGCCGCCGGCCGGGGCCGCGGGTGCGGGGTTCTCTTCCTTCTTGTCGGTGACGATCGACTCGGTGGTCAGGAGCATAGCAGCCACCGACGACGCATTCTGCAACGCCGAACGGGTGACCAGCGTCGGGTCGACAATACCCGCCTCGAACATGTCAACATATTTCTCGTTGGCCGCATCGAAGCCATAGCCATTCTTGCCCGAGCGACGGATCGCATCGATGATGACCGAACCCTCAAGGCCGGCGTTCTCAGCGATCTGACGGATCGGCTCCTCGAGGACCCGCAGCACCATCTTGGCACCGGTCTTCTCATCGCCGTCGAGCTCATCCATCAGCTTCTCAACCGCCGGAGAAGCATTGAGCAGGGCAACGCCGCCGCCCGGCACCAGGCCTTCCTCGACCGCCGCCTTGGTGGCCGACAGGGCATCCTCGATGCGCATCTTCTTCTCCTTCATCTCGACCTCGGTGGCCGCGCCGACCTTGATGACGGCGACACCGCCGGCGAGCTTGGCCAGCCGCTCCTGCAGCTTCTCCTTGTCGAACTCGCTGGTCGTCTCGGTCAGCTGGACACGGATCTGGCTGACACGGTTCTGGATCTCCTTCTTGTCGCCCATACCGTCGACAATGATGGTGTTCTCCTTAGAAACCTTGACCTGACGGGCACGGCCGAGCTGCGCCATCGTGGTCTCCTTGAGATCGAGGCCGAGGTCGCTCGAAATGACCTCACCACCGGTCAGGATCGCGATATCGCGGAGCATCTCCTTGCGGCGATCGCCAAAGCCCGGGGCCTTGACCGCGACGCAGGTAAAGGTGCCGCGCAGACGGTTGACCAACAGGGTGGCCAGCGCCTCGCCCTCGACATCCTCAGCGATGATCACGAGCTTCTGGCCCTGCTGCACGATCTGCTCGAGCAGCGGCAGGATCTCCTGGATGGAGGAAATCTTCTTGTCGGTGATCAGGATGTAAGCATCGTCGATGATCGCTTCCATCTTGTCGGTATCGGTGACCATGTAGGGGGAGATATAGCCGCGGTCAAACTGCATGCCCTCGACAACCTCCGAATAGGTCTCGGCGGTCTTGGACTCCTCGACGGTGATGACGCCGTCGGCGGTGACCTTCTCCATCGCTTCGGCAATCAGTTTGCCGATCGCTTCGTCGCCGGCCGAGATCGAAGCGGCAGAGGCGATATCCTCCGAGCGCTCAACCTTCTTGGAGTTGTCGACCACCGACTTGACGGTCGCCTCGACCGCCTTCTGGATGCCCTTCTTGAGTTCAAGGGGCTTCGCGCCCGCCGCGACATTCTTCATGCCCTCACGGACCAGCGCCTGCGCCAGCAGGATGGCGGTGGTGGTGCCGTCACCGGCGATATCGTTGGTCTTGGTGGCGACCTCCTTGACCAGCTGGGCGCCCATGTTCTCAAAGCTGTCGTCCAGCTCGATCTCCTTGGCGATGGTCACACCATCGTTGGTGATGAGGGGGGAACCAAACTTCTTATCCAGAACGACGTTGCGGCCGCGCGGACCCATGGTGATGCGGACGGTGTCGGCGAGCTGGTTGAGCCCCGACTGCAGCATCTTTCTGGCTTCTTCACCATACAGGATTTCTTTTGCCATGATCTATGCCTCCTATATCTTCTCGCAACATGAAAACCAATCTATCGGGAATGGAAAGCTTATGCTCTGCGGTTTTACTCGACAACGGCCAGAATATCCGACTGACGGACGATCATCAGCTCTTCGCCGTCGATCTTGACCTCGGTGCCGGCATACTTGCTGGTGATCACCCGGTCACCCGCCTTGACGTACATCGTCACCTCTTTGCCGTCGACCATGCCGCCCGGTCCCACTGCGATCACTTCGGCGATCTGGGGCTTCTCCTTGGCGCTGCCCGCCAGGATGATGCCGCTCTTGGTCGTCTCTTCCGCCTCGACCATCTTGATAACCACGCGATCGGCAAGCGGTTTCACTGTCATATCAATTACCTCCCTGAAGATTGAATAAATCCAAAATCTTAGCACTCTTTATTCTCGAGTGCTAAGATTTATTGTAACTAAATTTCCCGAAAAATCAAGCGCATCTTGTTACAAAATCCATCTTTGTTAGGATTGAACAAGATGCGCCTTGATATTCCAAATATTTTGGATATTATTGCTCGCGTCGCAGCATGGGTGGGTAGTTGGCCGCCCCCCGAACCGCCGCACAGCCCGCCCGATCGGCAAACCGCACGAGGAAGGTCCCATCGGGCGACGCTTCGGGCGGATGGATGCCATAGCGGCTGGCGGGTTCAAAGCCGAAGCGGGTGTAGTAGTCCGCCGCGCCCACCGCCAGGAAGATGCGCTCCCCCTGTTCCTCGGCGTAATCCATCGCCCGCCGGATCAGCGCGGCGCCAATTCCCTGCCGCTGACAGCCGGGCAGGACGCTGTGCGGCCCGAACAGCACCGCGTCATGCGCCTCTGCCCCCTCGCCGACGGTTACATGGGAAAGAAGCAGATGGCCCACCACACCGCTGTCGTCCTCCGCCACGAAGGACAGATGCCAGCCGTCGCCGGGATTTTCCAGCAGGGTACGGACAAAGGCCCCCTCCTGGGTTCGGCCGAATGCCAGGTCGTTGATCGCGCGGACACGGTTGTGATCTTCCGGCCGCTCGATTCGAATGGTCAACATCTCGCCACCTCACCTTCCGAGTCAGAAATCCTGCCCGCCATCGGAGAGGCGGGACAGAAAGCCCTTTTTATAAGGATACCCAAGATTATCCAAACTCGCAAGCAATTGGATGGCCAAAATTTAGGCCGCCGCTTCGTTCATATCGCCGAATACCGACTGGATCTGACCGGTCAGCACCCCAATCAGCGGCTCGCCGACCAGAATGCCCCAGCCGTTCTCCTCGGCATAGATCAGATCCAGCACAAGCTCATCCGAACGCATCGGCGCATCGGCCGCCTCGATGCCGGCAGTTACCCCCTCGATCAACAGCTGTTCGACCTCCTCCTCGGAGGTACTCTCCCCCTCCAGCGCCCGATCGACGAGCGGCTCGAGGGTCTCGGTGTAGCTGTCGGCAAAGATGACCCCGAGGTCGGGATAGGTGACCGTGACCGGCAGGGTCGCCGTCTGGGCATCGCCGTCGATCGTCGCTTCACCCAGCTGATAGCTCATCCTCTCATAGACCGGGCCGAGCAGCGCGCGATTGAGCTCGCCGCCGATGGCCGCCTGGATATCTTCCGCCGTCGTTCCACCGCCGAGGGTTGCCGCGATGGCCTCATAATCGTAGGCCTTGACCCCCTCAAAGAAGGCGGTTACCGTCTCGGAGGGGTCGGGCAGACTCTGGCAGCCGGCCATCGCCAGCAGCACCAGGGCCAACGCCACCATCAGGGATACCGTTTTACGCATCTTCTCCACTCCTCATCCACTGTACTGAAAATCCGGCCTGCGGCCCATCATCGCGCGGATCTTTCCCGCCCGGTTGGACGGTTTTTGCCGCCGGCGGCAAAATACATATACAGCTGACACCGGATCATCCCGTTGTACAGCTTGCGGCGCCGGGTGGCCGGCCGGCCGAAAATCCTCTCAAATTCCTCGTCGGGGGTGATGACATAGAGGCTGACATCCTCCCGGTCGAGCACCCGGCCCATCGTCCGATAGAGTGCCCGCGCCTGTTCGACGTCCATCAGCCGTTCGCCATAGGGCGGATTGCAGAGGATGGTCGCCGGCGTCCGGGGCGGCAGAAAATCGGCGATATCCGCCTTCCAGACGGTCAGCCGGGAGACGATCCCCGCCTTGGCGGCATTCTCCCGCGTCAGCCGCACGGCGGCTTCATCGATATCGCTCGCATAGCCGGCGAAGCCCGCGTCCCTGCGCACCCCCGCGATCGCCTCCTGGCGAATCCCCTCCAGCTCCTTCTGGGGGAGCTGCCCCCACCGCTCCAGCTGGAAGCGGCGGCCGATCCCCGGCGGGATGCGCAGCGCATGGAGCGCCGCCTCGATGACCAGCGTCCCCGAACCACAGAAAGGATCGCAGACCACCGTATCCCCTCGTACATGGGCGAGGTCGACGATGCCGGCGGCCAGCGTCTCCTTGATCGGCGCCTCGGCCGACAGCTGCCGGTAGCCCCGCTTGTGCAATCCGGGACCGGAGGTGTCGAGCGAGAGGGTCACCTGATCCTTGTGGATGGCAAACTGGATCTGGCGGACCGGGCCGGTCTCCTCAAACCATTCAACCGGATAGCAGCGCCGCAGCCGCTCGACGACCGCTTTTTTGACGATCGACTGGCAGTCGGGCACGCTGTGCAGAACCGAATGGAGCGACCAACCCTTGACCGGGAAGGCGTCGGACGATCCGATAAAATCCTCCCAGGGGACGGCCTTCACCCCCTGAAAAAGCGCCTCAAAGCTCTTCGCCTCAAAGCTCGCGAGATCGATGAGCACCCGCTCGGCGGTTCGCAGCTGGAGATTGAGCCGGAAGGCATCGGCGAGCGTCCCCTTGCAGGTCACCCGGCCATCCCGGGCGGCGACATCCTGCATTCCCAGCCGCCGCATCTCCCCCGCAAGCACACTCTCGAGACCGAACAGGCAGGGCGCTGCCAGCGTCAGCCGGTCGGACATACCGCCATTCCTCCTTCTGCGTTCCCGGTTGCCACCGGTTTCTGATTCTTTATTATACCCGACAAAAAAGAAGCCGTCAATTTCCCGCCCGGAAAAAGCGCCGATTCGACCGATCTCCCCACACCAAAAGGGGACCGCCCCAAAGGCGGTCCCCCGATTGTTCTATTCTCAGCCAATCCCGGCCCGGCTTTCGCTATTCCTCGCTCGGCTCGAGCAGACCATAGTGGCCGTCCTTGCGGCGGTAGACCACGTTGATCTCGTTGGTCGCCATGTCGCGGAACATAAAGAAGGCGTGTCCCATCAGATTCATCTGCAGGATGGCTTCCTCGACATCCATCGGCTTGACACCGAAGCGTTTGGTCTTGACGACCTCATAATTCTCGGGGTCCACCTCTTCCAACCCGAAGGCATCATACGAGGTGTTCGCATGATACTTGGTCTCCAGCTTGGATTTATTCTTGACGATCTGACGGGCAATGACATCACACGCGCTCTCCAACGCCTCCAGCATCTCGTCGGCCGATTTTTCCGCCCGGAAAATCATGCCCTGCGACCGGATGGTAATTTCCACGGTAAAACGATCCTTTTCCATCGTCGCGGTCACGAATGCGTTGGCGTCGGAGGAGAAGAACCGGTCGAGCTTCTGCAGCTTTTTCTCGGTTCTCTCCCGGAAGGAGTCTCGAATCGAAACTTTGCGCCCGGTAATCGTGATATTCATAGGATCAGCCCTTTCTATTGGATCTCCCGGCTGTGGGACACCGGGGTGTGGACGACGCTTGGGTAGATCATCTAAAAATCTTATCCGTATTATACCATCGATTGTGACAAATGTAAATGGACAAGTTGTATAGGCTTTTTGTACTTTTTCACGGTACATTGTGACCGAACCATGTCCACGCGCATACAAAAAAGCACAGCGTCCCGTCCGGTACGTTGTGCTTTTCCTCTGTTCGACTATCGATTGCCGCCGCGGCGGGAGGTCCGCCGGGGCTCGTTGCCGCGCCGCAGGTCGCTCATCTTCTCGTCACTCGCCTGTTTAAAGCGGGTGAGCATGTCCTCAAAGGTCTGCGGCTGGGCCTGGGGGCGCTGCCCCACCCAACCACGTCCGCCGCCCGAACGCGGGGGACGCGGACCCGACGGTTTGCGGCCGCCGCCCGGCTGCGGTGCCGGCTGTGGCTGGGCCTGCTTGATCGACAGACCGATTTTGCCGTCCGGCCCGATCGAGAGGATCTTGACCTTTACGACCTCGTTCTCCTTGACAAAATCCTTGATTTCCTTGACATAGGTCGACGCGACCTCGGAGATGTGCACCATGCCCGTTTTGCCGCCGGGCAGCTCGACAAAGGCGCCGAACTTGGTGATGCCGGTTACTTTACCCTCCAGAATGTTTCCTACCTCTAGCTGCATATCGCCCGTAAAGGTCCTCCTTGCTGATCTCGTTCGGGGCGCCTATTTCCCCGACATATCGATGTACACCTTTTCGTCCGGCATGACATACCCGAGCTTTTCGCGGGCGATCCGCTCGGCGCTCTCCTCATCATTGCCATCCGCGATCAGGCGTTCGATCCCGTCGTTGACCAGCTGCTGCTCGGCAACCTGCGCCTCCAGCTCGGCCAGCTGGGTCTCGCTTTTGCGGATGTCGGCCTGCAGCCCAATGATGGTGATCAGCATATAGACGGTAAACGAGACGATGGCGAGCCGCATAAAGGTTTTCACGAGTGAGGCCCAACTCCTTTACCATTCTTTCCCTGTCCACTGCCGATAAGTAAATTATACAATAGAACCCTATCCCGTTTCAAGCGGAATTTGCGTTTGCGGAGGCTTTTTTTCGCCAAAATCCCCATTTTCCGCAGACAGCTGCCGACAAATCGCCACAATCTTCCAATCAACCGAAAAACCGGGGCCAATGTCAGCCGGAAGAGCAGCCGCAGCAGGGCATAGATCAGCCCGATGAGCCAGCGGGCCAGGCGCATCACCGCCGCCCCGATGGTGAGGTGGTAGAGCAGAAAGCCGATCCCCTCGCCGAGTAAAGCGAAGAGCCGCAGCTGCCCACCGAGGCCGGCGATGCCGAACAGCACGGTCAGCACCCCCGCCGAGCCCCACCAGAACAGATCCTCGACGAACGCCACCACCCGCCCGGGCGGGAAGGCGACCCGCAGGATGCGAAAGAGGTCGTAGTAGACCCCGAGCGCGGCGCCGAAGAGGAGGGCAGAAAAAAACTGCCAGGTCTGCTGCGCAATTGTAACGCCCATCGCGGCACTCAGCGGAACAGCCGCGCCAGCAACCCGGCGGGACGGCCCTGATCCTCCGCGTAGGCGAGCAGGCCGACCTCCCCCTCGATGGATACCTCGCCCGTCTCAACCGACAGCTTGTTGATGTGCAGGTTGGCACCCTTGACGGTCAGCTCCCCGACGTCGGTGAAGAGCACCACCGTCTGCTCATCAAAGCTGTCGATATCCGCCACACCGGTGATGGTCAGCAGCCGCCGGTCCTCGAGAATCAGATTGTGGGGCAGCTTGACCGTCCTTTTTTCATCCGCCATCGCGCACGCGCTCCTCTCCCCGGCAGTCCGCCGTCATCCATTTGATGCATTGTATGAGAGAGGCGCCGGCAATATGTGCCGTTTGCCGCGGGATAAGGGCTGGCCGCCGGGCCGGCGGTATACCGTCCCTTCCAAAACCGGTGCTAGCCCTCGAGAACGGTGTAGCCGGAAGCCGCGTCCTCCTTGGTCGCGTGCTCGGTCACCTTGAGCACCTTGACGGTCAGCGGCTTCATCCCCAGCCCAATTTCGATGATATCCCCCTCCTTGATCGGATAGGAGGCGCGGGCCACCTTGCCGTTGACCAGAATCCGGCCGGCGTCGCACGCTTCGTTGGCAACCGTGCGGCGCTTGATCAGCCGGGTAACCTTGAGATATTTATCCAGTCGCATCGGATTCCTCCCTGACGAAAAAACGAGCCGGTTCCAACCACCAGCCCGCTTTTGTTTGTTGCGCTTATTTCGAGATGCTGTCCTTCATGCCCTTGCCGGCCTTGAAGACGGGCAGCTTGGACGCCGGGATCACGATATCCTCCTTGGTGCGGGGGTTGCGGCCTTTCCGCTCGGCACGCTCGCGAACTTCGAACGTCCCAAAGCCGACCAGCTGGACCTTATCGCCTGCTGCCAGCGCTTCCACGATCGCATCCAGAACAGTGTTGACATACTTGTCAGCATCCTTCTTGGAGATATCCGCTTTGGCAGCGACGCTATTGATTAAATCGGACTTGGTCATTTTTTCTTCCTCCTTCTATTTGCATCAGACCACAAAAGCCTGAAGTCAACCTTGCAGCTTCTCCTTGGCCTCATTCCACAGGGCGGTCAGCTCGTCCAGCGTCATCTGGCGCAGCTCCAGCCCGCGCTCGGCGGCCAATGTTTCCACCACCCGGAAGCGGTCGATAAACTTGTCGGACGCGCGCCCGATCATCTCCTCGGCATCCGCCCGGACAAAACGCGCCACATTGACCGCCGCGAAGAGCAGGTCACCCAGCTCCTCCTCGATCCCGGCCCGTTCGCCCGTTTCAATCGCCCGCCACAGCTCGGCCACCTCGTCCTCCATCTCGCTGAAGGCGCCGTCCAGACTGTCGTAGTCGAAGCCGGCCTTGGCCGCCCGGGACTGGACCTTCTGCGCCCGCATCAGCCCGGGGAAGGCTTTGGGGACGCTGACGAGGGTATCCGTCTTGGTCTTCTGTCCCTTCTCCACCTGCTTGATGGCGTCCCAGTTGCGGAGGACCTCCTCCGAGGTGGCGGCCACCGTATCGCCGAAGATGTGCGGATGGCGCAGAATCAGCTTTTTACAGATGCCGTCGGCGACGTCATCCAGCGTAAAGCCGCCCTTCTCCGCCTCCATCTGGGCATGGAAGACCACCTGCAGCAGGACATCGCCCAACTCCTCCCGCAGCGCCTCGGGGTCCTCCCGGTCGATCGCGTCGATCGCCTCGTAGGTTTCCTCGAGGAAGTTGTTTCGAATCGAGTGGTGGTCCTGCTCGCGATCCCACGGGCAGCCGCCTTCGCCCCTTAGTATGGTCATGATCTCCTCGAGATCATACACCCCGTAGGCCTCTTTCCGCTGAAAATCCATACAAACGACCTCCCGGCCGGCGCGGCCGGCGCAGCATAGATACTATCTTACCCTATCAGCCGGTATTTTTCAAGTATTTGGGCGATTTTTTCTCCCCCCGGCAGCATGAGCAGATCCTCCCGGAGGATCCCCCGGACCAGCAGCAGCCCCACCCCATAGCCGAGCCCGCCCGCACCGACCGCGAGCAGGGTCGCCGCCGCGGAGGGCAGCCAGCGCAGCAGCAGATCATGGGCCGCCACCGCCGTCACCGCGCAGAGGATGCCGGCGGCCAACGGCTTGAGGAAGGCGGCCGCCAGCCGGGGACGCACCCCGGTGACCCGGATCAATTGGACGAGTGCCGCCGCCACGATCACCGCAAAGGAACAGAGCGAGCTGATGGGGGCGCCGGCGATGCCGACCGTGGGAATGCCGGTGAGCAGATAGTTGAGCAGGAACTTGACCCCCGCTCCGGTGAGGACCAGCTTGACCGGCAGGTCCTGCCTCCCCACCGCCTGCAGGCAGGCGTAGATGGGGGTGACCAGCGCCGCGAAGATGGCGGCGGGGCCCATGATGCGCAGGAGCGGCGCCACCGCCGCAATCTCGAGCGACCGGCCGTGGTAGAGGGTTTCGAGGATGGGATTCGCCAGCGCCGCAAGGCCCAGCCCGGCGGGAATCGCCACCAACGCGGTGACGCGGACCACCGCCGCGATATGCCGGCTGAGCGCCGTCCGGTTGCCGACCGCCCAGGCGGCGGCGACCGCCGGCAGCGCGCTGGTACCGAAGGCGGCGGTCAGCGAGGGGATGATGTTAAAGAGGGTGATGACCATCGCCTGATAGCTGCCATGCAGAAAATTGGGCAGCTCGGCCGCGGTGATGCCGCTGGCCAGCACCGCCGCATAGCGGGCGTGAAAATAGTCGGGATCGGCACGGATGGCGGTATCCAGCCGGGTCAGAACGGTGGTCAGATCGATCACCGAGGTCAGATTGGTCACCACCGTCGCAATGCAGACCGGCAGCGCGATGCGCAGCAGCGCCCCCAGCATCACCCCGCCCGGGTGGGGACGGGGGGCGGCCTGCAGCATGGCACGGTCGATGCCATCACCGCGGAAATGGGCGCGGCAGAAGAGGCAGAGCGTTCCCGCAAGGGTGCTCAGCGCGATGCCCAAAACAGCCCCCGCCGCCGCGAGCGCGAGGATCATCTGCTCGGCTTGGGCGGCATTGTCCGGCAGAACATTCATCACATAGCCGGTCGCGCGGTAGCCCTCGGTGAGCTTTGCCATCGCGAGGGCGGCCAGTGCATAGCCGGCAATCAGCTTGACCCCCGCTTCGACCACCTGGGAGAGGGCGGTGGGGATCATATTGCCCAACCCCTGGTAATAGCCCCGGTAGGCGGCGGTCAGGCAGCCGAAGAGCACCGCCGGCGCCATCGCCAACACCGGATAGAGGGCGGCCTCATTGCCAACGAAGCGGACAAACGGCTTCGCGCCCACAACCATCACCAGCGAACCGATGAGCCCGGCGGCAAGAAAGAGCAGGCTGCTCACCCGGCGGATGCGGCGGCAGTCCCGCCAGCGGCGCTGGGCCGCATATTCCGCCACCAGCCGGGAGACGGCCACCGGCAGCCCGGCGACGGCGAGGGCATAGATCGGGTTAAAGAGGCCGTAGGCGGTCATAAAATAGCCCATCCCCTCCCCGCCCAGCAGGTTGGTGAGCGGGATCTTGAAGGCGGCGCCGATCAGCTTAACAACGATGGTCGCCGACGACAGGATGATCGCACCGGTCAGAAAGCTCTGCGGCCCCGTTTTCCTGCGCATCCGATTCCTCCCTTCCACCGCCGGGAGCGGGCTCCGCGGCCTTTTCCCTTCATTCTATGGACCGCCGGCGCGGCTTATACCCCAACCCCCGGGATCGCAAAGCCGCGCAAAGGCGGCGCCTGGCCCCTTTTGCGCGGCAGCGATGGTGCGGTCATGGGCCGCGGTTCGGGTCTCCCGCGGCTTTAGGCGTCGTGCAGCAGATCAAAGTAGGTGGGGAACGGCCAGGCCGCGCGGTCGCAGAGCTTCTCCAGCCGGTCGGCCACCTCCCGCAGCGCGTCCATCGCCGGCAGCAGCTCATCCCGGCAGCGCGCGGCGTTCTGCAGCGAGATCTCGATCGAGAAGCCCTCGCCGATCAGCCCCTCGAGCGCCGTGGTGCACCCTTCGAGCCGGTCGATCCCTTCAAGCAGCTCCCGCAGCCGCGTCTCCTGCGCCCCACCGGTGAGCCCAACCGCCCGCACCCGCTGGCATCCCTCCGCCAGCTCGGAGGCATAGCGGCTGACAGCGGGGAAGATCTCCCGGCGGGCCATATCGACCATCACCCGGGCGTCGATGGTGACCGTCTTCTGGTATTGCTCGAGCAGCACGTCATAGCGCGCCCGCAGCTCGCTTTCCGAATAGACGCCGTACCATCCGAAGAGATCGACCGTCTCCTGCGAGAGCAGCACGGGGACGCAGTCGACCGTCGTCGCGAGGTTGGCGAGCCCCCGGCGGCGGGCCTCCTCATACCAATCCTGCGAGTAGCCGTCCCCCTCAAAGAGGATGCGGCCGTTCTCCCGCCAGGTGTCGGTGATGATCTGCTGGATCTCGGTGTCAAAGTCGTCGGCCGATTCCAGCCGGCTGGCAAATTCATCGAGGCTCTCGGCCACGATGGTGTTGAGGATGGTGTTGACAAAGCTGACCGACATCGACGCGCCCAGCATCCGCAGCTCGAACTTGTTGCCGGTGAAGGCAAAGGGCGCGGTGCGGTTGCGGTCGGCGCTGTCGGCATACATCTTGGGCAGGCTGGGCACCCCAAAGTCCATGATCCGGCCGCACTCACCCGCCCGTTCACCCGTCCGCTCGGCGACGTCGCGCAGCACCTGCTGGATCGATTCACCCAGATAGATCGAAAGGATGGCGGGGGGCGCCTCATGGCCGCCCAGACGGCGGTCGTTGTTGGCCGACGCACAGGCCAGCCGCAGCAGCGGCGCATAGCGGTCGACCGCCCGGATCACCGCGCAGAGAAAGACGAGAAATTTCGCGTTCTCATAGGGGGTATCGCCCGGCTCGAAGACATTCTGCCCGTCGTCGGTCGCGATCGACCAGTTGTTGTGCTTGCCCGAACCGTTGATGTAGGCGAACGGCTTCTCGTCGAGCAGGCAGCGGAGGCCGTGATGGGCCGCCACCCGGCGCAGCGTCTCCATGACAATCTGATTGTGGTCACTCGCGATGTTGGCGCTCGCATAGACGCAGGCAAGTTCATGCTGGGCAGGCGCCGCCTCGTTGTGCTGGGTCTTGGCCGGTACCCCCATCTTCCACAGCGCCTCATCCAGCTCGCGCATAAAACCGACGATCCGTTCGTTCATAATCGCGTTGTAATGGTCGGAGAGCTCCTGGCATTTGGGCGGGCGGGCCCCAAAGAGGGTATGCCCCGCCAGCCGCAGGTCGGTCCTGGCCTGGAACTGTCCCTGATCGACCAGAAAATACTCCTGTTCCGGCCCGACACAGGGAGAGATCCCGCGCACGCTGTGGTCGCCGAAGAGATGCAGCAGGCGCAGCGCATGTTTGGAAAGGACGCGCATCGAACGCAGCAGCGGGGTCTTCTCATCGAGCGCCTCCCCGCCCCAGGAGCAGAAGGCGGTGGGGATGCAGAGGGTCATCCCGCTCGCATCCGATTTGAGAAAGGCGGGGGAGGTGCAATCCCAGACGGTATAGCCGCGGGCCTCAAACACCTGCCGCAGGCCGCCGGTCGGGAAGGAGGAGCCGTCCGCCTCGCCGCGCACCAGCATCCGGCCGGAAAACTCGGTGATGGCGCCGCCCATCCCCAGCGGGGAAAGGAAGGCCTCATGCTTTTCGGCCGACAGACCGCCCAGCGGCTGGAACCAATGGGCGTAGTGGGTGGCGCCCTGCTCGATGGCCCAATCCTTCATCGCGCTCGCGACGACATCGGCAACCTCGAGCGACAGCTCGCCGCCCCGGCGCATCGCGCCCTGCAGCGCGAGATAGGTCTCCTTGGGCAGCCGTTCGCGCATGACGCGGTCATCAAAGACGTGCATACCAAAGCGGTCGGTCAGTTTCATTTTGTCCATGAGGGTTCCTCCTTGCTTTCCGGGCGGCGTTCCGCCCCTGGGATGGGTTTACAGCTCGGACAGGATGCGGCGTTTACGGGCGTTGACCTCAAAGATCACCCGTTCCAGGTCGATATGGCAGGGTACGCCGTTTTCGCACACCACCTGTCCGTCAATCACATTCATACAGATGTCCTCGGCCGAGGCCGCGTGGACAACATGGGCCAGCATCTCGTCCTCCGGCTGGAGATGGGGCGCCGAGAGGTCGAAGAGGATGAGGTCGGCCTTACAGCCCTCGGCAATCTGTCCGCAGTCCTCCCGCCCCTGGGAGATGGCGCCATTCCGGCTGGCCATCCGCAGCACCTCGGCGGGATGCATCACCGTCGGGTCGCCCGTCTTCGCTTTCTGCAGCAGGGCGGCCAGCGCGATCTCCTCGAGCATGTTGAGGTTGTTGTTGGAGGAGGCGCCGTCGGTGCCGATCGAGACATTGACCCCCGCCTGATGCATCGCCCAGGCAGGCGCGATGCCGCTCGCGAGTTTGAGATTGCTGGTCGGACAGTGGGCCATCGTGACCCCATGGTCGGCGAGAATGCCGATATCCTCCGGCGTGACCCAGACACAGTGGGCGGCGGTCGTCGGCACCTCAAAGACGCCGCAGTCGAGGAAGAAACGGGTGGGGGTGACCCCGTGCCGCTCGATGCATTCCGCCTGCTCCGTCTTGGTCTCGGCAAGATGGACCTGCATCCGGGCGCCGTGTGCCTTCGCATAGGCCGCGACATCCCGCACCAGCGCCTCCGAGCAGGTGTACTCGGCGTGGACCGACTGCTCGGTCCGCACCCGTCCGGTCGGGTCGCGATAGGGGGTCATCCACCGCTCGACAATCCCATAGCGGCTGTTCGCCTCGAAGGAGGGGTCCTGACCCGAGATGCCCCAGGCGATGTTCGCCTTGATGCCGCTTTCGGTGCAGGCCTCGATGATCCGGTCACATTCGAAGTACATGTCGGTAAAGGAGCTCACCCCGCTGCGCAGCATCTCGGCGATACCGAGCAGGCTCGCGTAGTAGACGTCGTCGCCGGTAAGCTTGCCCTCGAAGGGGAAGATGCGGGTATACAGCCAATCCTGCAGCCGCAGCCCCTCTCCATAGCCGCGGAGGAGGGTCATCGGCACATGGCAGTGGGTGTTGACAAAACCGGGCAGCAGCAGCCGGTGGCTACCGTCGATCGTGCGGCGGGCAGCCTCGGGGGGCTTGTCCGTCCCGAGATAGCGGATGCGGTCGCCGGTCACCCCGACATACCGCTCCCGGCAGAGCGTCCCCGTCTCGTCCATATAGGCGACCTTTTCAAAGAGCAGATCGAACATGCGGGATACCTCCTGAATCATCGTTACACGTCCATCATTTCCACCATCCGCCGCAGCAGCTGCCGGAAGCGGGCGGAAGCGCTGGCAGCCGTCCGGTTGACCTCCTCGCCGGTGACCGGCCCGGGCTCCACCCCCGCCGCCATGTTGGTCAGGCAGGAGATGGCAACGGTACGCAGCCCGCAGTGGGCGGCGGTGATCACCTCGGGCACGGTGGACATCCCCACCGCATCGGCGCCGAGCAGCCGGGCCGCCCGGATTTCGGCGGGTGTCTCAAACTGGGGGCCGGCAAAGTAGATATAGACCCCCTCCTTCAGCGGAATCCCCAGCGCAGCGGCACAGCGGCGGGCAAGCGCCTGATAGTCGGGGTCATAACAGCGGGTCATATCGAAAAAGCGGGGGCCGAACCGTGTATCGTTGGGTCCGGCGAGCGGGCTCTCCTTCTGCAGCTTGATGTGGTCGGTCAGGAGCATCAGATCGCCCGGACGGTTGTCCGGGTTGATCGAGCCGGCCGCGTTGGTGAGGATGAGGCTTTTTACCCCCCACAGCCGGAGCACCCGGACATAGGCGGACGACTCGGCCATCGAATAGCCCTCATAGCAGTGGAACCGTCCGGACATCACCGCCACCGGCCGCCCGGCAATCCGTCCGGCCACCAGCTTGCCGGCATGATCGGGCGCCGTCGAAAGGAGAAAGCCGGGGATCTCCCCATAGGGGATGACCGTCGCCCCCTCCACCTCGTCCGCCAGGCTGCCCAGCCCGGAGCCGAGCACCAGTGCGATTTCCGGCCGCATCCCCGTCCGTTCGGCGAGATAGCCGGCCGCGGCAAGACAGCTTTCATAGTCGTGCGGCATCTGGGATCCCCCTTCCCCGGTTACTGCGGTTGATTTTCGGTGGCATCGGGCGCCTCCGCCGCCGGCTCCGAAACCGTCTCGGGCTCGGGCTCTGCCGGCGCGGCCTTCAGCGGCGCGCCGCAGCGGGAACAGTAAAGGGCGTCCTTCGCGTTCTGCGCACCGCAGCGGGTGCATTTGATCAGCTGGCGCAGCTGCTGGATACGCGCCTGCACCGCGTCGATCTCGGCCGACAGCCGGTCGATCTGATGCACCAGGCTGTCAACCATCGTACTGGGATCGCTGCCGTTTTTACGGCTTAGATAGATCATGCTGCCAATCTGCTCATACAGCTTGCGGATCTCCGCCTGGGCCTGGGTAACCTTGAGCTGCAGCTTGCCGATCTCAATCGCTTCCCCCGTTTTCTGGCTGGCAAAACCGAACGCCTGCTTTGCAGACTGGAAAACTTCGTCCATAATATCCATTTTGTATACCTCCCTGCGGCCTGTGCCGCCCCCTGTTATCCGATAAATTCCTGTAAAAGGCTGTCCTCCGGCGTGCAGGCGGGATCGAGCGCCTGGAACCGGTCGAGCAGCCGGTTTAAACGGGCCGCCGTACCGGCATACCGGCTGTCCGCCGGGACGGTCGCAATCGCGCCCCGGAGGAAGCTCGGGTAGATGCAGGGTTCGTAGTAGTGCATCGAATCGATCATCGCGTCGGCGGTCTGTGCGAACGGCTGGATCCACCGTTCTTCCCCCCGGCAGACCGATTCCCACATGTCGAGCGTCTCCTCCATCGGGGAACCGCGGTGCCGCTGATCCCGGACAATCCGGCGGATCAGCCGGCAGTCCCGGGCGGAGAGGACGGTCTCCTCCCCCTCCACCAGCTCGGTCAGCACGCTGATGTAGATGCGCAGAAAGCCGGTATCCCCCAGCCCGCTGACCAGAACCGGGTTGAGCGCGTGGATGCCCTCGACGATGAGCACCCCTTCCGCCCCCAGGCGGATGGAGGTGCGGCGCTTGGCCCTGCGCTTGTGGGAAAAGTCAAAGCGGGGCAGCTCGCTCGCCCCCGTCTCGACCAGCTCGGTAAAGCAGCGCTGGATTTCGGGGACATCGAGCGCGTCGAGCGTCTCATAGTCCGGCCGCCCATCCGCCTCGAGCGGCAGGTCGGCCGTATTGCGGTAGAAATCGTCGAGCGAAACCACCGGCGCCTGCATCCCCTTCTGTTGGAGCAGGGCGCTGATCTTGCGGGCGGTGGTCGTCTTGCCCGACGCGCTCGGACCGGCCAGCAGCAGAATCCGAACGCTGCCGTGATGTTCGAACAGATAGTCGGCGACCTCCGAGACATTGCGGTGGTAGTACCGCTCCCCGTCGCCGATCAAGGTGGCCGCATCCCGCAGGGCGAGCTCATTGACCCAGCTCGCCGCCACCTGTTTGATGCTTCGGCTGCCGAATTTCATAAAACTCCGCCACCTTTCTTTTTCTCTCTAGGATATTGGAAAATCCCCCCAGATATTCGGCCGGATACTTGTAGTTGTGGATCCGCGTGATCCATTCGCCGCCCCCCGTTACCAGCTTGGTGGAGGCGCCGGCGCCGGTCGCCAGAATGCTGTGCCGCTCGTCCATGATGAGCACATTGTAGAGCCCCTCCTTGCCGGGGCGGGCATAGCCGACATTCTCGAGGTTGCCCATCGTGTTCTTCTGCCGGTAGAGGTAGTAGGGACGGTAGCCGCCCGCCGCCATCCGTGTCCGCGCCTCGGCGAGCATCCGGCCGACATCCCCCACCCGCGCGAGCAGGGCGGCACGGTCGCTGCCGCCGTAGCGGGAGGAGCGTTTGATCGAGAGGGTATGGACGGTGATCGAGTCGGGCTCGAGGGCAAAGATGCCGTCGAGGGTGCGGGAGAAGCCTTCGGGGGTGTCCCCCGGCAGCCCGGCGATCAGGTCCATGTTGATGTTGTCCATCCCCACCGCGCGCGCGAGGTGGAAGGCATCGATCGTCTCCCTGGCGGTATGCCGCCGTCCAATCGACTCGAGTACCCGGTCATCGAGCGTCTGGGGATTGATGCTGATGCGACTGACGCCCGCGTCCAGCAGCCCCCGCAGCTTTTCCTCGGTGATGGTATCCGGGCGGCCGGCCTCGACGGTGAATTCCCGGATGGCGCCGAGGTCATAACAGCCAGCGATCGTCCCGCACAGCCGCGCCATCTGACTGGCGCTGAGGGTGGTCGGGGTGCCGCCGCCGATGTAGATGGTGTCGCAGTGCAGCGAACAGGCAGCCGCGATGCGGGCGGTTTCCTCGATCTCCCGCCGCAGATGGTCGACATAGTCGTCGATCAGCCCCTGCTGGCGGGGCGCCTCCTGCGAGATGAAGGAGCAGTAGCTGCACCGGCTGGGGCAGAAGGGGATGCCGACATAGAGGCTGTAGCGGTCGTCGCCGCAGGGCAGCTGCATCTCCCGCTCGACCGCCTCGGTCTCGATGGCAAGCTCGATCCGCTCGGGCGCGATGAGATAGCGTCCTGCAAAGTCGGCCCGGATGGCGTCGGGGGTCATGCCCCGTTCGATCGCCTCCCGCACCAGCTTGATCGGCCGGACACCGGTGAGAATCCCCCAGGGCGGCTGCATGCCGGTCTTCCCCGAGAGCAGCCGGTAGAGCAGCACCGCCATCCGGCGCTCGTCCTCCCGTGCCTCCCCCGAAGCGGGCGCGGTCAGCGGCGGCTCCCCGCCCATCCGCACCGCAAGGGTCTCCCCCTGCCGGCAGGTGATGACATCGTCCGGACGCGTTTCCGCCGGTGTTCCGTCGAATACCTCGACCGGATCGGCCGGGTAGAACATCCGCGTAAGATGCTCCATTTCATAGTGAAAGGGATGCCCCTCATTGACGACCCGCATAGGCTTGTTTCACATAAGGGTTGTATTTGCGTTCCCGCTCGAGGGTTGTCTCCCCCGAGTGGCCGGGCAACACCCGATAGTCGCCCGGCAGATCGCACAGCTTGCGTAAACTTCCCATCAGCGCGTCCCAGTCGCCGCCCTCGAGATCGGTGCGGCCGACGGTGCCGGCAAAGAGGGTGTCCCCCGTAAAGAGGGTGTCCCCCACCCGGTAGGCCGCGCCCATCGGCGAATGGCCGGGACAGCCGATCACCTCGATGGTCAGTTCATCGAGGGTGAGGACATCCCCTTCCCGGAGCTCCTGGGTCAGCAGACTCTCGTCCAGCACCCCCTTCTGGAGGTAGCGCTTCTCATACATCCCCGGGTGGCGCAGCATATCCGCCTCCTCATGGGTCATATAGAGATTGGCGCCCGTCTCCCGGCAGAGCGCCTCCATACCGCCGATATGGTCGAAATGGGCGTGGGTGATAAGCACCATCCGGATGGTCGCGCCCAGCTCCTTCGCCATCTCGATAAGCTTGTCCGGCTGACCGCCCGGATCGATCACCGCCGCGTTCTTCTGCTCGGAGAGCATCAGATAGCAGTTACACTGCATCATGCCCACCTTGACCGGATAGATTTGCATCGCAATCAGCCCCTTCCCTGTAAAACCGAGCGCCGGAATCCTCGCCGGCCTCTCAGTCCTGTTTAAAAAAATGTCAGCATGCCCCATCGACGGGCCTCTAGGATTTCATGATTTCATCGGTATCGAGCAGGATGGTCACCGGCCCGTCGTTGTGGATCTCCACCTGCATCATCGCGCCGAATTCGCCTGTCGCCACCCGGCGGACGCCCGCCCGGCGCAGCGCCTCGGTGTAGTACCGGTAGAGCCGGTCGGCCTCGGGCGGCTTCATCGCCTTGATGAAGGAGGGGCGCCGGCCCTTGCGCGCGTCGGCGCAGAGGGTAAACTGGCTGACCACCAGCGCCTCGCCGCCCACATCCAGAAGCGACCGGTTCATCTTGCCCGCCTCGTCCTCAAAGATGCGCAGGCCGGCCGTCTTATCGGCCAGAAAATCCGCCTCCTTTTCGCCGTCCCCCTCCTGGACACCGAGCAGAATCATCAGCCCGGCCCCAACTTCGCCGATGACCTCGCCGTCCACCGTCACCGACGCGCGGGAAACCCGCTGCAGCAGTGCTTTCATCTCGCTTCGCCCCCTTTTCCGGCGGTCATGCCGCCCTATCGATTGGTACGCTCGACCGACAGAATCCCGTCGAGCTTGCGGAACTCGGCAATGATCCGGTTGAGGTGGTCGGTCCCCTGCGCGCCCAGCGTGATGGTAATCGCCACCAGCCCGCCCTTGAGGGTGCGGGCGTTGAGCTCGTAGATGGCAATCCGCATGTTGGCAAGGTGGACGCTGACCCGCGCGAGCAGTCCCTCGCGGTCCTCGGCGGTGATCTCGACGGTCGCCTTAAAGGTCTCGGTCACATGATCCGACCAGTGGGCGGCGATAAACCGGCCCTGCTGGGCGGGATCCTTCATCGTATTGCGCACGTTGACGCAGTCGCTCTTGTGAATCGAGACGCCATAGCCGCGGGTGACAAAGCCGATGATGTCGTCGCCCGGCAGCGGATTGCAGCAGCGGGCGAACTTAACGAGGCAGTTGTCGATCCCCTCGACCACCACATCGTGGCTGGTCGTCGAGATTTTGCGGGGTTTTTGCGGCTCGGCCGCCTTCGCCTCGGTGCGGTAGGTCTTGTTGTAATCGTCCTTGATGCGGGGCATGATGCGGGAAAGCAGCGTCCCCCCATACCCGATCGAGGCATAGAGCTCCTCGGCCGAGGAGAAATGCTGGCGCTTGGCAATCGAGTCGACAAACTCCTGATACTGCTCGTCGGTCAGGCTGATATAGTTGCGCTTAAACTCCCGGTCGAGCTCCTCCTTGCCCTGGGCGATGTTCTCCTCCTTGCGCTCCTTCTTAAACCAGGCACGGATCTTGTTGCGCGCCTCGCTCGTCTTGACAATCTTGAGCCAGTCGCGGGAGGGGCCGTGCCCCTGGGCGTTGGTGGTGATGACCTCGACAATCTGGCCGGTTCGGACGACATAGTCGAGCGGGACAATCCGGCCGTCGACCTTCGCCCCCACCATCCGGTTGCCGACCGCCGAATGGATCGAATAGGCGAAGTCGATGACCGTCGAGCCGGTGGGCAGGTTTTTGACATCCCCCTTGGGGGTGAAGACATAGACCTCCTCGGGCGCGAGGTCGGATTTGATGGTGCGCACGATATCCTCGACATCGGCCGAATCCTGCTGGGCCTCGAGCAGCTGGCGCACCCAGGCGAGCCGCTCCTCCAGCTTGTCCCGGCCCTGGATGCCCGCCTTGTACTTCCAGTGGGCCGCGATGCCGTACTCGGCCGTCTGGTGCATCTCCCAGGTGCGGATCTGCACCTCAAAGGGGATACCCTCCTTGTCGATGACCGTCGTGTGCAGCGACTGGTACATGTTGGCCTTGGGGGTCGAGATATAGTCTTTGAAGCGGTTGGGGATCGGGCGGAACATGTCGTGGATCACCCCGAGGCAGTTGTAGCACTCGATGACCGTGTCGACGATGATCCGCACCGCGAAGATGTCGTAGATCTCCTCAAAGCTGCGCCCCTGGATGAACACCTTGCGGTAGATGCCGTAGATGCTCTTGACCCGGCCGGCGAGGTAGACGTCGTAGTGCTCCTCCTCCATCCGGTCGTGGATGCGCTTGATGATCTTTTCGAGGAAACCCTCCCGCTCGCTGCGCTGGATATCGAGCGAATTCTCGATCTCCCGGTAGGCCACCGGATCGAGGATGCGGAAGGCACGATCCTCCAGTTCCTCCTTCATCGTCCGGATACCCAGCCGGTGGGCGATGGGGGTGTAGACCTCCATCGTCTCGAGGGCGATATCCCGCTGCTTCTGGGGGGACATGAACTCGATGGTGCGCATGTTGTGCAGCCGGTCGGCCAGCTTGATGATGATGACCCGGACGTCCTGCGCCATCGCCAGCAGCATCTTGCGCACATTCTCCGCCTGCTCCTCCTCCTTGGTGGAAAGGGGCAGCCGGCCCAGCTTGGTCACCCCGTCGACCAACCGGGCGATCTCCTCGCCAAACTGCTTGGTAAGCTCCTCGAGCGTCACCGCGGTATCCTCGACGACGTCATGCAGCAGCGCCGCCGCGATGGTGTCGGCGTCCATGCCAAACTCGATCAGGATGATCGCCACCGCCACCGGGTGCACCAGATAGGGCTCGCCCGATTTGCGTTTCTGGTTTTGATGTGCCACCGCCGCGAGGTCAAACGCCCGGCGGATCTTGTCGGTATCGTAGTTCCGCCCGCTCGTTACAATCGCGTCGGCAATCTGTACCCACATCGAATCAAACACGCTATCCCTCCTCCCCGTCCCGCGAAAGCCGCCGCAGGATGGTACTCTGGGTCAGATCGACCCGCGGCGGCCGGGGTGTCACCGCAATCATGCCGGGCCGTCCCTCCGGCGTATAGATGAGCCCAAATTCCCGCAGCACATCGAGCGCCAGCATCAACCGGCAGTAGCGGATGCCCTTGGGCAGCAGCTCGATGAACAGCCGCTCCCCCTCCGCCGGCACCTCCCGCTGGTCGCGCAGATAGCGGTAGACAGCCGCAAAATCCTCCCTCGTCGGCAGCGCCTCCGCCCGCTGGCTTTCGCGCAGCGCCTCTCCCCGCTGGATCTTCTCATAGATCCGCCGGGAGGTAAAAAACATCGTCTCATCGAGGCCGGACGGCCGCATATCCTTCACCTGAATGGAGACGGTCTGTTTGCCCTCCCATTCGTTTAGCTCGGCGGCGAAGGCCACATCCACCCGCGCCCCCGGCCGGAAGGGCAGCCTGGCCGCGGTCATCCCGAACCAGACGGCGGTCAGCGGCACCCCCTCGGCGGTATGAAGGGTCAGCCGCAGGTGCTTGCCGCCGCCAATCTCCCGGACCGCCGCCAGCATTGCGTCGCGGATGGCGAAGAGGGGGGCGGGATTGCCGGCTCCGTAGGGCTCGAGCACCCCCATCCGGCGCACCGCCTCCACCGTCAGGTCACCGGCCGTCATCTCCCGATCGATCTCAAGGGTGCCGTCCGGCATGATATCGTAGGCCTGCGCCGCATAGTCGAGCGCCAGGCGGGTAAAGGTGTCAATCTGATCCCGTGCGAGGGTGAGTCCGGCCGCCATCGCATGGCCGCCGTACTTCTGCAGCACCGGCGCGGCATAGCTGAGCAGCTTGTGCAGCGGGAAATCCCCCAGGCTGCGGCCGGAGCCGCGCGCCGTCTCCCCCTCGATGGCCAGCAGAATACAGGGCTTGCCGCAGCGCTCGACCATCCGGGAGGCGACAATGCCGATGACCCCCGGATGCCAGCCCTCACCAGCGAGGATGAGCACCCGCTCCCGCAGTTTGTCGGGATGGGCTGCCAGCTGCGCTTCGATCGACTCGAGGATCCCCTTCTCCATCGCCTGCCGCTTCTGGTTGAGGGCACAGACCTGTTCGGCCAGCTCTCTGGCCCGCTCGGGCTCGTCACACATCAGCAGCTCGGCGGCATCCCGGGCGGAGGCGATCCGGCCGGCCGCGTTGAGCCGGGGCACCAGGATAAACGCCACCGATTCGGCGGTCAAAGGACGGGAGAAGAAGCCGGACACCTCCCCCAGCGCCCGCAATCCCTCCCGGTCGGTCTCGGCGATGCGGGCAAGCCCCCGGCGGGCGATGGTGCGGTTCTCCCCGACCAGCGGCACAACGTCGCCGATCGTCCCGAGGGCCGCCAGATCGGCGTAGCAGTCGAGCACCAGATCCTCCTGCGCCTCGGTGTCCCCCTCGAGCGCACGGATAAGCTGGAGGGCTACCCCCACCCCGGCGAAGTCCTTAAAACGGCTGGGACAGTCGGCGCGGTGGGGATCGACAACCGCGTCGGCCTCCGGCAGGGTGTCATGCGGCTGATGGTGATCGGTCACCACCAACCCCATTCCGAGTTCGGCGAGATAGCGGGCCTCCTCGAGCGCCGAGATGCCGTTGTCCACCGTGATCACCAGGTTGACGCCGGCGCGGTGCATGAGATCGATCATCGACCGGGAGAGTCCGTAGCCGTCCCCCTCCCGCTCGGGGATGGTCAGCAGCACATCGGCCCCCAGCGATTCAAGATAGCCGCAGAGCATCACCGAAGCGGTGACCCCGTCGGCATCGTAGTCACCGTAGACGGCAATCCGCTCCTCCATGGCCAGCGCCCGCCGGATACGGGAGACGGCCGCGTCCATATCGACCATCTCGAAGGGGTCGGGCAGCGGCCGTTCCTCCAGCAGGGCGCCCGCGTCCCCCGCCGATATCCCGCGTGCAGCCAGCACCTCGGCCACCGTCCGCGGCAGCTGATAACACCGCATCAGCTCCTCCGCGGCCGCCCGGTCAAAGGTGCGGACCCGCCAACGTTTCATTCCCAGCATCTCTCTCCCACCTTGCAGCCATTCCGACAAACAACATCCCAGTTTAACCAGTATAGTATAGCATTTTTTGCGCTCTTTTTCAATTGCAGGACGCCCGATTCGGCGATTTATCCCTTTACCATCGAATCATCCGGCCCCGGGTTGGAGAATCCGGCCATACCGCGGGCGGCGCGCTTGACAGGAACCCCCCCATCCGGTATCATAAAAGGACAATCGTCCTCTAAACAAGAACAGGCCCTGGCCATCCGGGCCGCCACCACGGGAGGTGTCCTGTCATGCAAAACCGCAGGGAAAAACGAGCCGCCTGGCGGTGGGTCTTCCCCATCCTCGCGGCGATCCTCTGGATCGCTGCCATCGCATGCTTTTTCATCGGCACCGGCAGCTACGACAACACCGACCCCGCCGCCCAGCAGCGGGTGGTTGAGGCCGTCCGCTGGCAGCCCGCCTGTACGATCGGCGCCATCCTGTCGACCGCGGCCGCCTATGTCCTGGCCGAGCGGGAGGCCGATCGCGGGGATTGACCGCCGCAGCCGCCTCCCCGTCCCCTGTTCGATATCATTGCATCGATTCCTGCCGCCTTTCCGCTGAAGGGCGGCTATTTTTATCGTCCGGAAAAGGCAAAGGGCAAAGCGGATGCCTTGCCCTTACCGGTCCCCTATCGCTTGTTGCCGCCCGTCAGCCGGTTTCCTCCTCCACCGGATCGACCCGCATGGCGATGGCGTAATCCCCATAGGCCCACAGCAGGCCGCCCGGCGTCTCGATCTGGACCTGCACCTGCCGCTGGCCGGGCCGGAGCAGATTGCCGTCGATCACCGCGATGATTTCATAGGGATCGATCGAATCGACCAGCTCGTTGAGGCCGATGATGCGGATGTTGTCAATCTGCGGCGAGCGGGCGACATAGTCCCAGCTGTACATCGCGGCATCCGGCTCGTTGATGACCCGGAACTGCTGTTCATTCTGGATGCTGATGGTCACCTCGCTGAACCGGTCGACCGACAGCGGGTCGAATTCCCAGATGACCGTCTCCACCCCGTCGATGTTGATAAAGCCCTCCGGCATCTCGATGCGGAAGATGTGGGTGTACTCGAGATCGATGTCATGCAGGTCAATCTCGGCAAGGCTCCAGGAACCCAGCCGCTCGACCTCCTCCCTGGGTCCGGCGACGGTGATGCTCGCCGGCGAGAGGGTATGCGGCATCAGATCGATCGGGAAGGCGGCGGGGACGTTGACATACTCCACCTTGAAGGGGATCTCCTTGATGTAAAGGATCTCGATCGTCAGGTTGGCCGTCTCGGTGCTCAGCACCAGCCCCGCCTCCTCCGGGTCGATCGCCCGGCCGGCAGCATCCAGCAGCTGGATCGGCAACTCCTCAAACCGGAGGGTATCCTCAATCGCATCGGGCAGCTCGTACTGGAGGACCACCCGGTCGATGCGGGCAATCTGATCCTCCGAGCCGGAGATGGTCACCTCGGCCGGCGAGATGCTGACCTCCCCCTCCATATACCGGTCGGTATCCATCCGGGTGTTCATGTCGTCGGGCAGGTTGGCGTCGATGGTAAACGCCTCGTTCTGGGTGCGGTTGAATTTGACGGTGACCGTCGGCTGATCGACCGTCACCTGCATCTCGGGGTCGGCCTCATAGCCGGCATCCCGAAAGCTGGCCGTCAAGGTCAGCGGATAGGTGTAGGGGGCGTTGACCTGGGAGGTGTCGGCCGTCACCAGGATGTCATTGGCGGTGATCAGGCCGACGGTGGTGCGCGGGCCGGTCACCTGCACGCTGACCGACGCCGGTTCGGCGTCCTCCTCCAAGCCCCGGCTGATGTAGTCGGGATCCAGCACCACCGGCACATTGCTGACCGCGACGGTCGTCTGGTTGTTGATGGTCATCGCGACCAGCAGCCAGACAAAGACCGCCATGATCACCGAAAAAAGCTGGCGCATCCGTTTGTCGGCGAGCAGCCGGTCGAACAGGCTCCGTTTGCCGCCGAGATTTTTCTTCTCCGACTCTTCGGCCGGCCGTTTCTCCTGCTTATCCGCCATTGGATGTCACCTCCCTGTGGATTCGTCCTGTCGCTTGTCCTGTTTGCCGTCCGCCGCATCCTCCTGCTTCTTCCGGCGGAAGGTCAGCGATTTGAGCAGGCCGCTGCGGGCGGAGGGCTCGTCCTCCTTCTCGGGCAGCAGCCCCCGCTCGAGCGCCGCCGCCAGCGTTGTCGGGTTGTAGGGCCTGGTCAGCATGCCGTTTTCGGCAATCGAGATGGTGCCGGTCTCCTCCGAGACCACCACCACCAGCGCATCGGAGTTTTCGCTCATGCCGATGGCCGCCCGGTGACGGGTGCCGAGATCCCGGCTGATCCGCCGGGTATCCGAGAGCGGCAGGAAACAGCCGGCCGCCCATACCCGGTCCTCGCGGACAATCATCGCGCCGTCATGCAGCGGCGCCTTGTTGAAAAAGATGTTGCAGATGATCTCCTTGCTTGGACGGGCGTCGACGATGCTGCCCGTCTTGATGATCTCACCCAGCTTGGTCTGCCGCTCGAGGACGATAAGCGCGCCCGTCTTGGTTTCCGAGAGGGAGGCGCAGGCCTCGACCACCGCGGCAATCATCCCGCGGATACGGCGGGCACGTTCGGCCTCCGCCTCGTCGTGTCCGCCCGAAAAGAGCGCGAAATTACCGATCCGGCTGCGCCCCACCTGTTCGAGTGCCCGCCGCAATTCCGGCTGGAAGACCACCAGCAGCGCGATCACACCGAATTGATAGACGTTGTCGAGGATGTAGGAGAGGGAGCGCAGCCGCAGCTGGCTTGCCAGCACAAAGAGCACGATAAAGAGAAAGATACCCTTTAAGAGCTGCTCCGCCCGGGTCTCCCGCACCAGCTGGAGCGCCTTGTAGATCAAAAAGGCGACGATCAGTACATCCACCACATCGCTGATTTCGATGGTCTGGATGACGCTGGCCATGTCGTTCCAAAAAGCTGTTATGGCGCCCATCGCTTCCGCTCCTTACCCCTTTCGGCCGGTCACGCCGGCCGTCCATCCCGTTTCCCTGCCGGCGGCGGGCTGCCGTGCCCCCGCCGGCCGTCTCTTCATTTCCTTCCTATTGTATCACATTTCCGTCGCCTGCGGAAGTCTCAGTTTTTCCCCATGGCAAGCCGGCGCACCGCAAAGACAAACCGCTCGATCTCCCCCGGTGTATTGAAGGCGCCGGGCGATACCCGCACCATCCCGCCGTCGAGCGTATCGAAGTGCCGGTGGGCCAGCGGCGCGCAGTGCAGCCCCGCCCGCAGCGCAAAGCCGCGCGCAGCCAGTGCGGCCGCCGCCTGCTCGCTCCCCATCCGCCGCAGGTTGAAGGAGAGCACCGGCGCATAGCGCCCCACCGCCGGCCGGGGGGTATAGAGCCGCACACCGGGGATGCGGGAAAGCCCGTCGTAGAGCATCCCGACCAGCCGCATCTCCGCCTGCCAGAGGGCCTCCGGCGTCTTCCGGCGGACAAACTGGATCCCCGCGAGCAGGCCGGCGATTCCCACCGTATTGACCGTCCCGCTCTCCAGCCGGTCGGGCAGCTCCTCCGGCATCGCGGGATCGGCGCTGCGGCTGCCGGTGCCGCCCTCACAGAGGGTGTGCAGCGGCGGACGGTCGGATGCCGCGATCAACAGGCCGGTACCGGTGGGACCGTAGAGTCCCTTGTGGCCGGGCATACAGAGAAAATCCGCCCCAAGCCTGCCGATATCGATCGGCATCGTTCCGGCCGCCTGGGCGGCATCCGCCACAAAGATCAGTCCATGTTGGCGGGCCAGCGCCGCCAGCCGCTCGACCGGAGGCCGGTAGCCGACCACATTCGAGGCCATCGTACAGACGATCATCGCGGTATTGGGCCGGATTGCTCGGCGGAAGGCCGCCACCGTCGCGTCGTCGTCCCCCAGCGTCACCCGCGCGACCGTATAGTCGGCCCAGCCCGCCGCCCGCATCGCGTAGGCGGGGCGAAACACCGCATTGTGCTCGAGATCGGAGAGGATGAGATGCCCGCCCTGGGGCATCGCCCCCTTGATCGCGAGATTGAGCGCGTGGGTACAGTTGAGGGTGAAGACCACCCGCTCCGGTTCGGCGCCGAACAACCCCGCCGCCGCCTCGCGGCAGCGGTAGACCATCTCGGCGGTAGAGACCGCCAGCGGATGGCCGCTGCGGCCGGGATTGGCACTGTATAGGGTCATGGCGCGGGCGACCGCCTCCCGCACGGCGGAAGGTTTGGGGAAGCTGGTCGCCGCGTTGTCCAGATAGATCATCCGTCCTGCACCCGCCCTTCCCCGAGTACGCGGATGCCCGCGCGGGCAAGCAGGTTTTTGGCCGCCCTCTCCTCCCCCATCCGGACGGTCAGGGCATAGCCGCAGCCCTTCGAGCCGGGGGAAAGCGGGGCCTTTTGGACGCTCGTGTGCAGTCCATTTCGTTCCAAGAGCTTCTGGGCCTTCATCGCGTAGGTCACCGATGACAAGGTTAGCCGGACACGCTCCATTTTGATCACCTCACATCCCCAGTCTATGCGGATGGGAGGCGGCGGGTGTGCGGGGCTATCCTTCGGCGCGCACAAGCAGACAGACCGCCTGGGCTGCCATTCCCTCCCCACGGCCGGTAAAGCCGAGGTGCTCTTCGGTCGTTGCCTTGACGCTCACCTGTTCGAGCGAAATTCCCAGCGCATCGGCGATCCGCCGGCGCATCGCGGGGATATGGGGGGCAAGCTTGGGGGCCTGGGCGATCACCGTCGCGTCGAGATTGCCCACCCGATAGCCCCTCTCCCCGATCAACCGGGCGGTATGCCGCAGCAGCCGCAGGCTGTCGATATCCTTGTAGGCGGGGTCGCTGTCGGGAAAATGGGCGCCGATATCCCCCAGTGCCAACGCCCCCAGCAGGCTGTCGATCACCGCATGTACCAGCACATCGGCGTCCGAGTGCCCGTCCAGCCCCCGATCCCAGGGGATCACCACCCCACCTAACACAAGCCGGCGGTTTGCCGCCAGCCGGTGGACATCGTACCCCTGCCCGATTCGAAACATCATCGCGCACCTCCCCGCGGTTCCATCCATGCATCCATCCCGTCCAGCGCCTCAGCCAAAGCGAAATCCTCCGGTGTGGTGAGCTTGAGGTTGGTGTAGGCGCCCATCGTCATATGAACCGGCAGCCCCAGCCGCTCGTACAGCTGGCTGTCGTCGGTAAAATCGAGCTGCAGCCGCGCCGCCTCGGCCAGCGCCTGCCGGTAGTCGGCGGTGCGGAAGGCCTGGGGGGTCTGCACCTGCCAGAGGGCCGCGCGGTCGAGCGTCTCGAGGATCCGGCCGTCACCGTCCACCCGCTTGATGGTATCCTTGACCGGCACCCCCGCAATCGCCGCGCCGAACCGCCCGGCATCGAGGAGCACCCGGTCGATAAGATCGGGGGTCACCAGCGGTCGGGCGCCGTCCTGCACCGCGACCCAGGGGAAACGCTCGGGATCGATCTCGCGGACACCCCGCATGGCCGACTGTTGGCGGGTCTCCCCGCCCGATACGACCGCAAGCAGCTTGGTGAGGCCGAAATCCCGCGCCAGCCGGCCGATCTCGGGGATATCCTCCCCCCGCGTGACAAGCAGAATCCCCCCGATCCGCTCGGAAGCCTCGAAGGCCAGCGCCGTGCGGATGACCACCGGCACCGCGCCGACCCCCGCGAGCTGTTTGTTGAATCCCATCCGGCTGGAGGTGCCCGCCGCCAAAATCATCGCGCAGGCATCCGCCCGTCCTGTCTCCTTCCAAAGTGCCATCCGGCCGCCTCCTCCGATTGCCGCAGTTTTTTCCATTATACACCGGACGGCGCCGCAAACATCATCAAATTTTAAATTTTCCTGCCGCTATCCCTGGACCGAGCGCCTCCGGGGATCCTTTTCGGGCTGCATGTGGGCGGGCGGGACAGCCCGATCCTTCCGGGCAGAAGCCGCATAGGATGGGGGAGATGCCCGCTTGAAAGGTGATGATCCTACGCTGCTCTCCCATCTTCCCCTCGAATCGCTGCTGCTTGTGACCGCCCTCTCGGTCGACGCCTTCGCCGCCTGCTTCGCCTACGGCGCCGGTCACATCCGAATCCCCCCGCTGTCGGCCGTCCTGCTCGACCTGATCTGTACCGGCTTTCTCCTGCTCTCACTGGGGTCAGGCGCCCTCGTGCGCCCGCTGCTGCCGGCCGGGCTCCCCCATATCCTCGGCGCCCTGTTGCTCTTCCTGTTGGGACTGCTGGGGCTCGGCGGCCGCGCGCTTAAATCCTATATCCGCCGCCATCCGCTCCGCCGTCAGCTGCGCTTTTCCGCCCTCCGTCTCCATCTCTTTCTCGAAATCTACGCCGATCCCGAGGCGGCCGACCGGGATGCCTCGGGTGCGCTCTCCCCCGCCGAAGCGGTCTGGCTGGCCGTCGCCCTCTCCCTCGATGGGCTGGCGGTCGGCTTTGGCGCGGCGATGAGTGCTATCCCGCCCTTCGAAACCGCCCTGCTCTCCCTTGGGATGGGCATGGCCGCCGTCCTGGGGGGCTGTGCCCTCGGCAACCGGCTCGCCTGCCGTTTCCACCACGATCTCAGCTGGATGGGCGGGGTGCTGCTGATGCTGCTGGCCCTCTGCCAGCTCGGATGAGCGCGGCGGCGGATGGTCTGTAGAGAATCTGACGTTTTCAAAAACCGATTTGCCGCATCGCCCCCACCACGCCAAAACGGCCGGGCAGCTTGGCCCGGCCGTTTGCATCCTGCGCACTATGAAACTTTCCTCCGACAGCTTTCCGCCCATCGTCCGGCAAGCATCCGGCCGGCCGAACCGGCCGCCGTCATCAGCAACCGGCTGACCACCGAAGCCAGCCGCAGCAGCACCGATCCATCGATCCGGCGCAGCCGCGCGGTGATCCGCCCGGCCATCGCCTGTCCCTCCTGCCAGCGGGCGGTCAGCCTGTGGGCGGTCTTCTCCCTGCCCATCCGCGTCAGTTCGCGGCAGATGGACGGGGCCAACCGGGGCCACAGCGCCCCCACCGCCAGACAGAGGGCACACAGCCCGACGAGCAGTGACAACATCCTGCGCATCCTAACATCCCCTTTCGCCAGGCGGGCTATCCGCCCTCCGGTTTCCTGCCCCCATCATAACACATCCTCCCGCAAAAGAACAGCCCCCGCGGCAGATGGGGGATGGGCCATACGGTCCCCTTCGCAGCGGCCATCCGGCGCCGCCGCAGCTTACGAGCCGCCGGCCGGTTCCGCCTCGCGCGCCCCGTCCGATCCCGCGAGGGCCTGGCGGATGCCTTCAAACCACTCGACGCATTTAAACCGCAGCGCATAGCGCCCGCTATCGGCAACCAGATCGGCGGCATCGCCGAAGACCTCGAGCGATTCGGCCGACGCGCCGAGACAGAGCGGCGGGAAGAGGACGCACCACCAGTTGTGCCCCTTGCCCTCCCCGAGGGTGATCCGCACCGCCTCATACATGCCGGCCGGCAGGGTGAAGCCGTCGTACCGGCGGGTGGTAAAATACATCCGCACCCGTTCGGCCCGCACCGTCTGGCTGCTGCCCTGTTTTTCGAGCTCATCCCGGACAACCGCTTCGATCTCCGCGAGATGACTGTCGGCAATGGCCGCCGCCTCCTCGGCGGTTGCGCCCCCCGCAAACAGCCGGCCGCTCTCGGCAAGGATGCGGTCGCGCACCCGCAGCTTGAGCTGCTGGTCGGCCGGATCATCCGAATGGGCCAGAATGTGCAGCCGCAGGGTGTTCGCCCGCACCGTCTCGCATTGGGCGGCAAACTGTCCCATGCTGCCCGCCGCAATCGAAAGGATCAGCGCCACGAGCAGGCTGATGGTCATCAGCGTCCGTTGTTTGTTGTTTCGCATTCTTCCGTCCCCCTCCGCATGGTAAAGCTGGTATCGATAGCATGCCCATGCGGCGGCGGATTATGCGGTGTCCGGTCAAAAGATCCCCCTCATCCGGTCTGCCGGGCGAGAAGGGTGGGGCCGTACGGATGGGTGCGGGTCAGATAGAGCGCGCCCATCCCCCGATCGAGCCGTTCCAGCGCCGACCGGGCCGCCTCCTTGGAGGGGAAGAGGCCGAAGACGGCGGTGCCGCTGCCGGTCATCGCGCAGCCGAGGGCGCCAGCCTCCCGCATCGCCCGCTTGATGGCGGGGATTTCTGTCCCCTCACAGACGATCTCCATCCGGTTGCAGAGCCCTTCGGCCACCTGGCGCAGGTCGCGGGCGGCGATGGCCGAGACCATCCGGTCGGTATCCGGCCGGACGGCGGGGGTACAGGCATCGTACAGCTTGAAGGCGCGGGCGGTCTCCATCCCGATGGGCGGCTTCTGGATGACCAACCAGACCTCCGGCATCGGATCGAGCGGCTCGAGCTCTTCCCCAATGCCGCGCGCACGCGCCGTCCCGCCCCGCACGAGGAAGGGGACATCGGCGCCGACCTCCGCGCCGATTGCGCACAGCCGCTCGAGCGGCAGATGCAGTTCCCACAGCAGATTGAGGCCCACCAGCGCAGCCGCCGCGTCGGCGCTGCCGCCGCCCAGACCCGCCTGCATCGGGATCACCTTCTCGATCTCAAGGGTAAAGCCGTCATAGGGGCGCGCCACCGTCCGGCAGAGCGCCTGCGCCGCCCGGGCCGCCAGATTCCCCTCCCCCTCCAGCTCGGGCAGGCTGCAATGGATCTCGACCGGGCGGTCGGTGCGGGTGAAGGTCAGCGTATCGTGCAGCCCCACCGTCTGCAGGATGGTGTCGACCAGATGGTAGCCGTCCGACCGGGTGCCGACCACATCGAGGGTCAGATTCACCTTGGCGGGTGCGGTCAGGATGATACGTTTCATCGAATCCACCCTTTCTTGATAACAATGGCCCTGGCGGGGCAGAGCTCGTGGCAGCAGAAACATTGGATACAGCCGCGGCTGTGGATGACCGCCCGGCGGTGTTCGATCGTGATGGTGTGCATCGGGCAGGCCTCGGCACAGCGTCCACAGCCGACACAGCGGTCGGGCTGCACCCGCGGACGGGGCGCGACCAGCCGCCCGAGCAGCCGGCGGGCCAGCGCCGCCAATGGCGCGGGGACATGGGAGGAGAAGTCGACCGCCCGGGAGGCGGGTTTTTGGAAATCCGCCATCGGCCGGAAGGCTTCCGGCTCTCCGATCAGGTCGAGCCCCTCCAGGCTGTCGGGGGCAAGGCCGCGCTCGATCGACTGGCGGACGGTGGGCACCTGTCGCGGCCTGAGTCCGATCAGCGCCGCAAGGACCAGATCGAGCGCGTAGGGATTGCGGGCGGCCAGGGTCAGCCCGATCTGCCGGGGCGTGCCGCCCGACGGGCCGTCCCCCTCCATGCCGACCACCGCGTCGACGATCGTCAGATTCGGCCGCACCGTCTGGCAGAGGTCGAGCAGCATGCCGGCAAACGGTTCGAGCTCGGGATAGCGGTTGTGCATCTCCGCCTTGAGCAGGCCGGGGATGCAGCCGAAGAGGTTTTTGACCGCCCCCGACAGCAGGGTCATCCCATGGGTCTTGAGCTTGGGCAGCGAGATGATATAATCGGCTTCGAGCACCGGCGCGATGAGATCAAAGCGGTGGCAGACCCGCCCCTCCGGGCAGTTTCGCTCTCCCGCCGCGGTATCCTCGTTGAGCGTCGCCCCCCGCGCAGCCGCCGCATCCATCCCGGTTGTCCGGTAGATGGCGCCCAGCAGCGCCCGGCTGTAGGGACCGCCCGGGCTGTCGGCCAGGGTGATATCGGTGATATCCCTCTCCCGTAGCAGCTCGATGAGGGCGGCAACCAGCGCCGGATGGGTGGTGGTCGCCTCCTCGGGCCGTCTGCTCATCAGCAGATTGGGCTTGAGCAGCACCTTCATGCCCGGCCGAAGCTCCTCCCACACGCCGAGCGCCTCGAGATGCCGCTCGATCGACCGGCGTACCACCGTCTGCTCATAAGTTGCCGTTTTTCGGATACTGACCTGCGGGCGCATGGGCGCCGCCTCCTTTTCTTTCCTTCGCTAGAGCGCCACCCGCACCGGCTGGCGGCCGCGATAGTAGACAAAATGGGTAAATCCGACCGCGCGGGCGAGCGCCTGTCCCCGTTCGATCCCCCGGCCGACATCGCCCGCCCGATGGGCATCCGAACCGATGGTGAGCAGCTCGCCGCCCAACTCCCGGTAGCGGCGGAGCAGCCGTTCGTCGGGCAGGGACCGGCCATACCGCTGGAACCAGCCGGAGGTATTGAGCTCGAGCGCGATGCCCTTTTCGATCAGCGCCCTGAAGATGGCGTCGCAGTGGTCGTCAAAGCGGCGAAGATCCACCGGAATCCCCCGGTCGCCGACGATATACCGCAGCGGGTAGGTCAGATGGGCAAGGGTATCGAACCGGCCCCATTCGACATGCCGCAGCACAAAACGGAAGTAGCGCTCGAGCAGCGGATGGGGGTCGCCCAGCGGATCGGGCAGATAGTAGTAATCCCCGAGTCCCGGCTCGCTGTGGATCGAGCAGATCACCAGGTCGTAGTCGGCCATCGCCAGCGCCCGCGCGCCCCGGTCGGGGGAGTCGAGCGGTTCGCCCAGCTCGATGCCGGTGAGCACCTCCAGCCGGCCGCGGTAACGCTCGGCGGCCGCCCGGGTTTCCTCGATCGACTGCCGCAGGGTATATTGGGTACCCTGCTTGTCCCAGAGGTCCATGTCACAGTGGTCGGTGATGGTGACCGTGCGCAGCCCCTTCGCAAGGGCCGCCCGACAGATGGCGTCGACCGTGTCGACCGCGTCGGGGGAATGGTGGGTGTGCATATGGGTTTCCACAATCGTCTGCATGGGTATCGTCACTCCGTTGCCTGCACAAAATATCGAAACAAATATAAAAATCATGTTTATGATAGCACATGCCGGGCGGCAGCGACAAGCGGTGTTTTGCACGGAATGCATCAACGCCCCTTCCATCGGGCATACTAGCCATGCGAACGCGCATCCCGGTGGATCGCGGCCATCCCCGCGCCCACCCAAACCAAAGGAGTTGGAAACAGGATGATCGATAAAATTGCACTGATCCTCGTCATCATCGGCGCACTCAACTGGGGGAGCATCGGGCTGCTCAGCTTCGACATCGTCGCCTGGATGTTCGGCGGCCAGGCCGCCATGATCAGCCGTGTCGTCTACACCCTCGTCGCCATCGCCGGTATCTGGTGCATCTCGCTGCTCTTTAAGGAGCGCGAGCACCGCGAAATGATGGAATAGCCGCAGGATGCGGCACCGTTTAGAACGGCATAACCGCAAGAGTCCTCCTTCCGCCGAGCCGGGAGGAGGACTCTTGTTATGAGGAATTTTTAATCTGCCGATTCGCAGGCGTGCCTGCCCATTTTCGCCCCACCGCCCTCTGCCATACCCTGCCCGGCGGGCCATTCGCGCCATCGGGAAGCTGTCCATCCAACGCATGGAGCCCGCGGCCGGCCGGGGATAACAGGCGCGTGGCACAATTCGGCAGCGCGACAAGGGATGTCGAAAAAAGAACCGCAACCCCCGATGGATTGCGGTATGGAATCGGTCGCTTTCCCCCTTCTGCGATGGGTGTCGTCCGCTCCCTACAGGTTTTTCTGCCGTATTTCCTCCTTGCGGGGATCGCAGGCAAAAACGCGGTTCGCCGCGCCGTTTCGATGGGGATATTCTACCCAAACGGCGCGGTGCGCGCCGGCCTGCGAGGTTTTTGCAGGTTATCTCTCCTGTCCGGGCGCCGGCAGGGAAGGTGCCCGTGGATCCGAGCCGGGCACCCCTCGCGCCGCCCTCCCCGCCGTCGCCAGCCGGCTCATGCTCCGCAGGCTGACGCCCAGGGTGGAGAGGTTGTGCAGCGTGGCGGAGGTGGCGGGCGGCAGGACTCCGGCCACACCGAGGGCGATCAGGACGCCGTTGAAGCCTATGACAAAGCGATAGTTGGCGTGGATGCGCGCCATCAGCGCCATGGCAATCCGGCGCAGCTCCACCAGCTCCCAGAGGCTGTCGGCGGCGATGGTGATGTCGGCGATCTCCCGGGCGATGGCGGCCCCGTCGCTGATGGCGATGCCCGCGTCCGCCTCGGACAGGGCCGGGGAGTCGTTGATGCCGTCGCCCACCATCAAAACGGTATGCCCCTCCCGGCGGAGCCGGGCCACATACGCCGCCTTGTCCGCCGGAAGGACTCCAGCGCGGAAGTCATCCACGCCCACCTGGGCGGCAATGGCTGCGGCGGTGCGGTAACTGTCGCCGGTGAGCATGACGGTATTGGTGACCCCCAGAGCACGGAGGGTGGACAGAACTTCCTTCGCCTCCTCCCGCAGCGGGTCGGAGATGCAGATCACAGCG
>CASGDD010000039.1 GCA_949300115.1 uncultured Oscillospiraceae bacterium | reverse complement strand
GGCATCACCTCCTTCCGTTAGGAGGAGGCGGAAGAACCCTCCTCCTAAGAATGGGTGGATTCTCTTGCCCATCCCCGGAGGAAGCGTAACCGTCTGTCGGCGCAACGCCCTGCACCTGGCCCTATTGGGCTGGGTGCATTTTTATTGTATCATGGATTTTCTACCATGACAAGGCAAAATACCAGGGCGTTCGACAACGATGATCGAAATGTGATTGCACCGCAATCACACCACCACTCTTCACTCTTCACTACCTTCACTCTTCACTCAAAAAATTCCCTCCCCATCCGGGAGGGAATTTTTATGTCCTAGATGAGGCTTAGATGGCCCGGGCGGGCGACTTCGCGTTCGCCCATCAGCGGGCGGAGGTAGTGGAGCATCGGTTCGGTGACATCGTTGCCCGCCTCGTTGATCCAGTCGCGGGGGACCTTGCGTTCCCGGTTGGCGACCTCCGAGGCCGGGACGGTGCCGAAGGCGATGCGGTAGGGATCCTCGCTGACCCGGTTGAGTACGGCGATCAGCCCGCTCTCCCCGTGAATCGCCCGGTCGAGGGCAATCTCCCCAAGGATGCGCGACTCGGCGAGATCGGTTTCGCTCGCGAGATGGGCGGCGCAGCGCTGCATGAGACTGAGCTCGATCGCCCGGCATTTGCAGCCGATCTCGGTGCGGACGATATGTTCAAGCACCCGATTGGCGCCGGTGAGCGCCTGATGGCCGAAGGCATCGGTCTGGGTCACGCCAAAACCGGCGCTGACATAGCTGCCGTCGGGATTGTGGATGCCCTCGCTGATGGCGACGATGACCGCCCGGTGGGTCTGCATCTTCTCTTTGACATCCGCCACAAACTTCTCCCGTTCGAAGGGCACCTCGGGCAGATAGATGAGATGGGGGGCGTCGCCCGGCTTCTCGCGGGCCAGGACCGAGGTCGCGGTCAGCCAGCCGGCATTGCGGCCCATCACCTCGACGATGGTCACCGACGGGACATCATAGACGTTGCAGTCACAGCTGAGCTCGGCAAAGGTGGTCGCGACATATTTCGCCGCCGAGAGAAAACCGGGGGAATGATCCATGCCGCAGAGGTCGTTGTCAATCGTCTTGGGCGCACCCATCACCGCGATATCCGGCGCGTGGATCTTCGCGTATTCGGACAGCTTTTCGACGGTATCCATCGAGTCGTTGCCGCCGATGTAGATGACATAGCCGATGTCGTATTTGCGCAGGCAGCGGAAGATCGCCTCGTACTGTTCCGGCTTCTCTTCGGGGGTGCCGAGCTTAAAGCGGCAGGAGCCGAGCGCCGAGGAGGGGGTGTGGGTGAGCCGGTAGAGCTCATCCGGGTGGGTCAGCCGGCTGCCGATCTCGACCACCTGGTCGTCCAGCAGCCCCTTGATCCCGTGCTTCGCCCCATAGATTTTGTCGATCATCCCGCTGGTGATCGCCCGTTCGACAATCCCGGCCAGCGTCGCGTTGATGGCTACCGTGGGTCCGCCCGACTGGGCGACGACAAGATTTTTCATAAACCTCTTCCCTCCGATTGTTCTAAAAAGCTCCGGCCCGCTTCTGTGTAAAATCCGGCCGGCTGCCGGGCTGCAGGGACGCGAAACAGACAGATCCTCCCCCCGTTCCGCCAATCGGTCGACCGATTGATACAGCTTGTGGTTGTATTATATCAAAAAACATCACCGATGAAAAGAAAAAATATCCAAAATATCCGAAAAGTTTTTTGTTTTTTCCGACGGAATGGGAGCTATCCCGATGGAATCCGCTGGTCTTTCCCCCCTTTTTCCGCTATACTAAAAGGAGAAAGCCCCACCCCCGCCGCCCCCCTAAGGAGGGATCGTTATGCGCCGTTCGCTGTCCTTGCTGCTCGCTATCCTGCTCCTCTGCGCCGCCTGTACCTCCCAGCCGGAGGATACAAGCGCCCCGCCCGCCGCATCTTCCTCTCCATCCTCCCCATCGTCATCTTCTGCATCCTCGCCATCCGCGTCAGTTCCATCTTCATCCTCATCCCCATCCGCCGCGGCCCCCGAGGCGCTCTGCACGCTGCCCCTTCGCTGGACCTTCGAAGATCCCCTCGATCCCATCGCCCTCGCCGACGACGGCAGCCTCTATTTCACCGCCGGGCGGGGCGTGGTGGAATGCTGGACGCCGCCCGAAACGGCATGACAAAGCGAAAGGACCGAGGGAACCCCCGGTCCTTTTTATGCGCGCGTTTGGAGGCTGGCGGCATTGGCCTGTCAGATCACTTCCAGCAGCCGCAGCAGGGCGGCGC
>CASGDD010000038.1 GCA_949300115.1 uncultured Oscillospiraceae bacterium | reverse complement strand
CCGCCCGGCGCGGTCCAGTTGTAAAACTTGTCGATCAGCCTGGCCTTGGTCTCGGCGTCAAAATAGATCATGACGTTGCGGCAGAAGATCAGGTCGAACGGTTTTTTGAATTTGAAGGGCTCCATGAGGTTGCCCGGGCGGAAGATGACCTCCCGCCGCAGCCGGTCGCAGATCTGGAAGGTGCCGTCGCCGAGCGGCTTGAGATACTTCAGCCGCCAGGTCGAGGGCAGATCCTTGAGCTCGTCGGCGGTGTAGATGCCCGACTGGGCTTTGGAAAGCACCCGCATCGAGATGTCGGTCGCCAGAATGGAGGTGTCCCACTGCGGTTTGCGCGGGCCGAAATATTCGTCGATGACCATCGCGATGTTGTAGGCCTCCTGCCCGGTCGAGCAGCCGGCGCTCCAGATGCGGAAGACGTGGTTGGTGCGGGTCTTCTCGAGGTAGGGCAGCACATGGCGGTAGAGGTAGTTAAAATGCTCGTTTTCCCGCATAAAATAGGAGAGGTTGGTGGTGAGCTTGTTGAGCAGGGTCACCACCTCATTGCCGGTGGTATCCTTGAAGACGGCGTCGAGATACTGCTGAAAGTGGGTAAATCCCCGCCGGTGCAGCTCCTGGGTCAGACGGCTTTCGATCAGTACCCGTTTTTTGCTTAAATCGATGCCGTACCGGCTTTTCATATACTGGACGAGTGTCTCAAATTCCCTGTCGGTCATGCGGACCAGGCGGGATTCGGCCGTATGGGCGCCGGCGGACGGTTGACGCATGCTTCCACCTCCTTGCGGTTAAAAGCCGAGCAGGTCGCTTTGGAAGAACTTCTGACAGTCGATGTTGAGGATCACCCGGCTGTCCACCTTGGCAATCGAGGAGAGATAGCGCTCCCCCTGGCGGCCGAGCTCGGGAGGCGTGCCCTGCTGATTCTCCCCGATGGCGACAACCTCCACCACCAGGTCGACGATCAACCCGATCTGCATCTCCTCGATCATCACGACGATGATGCAGGTCTTGTCGTCGTAGGGGCGCTCGGGCTGGCCGAATTTTAAGCGGACGTCGATCACCGGCACCACCTTGCCGCGCAGGTTGATGAGCCCCTTGATATAGGGCGGCAGCGAGGGAACCGGTGTGATCGGCTGGACGCTGACGATCTCGATCACGTGGGAAAGTTCGATGCCGTAGCAGGTCTGATCGAGATAGAAGGTGAGAAAATGGCCGTTTAAATCGTCCTGCATCGCTTCGTCGGCCGCGAGGATATCTTGGGTCATAACAGGTTGCCCCCTTCGGTTAGCGGTTTAACAGATTGTTGGCGTCGAGGATGAGGCTGATGCTGCCGTCCCCCAGGATGGAGCAGCCGGAGAGCCCGAGACGCTTGAGCTCATATTTGTTGAAAAAGGCGGGGAAGGGCTTGACGACCACCTGCTGTTCGCCGAGCAGCTCGTCGGCGAAGATGCAGGCGACCTTGTCCCCGCTCTCGATCTGGATGACGATGCCGTCCTGCAGCTCGGTCACCGCGGTGGGCATCCCGAACAGCTGGTGCAGCCGGATGAGGGGGAAGCATTCGCCGCGCAGCATGATCATCTCGGTGCCGTCGGTGTCGTAGATGACCTGCTTGTCCTCGTCAATCTTAAACGACTGCTTGATCGAGGTGATGGGCAGGGTGAAGATCGAGTCGCCCACCGACAGCTCCATCCCGTCGACAATCGCCAGCGTCAGCGGGATCTTGATGGTGAAGGTGGTGCCCTTGCCCCGTCTGCTGTCGATCGAGATGGTACCGCCGACCTTTTCAACGTTTTTGCGCACCACATCCATCCCAACGCCGCGGCCCGAATACTCGGTGACCTCCTTGTTGGTCGAGAAGCCGGGCAGCATGATGAGACCGAAGATTTCCCGGTCGCTGTATTCGCTCTCCGGCTTGGTGAGGATGCCGTTCTCCCGCGCCTTTTTGAAGATGGCGTCGGTGTCGAGCCCGCGCCCGTCATCGGCGATGGCGATGACGATCTCCCCGCCGATATTCTTGGCCGAGATGGTGATCCGGCCGTGTTCCGGCTTGCCCATGGCCAGCCGTTCCTCGGGCGATTCGATGGCGTGGTCCATCGCGTTGCGCACCATATGCATGAAGGGGTCGGCAATCGCCTCGTTGATGGTCTTGTCCACCTCGGTGTCGCCGCCCTCGGTGATGAGGTCGACATGCTTGTCGAGCTTTTTGCACATGTCGCGCACAATGCGGTTCATCCGCTGGAACAACCCCGACAGCGGCACCATCCGCATCGACATGACGATATCCTGCAGCTCGTCGGTCAGCTTGCGCAGCTCTCGGGCCGATTTGTAGAAGTTGTCGAGATGCAGCCCCCGCAGGTCGGTGTTGCCCACCACCATCGATTCGGTGGTCACCAGCTCACCCACCAGATCCATCAGCTGGTCGAGCTTGGCCTGGTTGACGCTGACGAGGCTCTGTTTGGCTTTGACGGGGCCCGAGGCGGGAGAACCGCTCGCGGCCGGCGCGGCGGCTGCCGTGGGCGCGGCGGCCGGTGCGCTTGCCGGCGCGGGGGATGCGGGGACATCCGGAGTTTCGGCCGGAGGGTTGCTGGCGGCCGGATGGCCGGTGTCGTCTTCCAGCACCTCGTAGGTCTTGACATTGACCGATCCTTCGATCACCCGCAGAAGGTCGTCGAGCGAGCTGCTGGGCTTGCAGAGGATCACAAAGCCGTTTTTGATGATTTCCTGGCAGAGGGAGGCGTCGCTTTCGGGATGGGCCGGGATGGATTCCAGCCCGTCGCAGAGATCCCGCAGCTGGCTTAGCAGCATGAACGCCCGGATGTTTTCCATCTGGCAGCCGTCCTCAAAGTAGACCCGGATGCGGCAGGGCAGCGCAGCCGCATCGCCCGATGGCGTCCCGGCGGGGTCTGCCGGCGCCGCCTTTTCGTCCGCCGGCGTACCGGCATCGGCCGGGGTTTCCCCCCGCATGATGGCGGCCAGACGCTCCAGTTCGGCGATCATCTCGCGGGGATCTTCGGCGGCCTCCCCGCTGTTTTCCACCGATTCGATCTCCCCCTTGAGGAAGTCGGAGGCCTGGAACATCACGTCGAAGAGCGCCTCGCTGACCTTCGACAGCCGGTCGGGCTGTTCGCGCAGCAGGAAGAAGACATCCTCCACCGCGTGCGCCAGGGTGGAGATGCCGGTGAATTCCATCATGGCCGACGAACCCTTGATGGTGTGCATGATCCGGAAAATCTCGTTGATCTGATCCCCGGTCAGGCTTTTGGATTTTTCCGATTCCAGCAGGATCTCGTCCAGCTGATCCAAAAGGGTGTTCGATTCATAGATAAATGTTTCCAGCATCGGCTCCATGCTCGGATCGATCGCCATCGCGCTCACCTTCACTTTTCTTCGGATTGCAGCATACCGAAGCATACTTCTTCTAATCCCTATGTTCGTCCGATTTTGTAAAAACCCAAGAGCTTCTCCCGAAAATTCGCCCCCCTCCGCCGTGAGATTTTGAGACAGTTTCGACGAAGGACCCTTGTGTTTTGCAAATTTTGTACGATAAATACCTATAGGAGCCGAATCGGCTTTGGTCGAAATTCTCGAAAATTCTTTAGGATGAGGGAGGCCGGGCGGGGTTTTCCTTCCGCTTTCCGGGGTTCGCACCCGGAGAAGGCGGGCGGCGGATGCCCCTGTACGCGATGGCTGATATTCTGCGTGTTACAACCCCACTGGTCAATCGAAGCCAGGCGCTGGAACCGAAGAGCAGCGCCGAGCTGACGTCCCAGTTTCCGCTGCAGGATGTCTCACGGGTGCCCAAAACGGGTTCCCAGGGGGAGATCCTGGGCCAGAACAACGGGATGGTGCAGCAGGAGGAAACCTCCGCGCTGCTGTTAAGCCTGCTCAAAGACCCGTCGGTCACCGTCAGCTTTTTAAAAAATATCTCGGCGATGGAGGCGCTCATCCGCCTGTTGCCGCAGAACAACAACCCCTTCACCCAGGAGCTCGAGCAGATGTTCGGCGAGATGCTGGTGTCCGCCGACGGGATTGCGGAGGAGATGGCGAAGCAGAAGGACGCCTCGACGATGTTCCACGGCGCGCTGTTCGACCTGCTGCGGGCCGAGCTGCGGCAGCACCCGGGCCAGCAGGAGCTGCGGGATGCGACCGTCTCCTTTTTAAAGGCGCTGACCCTCTTTGCCACCCGGCAGGAGATCCTGGGCTCGGTGGCGAACAGCCTGCGGTATCTGGAAAGCAGCCTCTTTTCCAGCAAGGCGCTCGCCCAGAAGCTCGGGGACCTCGCCCGCCGGTATGAAGCGGAGGACGCGGCCGAGCATGCCCGCGCGCTGCGCCAGGAGACGCTGGCCGCCCTGCAGGAGGCGCAGGACAGCATTCTCTTTTCCGACAAGACGGCGAAGATTGCCAAGATGGTGATCTACAACCTCTCCCGCTACAACGACAACGACGATTTTCTGCGGGAATCGGTCTCCCGGATGCTTCAGCAGCTGCATGGCGACGGGCTTCGCGACCGGTTTCTGCAGTCGCTGGAGGATTTTCTGCTGCAGATGCAGCAGCGTCAGCCGGGCGGGGCGGAGAACCCCTCGGCGATGGGTGCGCTCGCGCGCATCCTCGAACGTCAGGCGGACAGCGAGACGGTCATGGCGGCCAACGCCGAACGGGTGGAGCGGATCATCTACAGCCTGCTCTCCTCCCCCTGCAACTTCACCCCGCTGCTCCATTTTGTGCTGCCGGTGCAGTATGAGAATCTGCAGTCGTTTGCCGAAATCTGGATCAATCCCAACGGGGAGGAGGACGAGCGCGACCGCGCCCCGGACGGAAAAAATACCATCCACATGCTGCTCTCCTTCGAGATCGCGAGCATCGGGCGGTTTGAGCTCGAGCTCTTTGTCCGCGAGAAGACGATCGATTTTTCCCTCTACTGTCCGCCGGCCTACACGGCGGTGTACGGCGGGATGGAGGGGGAGCTGCGCCGCTGTGCGGATCAGACCGACTACCGCATCGGGGAGGTGCGGATCGACCGTCTCGAACGTCCCCGCTCGCTGATGGATGTCTTCAAATCGCTTCCTTACAGAAGGACGGGTGTCGATGTCAAAATCTAAAACAAACCTCAACAAGGCGGTGGCCTTAAAATACAACGTCGAGGAGGATCTGGCGCCGATCGTCATCGCCTCCGGCTACGGGGACATTGCCCGGCGGATCATCGGCATCGCCGAGCAGCACGGCATCCCCGTCTTTCGCGACGACAGCGCGGTGTCGCTGCTCTGTATGCTCGAGGTGGGCAGCAGCATTCCGCCCGCGCTCTATGAGGTGGTGGCGGCCATCTACTGTCAGCTGCTGCGCGCCTCCTATCGGATTCAAAACGGGCACGATCCCCTGCCATCGGGGGCGGGCCGGGATACCGGCACGGTCCGGAAGGGAGGATGACATGCTGTTAGAGAAGTACAACGGTCTGATGTGTGAGGTGACCGACCTCAACAACCGGCTGATTGCGTCCGGTGTGCTCTGGGTTTCCGGCGAGGATGTGGATATCTACGACCCGGACGGCCATCTGCCCATCCTCAACCTGGGAACCCAGGTGAAATTTTCGCTGCGCAGCGCCGAGCTGGGGGCGCGGGTGATGGCGGGGCAGATCTACCTCTCCAACCGGACCTTCATGCGGCTGGTGGAGGTCAAAAGCTATTCCGAGTTTGAGAAGCGGCGGTATTTCCGACTGGCCATCGATCACAGCGCCCAGCTGCTGCCGGGGAAGGACCCGGAGGGGCCGTCGGAGGAGGGGTCGGAGAAGACGCTCGAGTGGGAGGTGCCCATCCGGCTGAAGGATATCAGCCTCTGCGGTATGCAGTTTGAGAGCGATTTCCCGCTGACGGTGGGTGACCGGATGCGGGTGCGGGTCGCGCTGGTACACAACGAGCTGGTGACCTTCGACATCCTCGTCCGGCGGGTGATCCCCCGTTTCGAGGAGATGACCCGGTACGGCTGTGAGATTGTCGATCTGCTCCCCTATGCCGAGCAGAAGCTGTGCGCCTTCATCTTCGGCGAACAGCAGCGGCAGATCCGGTCGAGCCGGGGCTAGATGGCGAAATGGGCAGGTGAAGGGACGATGAAAACGGAAGAGCTCATTTTTATCCTCGACATCGGCACACGCAGCGTCATCGGGATGGTTGCCCGGCCGAAGGGGGAGATGCTGGAGCTGCTCGCGGCCGAACGGCAGGAGCACAGCGCCCGGGCGGTGGTGGACGGCCAGATCGAGGATATCGCCGGGACCGCCCGGGTGGCGGGCGAGGTCAAAGCCCGGCTGGAGCGGACGATGGGCTGTGAGCTGCGGCAGGTGCATGTCGCGGCGGCCGGCCGGGTGCTGCGAACCGAGCGGGTTCTCTGTACGCTGGAGCTCGACGGCAGCGAACCGATCGGACCGCCCGAGGTGCGGCGGCTGGAGACGGCCGCCCTGCAGAAGGCCTATGAGACGCTGACCGAGCACCAGGGGGAGGAGGCGTCCGCCTTCTGCAGCGTCGGTCACAGCGTGGTCGGCTACCGGCTGGACGGCTACGCCTTTTCCAGCCTGCTGGGCCACCGGGGCCGGCAGGCGGAGGTGGAGATCATCGCCACCTTCCTCCCGAGCGAGGTGGTGGAGAGCCTTTGCACGGCGATGGAAAGGATTGGCCTGTCGGTCGCCAGCATGACCCTCGAGCCGATTGCGGCGATGAATGCGGTGGTGCCTCGCGAGCTGCATCTGCTCAACATCGCGCTGGTGGATGTGGGGGCGGGTACCTCGGATATCGCGGTAACCGATCAGGGCAGCGTCCGGGGCTATACCATGGCGACCGTCGCGGGGGATGAGATCACCGAATCGATTATGCGGGAGTTTTTGGTCGACTTCCCGATGGCCGAGCGGATGAAGTTCGCCGCCGGCGGCGAAGGGGAGATGGTCGAGTATGAGGATGTGCTGGGCATGCCCGACGCGGTGCGTCGGGAGGAGCTGCTCGCCCGGATCGAACCGGCGATCGAGGCGCTGGCGGCCGAAATCGCCGGCGGCATCCTTGCGGTCAACGGCACTGCGCCCCGGGCGGTTTTTCTGGTGGGCGGCGGCAGCCGTACCCCCGGTTTGCGGGAGCGGGTGGCGGCCGCGCTGGATATCGAGGAGCGCCGGGTCGCCATCGGCGGCAGCAACTATATGAAGCGGCAGGTGCTGGCCGACGAGCCCTATCTGCAGGCGGAGTATGCGACGCCGGTCGGCATCGCGCTGACCGCCATGCGGCAGCTGGACGGCGGCGGGCAGACGGTTCTGCTCAATGGGACCCCGCTGCCGATGCTGGGCAGTGGGATGACCGTACTGGATGCGCTGCGAAGGGGCGGCTATCCCTACCGGCAGATCATGGGCCGCTCGGGAAGGAATGTCGTCTATTTCTGTGACGGTGTGCGCCAGGTCGCGCGGGGTGGTCTGCCCACCCTGGCCGGCATCGAGGTCAACGGGGAGGCCGCCGGCCTGGCGGTTTTGCTGCAGCCGGGGGATGTGATCACCTTCTCGCCGGCCACCGACGGCGCCGACGCGGCGCCCCGCCTGCGGGATATCTGCGGCGAAGAGAACGCCTTTTCGGTCGAGCTGCTGGAGAGGCCGGCCGCCGCCGGCAGGCAGGGATGGGTCAACGGTGAACCGCAGCCGCCGGATTATGCCATCCAGTCGATGGATCGGGTGGAGATCCGCGCGGTCGATACGCTGGGCGCCCTGCTCGATCGGATGGGCTGGGAGGACCGCTCGGGCGCGGGGCTCTGCATCGGCGGACATCCGGTGACCGGCCGGGATCAGCCGCTGCGGCCGGGCGACCGGATCACCCGGGCGGATCGGAAGGAGGAAGCGGCCGCCTCCCCGCCGCCGGCGGAGCGGCTGGCGCTGACCCTCAACGGACGGGCGCTGACCCTGCCGCCCCGGACGGACGGGGAGGGCTGGCAGCTCTTCCATCTGCTCAACTATCTGGATATCGATCCCCATGATCCGCACGGGGAGATTGTACTTAGACGCAACGGCGCACGGGCCTCCTATCTCGATGCGATCGGGCAGGGGGACCGGCTGGAGATCCACTGGTCGGAGGAGGATGCTTCGGCCCGGGTCCCGCGCATACCGCATGATTGATGATCGAACCGGAAGAGAGGAATGTGAACGTGGAGATGGAAACCTATATCGTGCAGCAGCCGATCCTGGACAAGGATCAGAAGGTGGTCGCCTACGAGGTGCTCTATAGGGAGGATGAAAGCACCCTCTACAGCCAGCAGGATGTCTGGACCGCCAACGCGATCGAGGGCTTTTTGGGACAGCTCAACGACGACAAATTTTTGGACGGCAAGATCGCCTTCCTGACCTTTACCCCCAACCTGCTCATGCGGAATATCCCGAAGATGTTCCGTCAGGATCAGCTGGTGATCCAGATCGAGGACAACAGCATTGTCCATCCGGTGGCGCAGAAGATCGTCTACCGGTTTAAAAAGCAGGGCTACAAGATTGCGCTGAAGGGTTTTGAATTCCAGTCCCGCTACTTTGGCATTATGGACGCGGTCGATCTCATCAAGGTCGATTTTCAGGGCAACCGCAGCTCGCTGCGCCAGATCGTCGAGGTGGTCCACGGTTTTAAAAAGAAGGTGGTCGCCTACAACCTCCACACCCATGAGCTGCTCGAACTGGCCAAGGAATTGGGCTGCGACTACTTCCAGGGTATGTATGTGGCCGAGCAGAAGAAGTCGAAGGTCCACCGCTTCGATCACATGCAGAGCAACTTCTTCCAGCTGATGGTCGCCGTCACCAAGGACGAGCCGGATGTCGATGAGATCACCCAGATCATCTCGCGGGACGTGACGCTGGCCTTTTCGCTGATGAAGTTGGTCAACTCGGCCTACTTTGCGCTGCGCAACCGGGTCAAATCGATCCAGCAGGCGCTGATCATCCTGGGCCTCGGCCAGCTCAAGCAGTGGATCTATCTGCTGAGCTTCCGCAAGGAGCATGGCGGGCTGCAGGATGAGC
>CASGDD010000037.1 GCA_949300115.1 uncultured Oscillospiraceae bacterium | reverse complement strand
GGAATTTGTCGCCGGTGCGGTCTCGCAGCAGGACTGGGTGCGGGCAATTCTCTGGACGGTGACGGCGACGCCCCAGAGCACCAGTCTGATCATTCCACAGGGGATCGACCCGGATGAGACCCTTTCGATTGAGATCAGCGCGCTGATTCCGCGGGAGGAGAACGGCATCCCCTATACCGAGCGGGTCACGCTGCTGGAGGAACAGAAGAGCGTTGCCGAATGGGATTTTTATTGCGAGGGAGTTTTTCCTTATGAGGACTGCCCCGACGGCACCGAGCTGAGCGTTATGGTACACTTCCTTGAGCAGGAGGGGGATGACTGGATCTCCTCGAGCTGGGGCCATCGCAGCTATCGGTGCGAGGGTGGCGCGATGGTGGAACAAGTGATCCCTGCCAATACTGCGGTGACCGTCCTGAATGAGAGCGCCGAGAGCGGGACCGTTGTGACGCTGCGGTATGCCGAGACGGTCGGCGCGGGTTTTTCAGTTCGCTTCACGCTGCCCGAGGGATGGACGGCGGAACAGACGGATAGCAAGGCCGATTTCACCCTCGCGGCACCGGTAAATCTTATCGCACCGGACGGCGCGGTGGCCGGGCGGATCGGGTATGACCTGCTGGGCAGCGAGACCGAACTCTATCAGGAGCCGGAGGGGGAAACTCAGGTCTTCTATTACAACGCCCTGATGCTCAGCTCGGCGGTCAACTGGAACAACGAGTATCACAAGGTCCTGCGGGAGGATGGTCTGGTCTCGGCAACCTGCCGCGTCGGTTACCAGCAGGGCGGCGCGGGAGGAACGACCAGCTACAACTGGGGCATCCTCGCCCGGGATGAGAGCCTTGGCCGATTCATCGGGATGGAGATCGAGGACGGCGCGCTGGCGCAGGATGCGGTGGAACAGATTGCCCGCAGCGTCCGGTTCTTTGCCGGGGAATAACCCCGCAGTACAAGAGAAGAAGGCCCGGTGGCGCAGGAAAACGCCACCGGGCCTTGTTATCTTTTTTCATCCGTTCGCGGGCTGGGGTTCCTCAGCCGGCGCAGCAGCCGTGCGCTCGATCCTGAGCAGCAGGATCCGCTGGTCCTCGGCCTTTTCGACGGTGACCCGCAGCTCTTTATAGGTGAAACTCTCTCCCTCGGCGGGGATATGCTCCAGCACGTCCAGCGCCCAGCCGGCGACGGTGGCGTAGTTACAGCGGAAATCCCGGTCGGCAAAGCCGATCGCCTCGAAGCAGTCCTCGATATTCTCCTCGCCCGAGACCACCCAGCAGTTGTTCGAGAGGCGGCGCACCGAGGATTTTTGGGTGTCGCTCTCATCCCAGATCTCGCCGACCAGCTCTTCGAGAATGTCCTCAAGGGTGACCATTCCCATCACCCCGCCGTAGTCGTCGGTGACGATGGCGATATGCTGCTTGCTCTTGCGAAACTCGGCCAGCAGGTCGTTGATGTGCTTGGTGCGGTAGACATAGAGCACCGGCCGCATCAGCGCGCGGATCGAGATCTCATTCCCCCGCGCCAGCGCCTCGAGCACGTCCCGGACATACAGGATGCCGATGATGTTGTCGATCTTCTTTTCATAGACCGGAATCCGGCTGAATCCGTTATCGACACAGATCGAGAGGATTTCTTTCTGGTCGGCGTCGACCTCGATTGCCAGAATATCCACCCGGGGAACCAGGATCTCCTGTACGGTGGTATCGCCAAAGTCGATTGCGGACTGGATGATGCCGGTCTCCTGCGGGTCGAGCACCCCCTCGTCCTCGACGGTGCTGACGATGGTTTTCAGCTCATCCTCGGTCACCGACGGCTGGACGTTCAGCTCATCGCTGCGGCGGCCGGTGAAGAATTTTTTGATCAGCACAAAGAACCAGACCAGCGGCGCGAGCAGCCGGCGCAGGATCAGCAAAGGCCGGGCGGTCGAGAGCGCGACCCGCTCAGCGTTTTCCTTGGCGAAGCTCTTGGGAAGGATCTCGCCGAAGGTCAGCACCAGCAGGGTGGTGACCACCGTTGCGACCAGCGCGCCGGCGTCCCCCATCAGTGCGGTCGCGGTCAGGGTGGCCAGCGAGGAGAGGGTCAGGTTGACCACGTTGTTGCCGATGAGGATGGTGGAAAGGGTGCGGTCATAGTCCTGCGCGTTCTTGAGCGCGGCGGCCGCCTTGCGGTCCCCCTCCTGCGCCCGGTTTTGTATCCGGATCTTGTTGATCGAGGAGATCGCCGTCTCGCTCGCAGAGAAAAAGGCGGAAAAGGCCAGCATGAGCAGCATGCTGACCAGAATGGCAGGATGCAGTTCACTCAAAACAGTTCACTCCGTTTGTTGTCGTGTCACAAAATTGGGGCATCAAAGAAGGGCTGCGGTACAGCGGTTGCCGTCAAACCCGCCGAGGGTCACTTCGACGACCTCGCCCTGCCGCCCGTCGGCAGCGGGAACGAGCACCGGGATATAGCGGCTGGTATAGCCGGTATAGAGCCCGCGGCTGACCGTCTGTTCGAGCAGCACCGTCTCCTTGGCGCCCGCCCACCCGGCGATGACCTTGCCGCGAACCGCATCGGCCGCCGCGATCAGCCGCCGGCTGCGCTGGGATTTGACCGACTCGGGAATCTGGCCCGCCATCTTTGCCGCAGCGGTGCCGGGGCGGCGGGAATAGCCGAAGACATGAACCTTGAGGAAATCCAGGCTCTCGACAAAGGCGAGGCTCTCCTCAAAATCCCCCTCGCTCTCGCCTGGGAAACCGACGATCACATCGGTGGTGAAGAGCGGGCGGTCGAAGAGCTGGCGCATCCGCTCGACCACCGCGCGGTATTCCTCGGGGGTGTAATGGCGGTTCATCGCGGCAAGCGTCTTGGCACAGCCGCTTTGCAGCGAG
>CASGDD010000036.1 GCA_949300115.1 uncultured Oscillospiraceae bacterium | reverse complement strand
TTCCAACAGCGCAACCACCCTGGCGCGCAAGGTTTCCTGCCTGCGCGGGTTTTATGGCTATCTCAACGACAAAGCGGTGCGGCCCATCCACAACAATCCGACCCTGCACCTCGATTCGCCCAAAATCAAAAAGTCGCTGCCGCGTTTTCTTTCGCTTGAGGAAAGTTTGGAGCTGCTCTCCTCGGCGCGCGAGGCGGAATCCACCCATCGCGAGCGGGATTTTTGTATGCTGACGATCTTTTTAAATTGCGGTATCCGACTCAGTGAACTGGTGGGACTGAATCTCTCCAGCCTGCATCTTCGGGACGAACGGCCGTTTATGATCGTGCTTGGTAAGGGAAACAAGGAACGGATGGTCTACCTCAACGACGCCTGCCTGGAGGCGCTGGAGGCCTATCTGCGGGTGCGCGGTGAGGATGCTGCCGGCAGCGGCGACCGGGATGCGCTCTTCCTTTCCAGCCGGCACAAACGGATTTCCGGGCGTCGGGTGCAGCAGATTGTCGAGGACAGTCTCCATCTCAGCGGTTTGGAAGGGTTGGGCTATTCGGTTCACAAGCTGCGGCACACCGCGGCGACCCTGCTCTACCAGTATGGCCATGTCGACATCCGGGTGCTCAAGGAGATTTTGGGACATGAGAACATCGCGACCACCGAGATCTACACCCATGTCTCGGATGAACAGGTCGCCCGTGCGGCCGAGCGTTCGCCTTTATCCGGTGTCCACCCGCCCGTCCGTCCCAAGCTGCCGCCCCAACCGCCGGGGATCGATCGTGCGGAAGCGGATAACGTGGTATCCGAAACGGAGGATGTTCCGGCACAGGCCGACAAGGGGTCGTCCGATGGAGATGGGAGATAAAAAGAAAGAACAGGGCCTGCATCGAGAGAGAATCCGATGCAGGCCCTGTTTTTCTAAAAATATTTTTTATATCATCTATGAGATCATCGAGATTTTTACCACTGGGACAGCAGCCAGAGAAAGAGACTGAACCCGGCGATCGAATGCCCCTCCTGCCCGGGCAGCAGCGCCTGGACAACAACCTCTCCCACCGAGCCCTCCAAAAATGTCCCATCCCGTTCAAAGTACTGGGAAGCCAGGCGGTTTTGGTAGGGATATTCGCCCGATGGACCGGGCGAACCGTAGATATAGGGCTCGACGATGGCGGGAGTACGGGCGGTCATATAGTCCAGTGTGGGATGGTGGGTCAGCTGGCGGACCGCCCAGATGTCCAGCCCGTTGGGGCGGTCGGTGTCGTAGATCACCATCTCGAGGATGAGGTCGCCGATGACCGTCAGACTGACGCCGTTCTGCGGAAAATCGAGGACCTCACCGATATGCCGCAGCCGGTTGAAGGGACCGCTCTGGTAGGGCGCCTCCAACAGATCGTCGGGAATGGTGGGGGTCACCGGCTGTTCATCGAGGATATCGATGACCTCGTCCACCGTCATGGCCAGGTCGATGCTGCGCTTGTCCTCGTGGACGGCGAAGAAGATGCCCCGCTCGGGCAGCTGCAATTTCTTCAGCTCAAGGGCATCGGGTGACTGCACCCGCAGCAGATAGGCCGCGTCCCGGCTGCTGTCAACCGGTTGGTAGCGGTCATCCAGAAAATAGTAGGAGCCTGTCTTGACGGCGGCCGGTTCGCCCAGGGTATCACGGATTTCGGTGATCGGGTCGGCAACCGAAAAGCCAAGCAGCCGCCAGGGAGAGGTCGAGCGGAGGCAGACCGATCCCAGCGCATCCGTCTCCCGGTTGACAGTCAGTGTAAGTCCCTCCTCCGGGTAGGAGATCCGGTCGAAGGGTGACGGCGGCGCGGAGGGATCGGTAACCGATTGGCCGGTACCGAGCAGTTCCTCGAGGTCGGAAAGGGCATGGTTCAGCGAGAAGGATGCCCCCGTTTCGGGGTGGACAACCGCGGTTTCTATCTCGGTATCGATCGGCGGGGTGGTCGCTAAGCCCGATGAACAGCCGGTCAATCCCAGCAGCAGGATCAGCAGCACGGATAGGTGTCGGAGCATGGGCAGATCCTCCTTTCGAATCAAAAGGCGCCGAACATGGGGGTGACGTATGACGGTCGGCAGATACGATGCGATGATACTATAAGGATAGCAGATGTCCGGGGCTATGACAACCAAACCGGACGGGAATTTTTTAACGGAAAACCGGCCGGCTACCCGATTGGGTGGCCGGCCGTTGCTGTGATGGGGATCGGTTTGATCTGGAAAGATCAAGCTCAGGAGGAATGTGCGCGAGGATGGTAGCGGTTGTAGACATCCCGATATTTGCTCTTGGCCAGCTGGGCATATACCTGGGTCGAGGAGATATCGGCATGACCCAGCATATCCTTGATATCCTTGAGCTGCGCACCGTTTTCAAACAGATGGGCCGCGAAGGAATGGCGCAGGGTGTGCGGGGTGATATCCTTTTTGATCCCGGTGCGTTCAGCATAATACTTGATAATCTTCCAAAAGCCCTGTCGTGTCAGCTGTTTGCCATTGAGGTTGACAAAGAGATTTTGGTTGGACCGGTCGGAGACGATGAGCGGGCGCACCCGGTAGAGGTAGTCGCTGAGCGCGCCAACCGCTTCGGCATAGATGGGGATGAACCGCTGGCTGCGGTCGCTGTGGCAGTTGAGCATGCCGAGCTGGAGGTTGACATCGTCCACCTGCAGATTGATCAACTCACTGACCCGGATACCGGTCGCGTAGAGCAGCTCGAGCATCGCCTTGTCCCGACAGCCTTTGGGTGTTGCGATGTCGGGACTCAGCAGCAGCTGGTCAATTTCGGCATTGGTGAGAATTTCCGGCAGCTTTTTGTCCTCCCGCTCCGCCTTGATGGTTCGGGCGGGATTGTGGCTGCACAGCTCGCGCCGCATGAGATATTGGTAAAAATTCCGCATCGAAGCAATGCCACGGATCACCGTGGCGTTGCTTTTGCCATGTTCCTTGAGAAAGGCGACGTACCGTTCGATCGCCGCCTCGTCAGCCTGGGTCAGGCTGCTGTCCGGATGATCCGTTTCCCAGAAGGAACGAAAGCTGTTCATATCCCGCATATAGGATTCCAGTGTGTTGGCAGAGACCTTCTTTTCGTCCTCCAGATAGTCCCGGAAGGCTTCCAGCAGATTTTCATTTTCCTTCATTCGAGAACCCCACTCTCCATCTACAAAACAACCGAACCTGCAAGTGCTGCCAGCAGGATGACATCGAGCAGCGCGCCGCACGCTGCGAGGAGGACCAGCAGCAAAAAATGCCTGCAGTATCGTTTTGACCGTCCGGCCATGCCGCCCCTGCCCGCTTCACTGGTGATGGCGGAGAGCAGCATCAGCGAGAGACCAAACGCTTCGCCGCAGCCCGAACAGACGGCAAATGCCCGTATCAGAGCAGGCGGCAGCAGGATCGCCAGCGAAAAGATCATGCCGGGCGTTCCATTGTACATCATCAAATGCCCCATCGACGCGCCCAAACCCAATCCGTGGAAGAGCGGAATGGCCAGAATCAGGGGAGCCGATACAGCACAAAAACCCAAAAAGAACAGAAGGACCAGGAAAATCAGGGTGGCGTAGAAGGAGGAAAGAAAGGTCTCAGAGGCCGTCTGGCCGAGCCGGTCGGTGAGGAAAACTTCGGCAATACCGCCCAAATTGAGGGGACTGCTGGCCGGAAAGGAGGGCGCGAGCAGCAGCCCGCCCACCAGCCCGGCAGCAAACAGCAGACAGAAAAGCAGCAGTCTGCCGCGGTGTCGAATCGACCGGAGAAGCGTTTGAGGCGCCCGTCTGGCAGGGCGTCTTGCAGTTATATAGGGATGCCGGCCGTTGGTCCAGATCATCTGCATCATCCTTCCGGGGGCTTGTACTGTATCCCTATGCGAAAGGTGGCGCGGATATGTGGACAAACGGTGGGCGACAGAGCGATTTTAAAAGAAGATGTGATATCTATCTTATACGTTTTTTGAGGAAACTGCAAGAAATCGGCGGAAGAATCCTGCGATTTTGTCAACCCATCTCAAATTATGTAATCTAAATTATGTATTCTAACAAAATGTTATGGTAACAACATTATGGAAACTACCATATCTTGCGGCTTGACAACCAAAAGCCCCCAACGGTTTCAGAGACCGCTGGGGGCTTGGAAAGCTATGCAAAGTGTGCCAGAAAACCATGAATCAGAGGTTCGTAACCCGCAGATGGGGTCGATTTCCCTCTTCCGCAGCCGGATAACAGCTGTTCTTACTCGGGATCGGACGCGAGGGCCGCCTGGATCATAATGGCACATTCGACCCGTTTGCGCTCGAGGTCACAGGCGATCGTATGCGGTTTGCGGATGTCCCCTTCCCGCTGGAAATTCTGGGCGCTGCAGCCGCCGCTGCAGTAGAATTTGGCCCAGCAGGCGGAGCAGTCGGGTTTGGAGAGCACGTGGGTATGGGCGAAGGTCGCCTTGATTTTTTCGTCGCAGCTGCCGTCGAAGACACTGCCCATCTTCCAGCCGTCGAGACCGACGAACTGGTGGCAGGGGTAGACATCCCCCTGTGGGGTGATGGCGACATACTCGTTGCCGCAGCCGCAGCCGCGCAGCCGTTTGATGGCGCAGGGACCCTGGCTGAGATCGATCATAAAATGGAAAAAGTTGATCGTGTCCCCTGCCCTTCTGCGTTCGATCAGCAGGTCAGCCAGCCGTTCATATTCGGCATAGATGGTGGGAAGATCCTCCTCGGTGATCGCGTAGCTGAGTTCGGGGTCGGAGACGACCGGTTCGACCGAGATCTGATCGAAGCCCTGCTCCCGCAGATGCAGCACGTCGTTGGCAAAATCGAGGTTATATTTGGTGAAGGTCCCGCGGACGTAGTAGTCCTTGTCCCGGTCACGTGCGGCAACCAGCTGTTGCATTTTGGGCAGGATGAGATCGTAGCTGCCCTTGCCGTTGGCGGTCACCCGCAATTTGTCGTGGACCTCCCGGCGCCCATCGATCGACAGAACGACGTTGGACATCTCCCGGTTGATAAAGTCGATCTTCTCCTCATCCAAGAGCAGACCGTTGGTGGTCACGGTGAATCGGAAATTTTTGTTGCAGGCGGCCTCCTTCGACCGGGCGTAGCGGACGACCTCCTCGACCACCTCCCAGTTCATCAGCGGTTCGCCGCCGAAGAAATCGACCTCGAGGTTGTGACGGTTGCCCGAGTGGGCAATCAGGTAGTCGATTGCCTTCAGTCCGACCTCCCGGCTCATCAGTGCCCGGCCGCCCTTGTAATCACCGGTGGAGGCAAAGCAGTAGTCGCAGCGCAGGTTGCAGTCGTGCGCGATATGCAGGCACATCGCCTTGATCGGCGCCATCCCCAGCATGTCCGCACATTCCGCGTAGCTGTCGTCGGTAAAGAGCTCACCCTGCTCGGCGAGCGAACGAATCTCGGCGTAGGCTTCCCGTATTTCATCGGGGGTACCATAGGCGGCGAGCTGCCCCAACAGCGCCTCCGGAACGCGGTCGGGCAGCGGTGGGGTCAGTGTACCCACCAGATGATAGCTCAGCTCATCAAACAGATGGACGGCTCCGCTGCCCACATCCAGCACGATATTGAAGCCGCGCAGCTGGTATCGATGGATCATCCTATTCCTTCCTTTCACACAAAACTTCATGTGTACGCAGCGGCTGGAGAGGCCGGTCTGCGATGCACATGAAGCCTTTGACGGACAGGGCCACAGCGCCCTGCAACCTTCGTTTTTCTTTTCCGGTTGTACTGCCGGCCGGCGTCCGATTGCACCGGCAGATAAGCAAAAAGGCATCCAGCGGCGGATGCCTTTCATTGCAAATCGATGGCAAGCTTACCGGCTGCGGTTCTCGCACTTCTGGTTGGCAACCGTGCAGGACGTCTTGCAGGCCGACTGGCAGGAGGCCTGGCATTCGCCGCAACCGCCGTGCTCGGCGCTCTTCTTGAGATTCTGGGTATTCAGGGTCTTGATGTGCTTCATGGTACATTTCCTCCCAAACAGTCTGGTTTCACTGCCGCTATTATAGCATAATCCTGTAGACGATTCAAGAGAGAAGCTGCCGGAAATGCGGACTTCTTTACGGAAAGACGCAGAACACGGCAGAACCATTTCGGCCCTGCCGCGTCAGAATCGAATGGGATACCGCTGTTGGCCATGTCAGGCACGCAGCTTTTTCCGAACATTGACCCCCAGCATGCCGCCGATCAGCGCGGTTACCAGGATGATGACCAGTCTCGAAAGCGAGATCAGGCCGGTGCCGGCAATACCGATGCCGGCATTGACCAGCACGACCGTCAGATAGAAGAGGATGCCGGACGCAAGTCCGACCAACCATCCGTTTTCCCGCATCAGCCGGGCGGATAAAAAGGAGCCGACCAACGTCCCAACCATGGTGCAGGCAATCGAAAACAGGACGATCACCGTATGGGGCATATCCCGGATGGAGACGATAAAGGCGCAGATGGCCAGCGTCAGGGTACAGCTTACAATGGCCGCTGCCGTACCGAAGAGGACCGAGCGGACCGCCCGGCGCAGAGGGGTCTCCTTACGGGACGGGGCTCGGGATGGACCCTGGGTGTGGAAGAATTTTTTTTGCATGGTACAGCCTCCCTAGCGTGATCATCGGATCGCAGCGCGGTGTGGAAAACACGCCGGTGTGCGGGCCGGCAGGCTCGGCACACGCTCTGATCCACTCTATTCGACTGTACCCGAAATTATGTTCGGATATCCCTGACAGCCGTATGAAAAGGGGAAGTACCGGTTATTTCTTCTTCTTTTCCTCGAGCTTCTTCTTCTCTTCGAGCTTCTTCTGCTCCTCCAGCTGCGCACGCTGCTGTTCGGCAGCTTCCATCGCGGTGGTGTTGGTCTGAACGGCCCAGCGTGCAATCCGGATCTTGGAGCGGTCGGAACCGGTCTCGATCAGGATGGTGTCGTCCTTCTGGCTGACCACCCGGCCGATGATGCCGCCCGAGGTGATGATCTCATCGCCCACCTGAAGGTTCCGCCGCATCTGCTGCTGTTCCTTTTCCCGCTTCTTCGAAGGGCGGATTAAGACAAAGTAACCGAGCACGAGCATCAGGATCAGCACACCGTACTGGCTGATCATGGTAACCGTATCCATCCCCTGCTGTTGGGTTGCTGTGAGTAAAAGAGTCGAAAAATCCGTCATGATGGCTCTGACACCTCCAAGAAATCTGCCGCCTTCTCGATGGAAGAGATGCGGCGAGTAAACATGTCCATTATATCGGATTGCAAGCGATCATGCAAGCGCTTTTTGGAAGAGAACGGGGATCTCCGATAGGTTTGCCCGTCCGGTTCAGATGCGGCGGTCGAGCCGGCCCCGGTTGGCCTGCAAAAAGGCATCGAAACTGCCCGCTTCGAGATGATCGCGGATCTGCTGCATCAGATGGTTGTAGAAGCTGAGGTTGTGGGTGACCGCCAGACGGGCCCCCAGCATCTCCTCCGCCTTGAAGAGATGGCGGATATAGGCACGGGAGTAGTGCCGGCAGGTCGGACAGTTGCAGGTGGGGTCGATCGGCCGGTCATCCCGCTCGTATTTCTGATTTTTGATGTTGAGGATTCCTTCCGAGGTGAAGAGATGGCCGTGGCGGGCGTTGCGGCTGGGCATGACGCAGTCGAAGAGATCGATGCCGAGGGCCACACTCTCGAGGATATTTTCCGGGGTCCCCACCCCCATCAGATAGCGGGGTTTGTCCTTGGGCATGAACGGTTCGACTGCCGCAATAATCCGGTACATCTCCTCGGTACTCTCCCCCACCGCCAGTCCGCCGATGGCGTAGCCGTCGAGTCCCAGTTCGGCAATCTCCTGCATATGCTCGACCCGCAGGTTGTCGTAGGTACAGCCCTGGTTGATGCCGAACAGCAGCTGATGGGGATTGAGGGTATCCGGCTGGGCGTTGAGACGGGCCATCTCGGCCTGGCAGCGCATCAGCCAGCGGGTGGTGCGCTGGCAGGAGGCGGCGCTGTAGTCGTAGGTCGAGGGATTGGCGACGCACTCGTCGAAAGCCATCGCGATGGTGGAGGCAAGATGGGACTGGATACGCATGCTCTCCTCCGGTCCCATAAAGATCTTCCGGCCGTCCACGTGGGAGGCAAAGGTCACCCCATCCTCCCGAATGGTGCGCAGGCCGGCGAGCGAAAAGACCTGAAAGCCCCCGCTGTCGGTCAGAATCGGCCCGTGCCAGTTCATAAACTGCTGCAGTCCGCCCAGCTCGTGGATGAGCAGGTCCCCCGGCCGGACATGCAGATGGTAGGTGTTGCAGAGAAAGACCTGGGTTTTCATCTCGATGAGATCGACCGAGGAAACGGCGCCCTTGATGGCGGCCGCGGTCCCGACGTTCATAAAGGCGGGCATCTCGATATCACCGTGCACCGTATGGAAAGTGCCACGCCTTGCGCGGCCCGATTGGCAATGCAGATGGTACATGGGTGGGTACATCCTTCCGTAAGATCAGAATCGATAAAAGGCAGAAAAACAAAACGAAAAAAAGAGAAGAACAAAGAAAATGACATGTAAAGTAAAAAGACATTACATCGTATTTATGCCCACAGACGGCGGCCCATCGGCTAGAGGATGCACATGCTGTCGCCGAACGAGTAAAAGCGGAAACCGTCTCGGATGGCCTGCTCATAGGCTTTGAGAATCAGCTCTCTGCCGGCGAAGGCGGAGACCAGCATGATCAGGGTGCTTTCGGGCAGATGGAAGTTGGTGATCAGTCCGTCGAGAACCTGAAACTGGTAGCCGGGGTAGATGAAGATGTCGGTATCCCCTTCGTAGGCCTGGATCGAGCCCAGGCGGGAGGCGACGCTCTCGAGGGTGCGGCAGCTGGTGGTGCCCACCCCGATGACCCGGCCGCCGGCCGCTTTGGTGCGGTTGATCGCATCGGCGGTCGACTGGGGCAGGGTGAAGTGTTCGGTGTGCATCTTGTGGTCGGTGATCTCCTCGACCTTGACCGGCCGGAAGGTGCCCAGTCCGATGTGCAGGGTGATGGGAGCGAACGCCACCCCCATAGCCCGAAGCTTGTCCATCAGCTCGAGCGTGAAATGCAGGCCGGCGGTCGGCGCAGCGGCCGAGCCCCGCTCACGGTTGTAAACCGTCTGATAGCGCTCCTGGTCCTCCAGCTTGGCGGTGATATAGTGGGGCAGCGGCATCTGGCCGATGCGGTCGAGGGTGGCGTAAAAATTGCCCTCACAGTGGAATTCGACCAGCCGGTTGCCGCCCGGCAGGACATCCAGGACCTCGCAGTCGAGCAGACCGTCCCCAAAGGTGACTTTGGCGCCGATCTTCATCCGCCGGCCGGGGTGAACCATCACCTCCCAGCGCCCCTCCCCCTTCTCCTCAAGCAGCAGCACCTCTATTTTGGCGCCGGTGTCCTTGACGCCATAGAGGCGCGCCGGCAGCACCCGCGAGTCGTTGACCACCAGCAGATCGCCGGGATGCAGCAGCTTCGGCAGGTCATAGAAGTGTCCTTCCCCGATTTCCCCCGTCCGGCGGTTGACCGACATCAGGCGGGCGTGGTCGCGGGGTTCAATGGGGGTTTGGGCAATGCGGTCGTCGGGCAGATCGAACCAAAAATCAGAACGTTTCATCGATATCTCCTGTGCATCTGTGCAAAATTTGATCTTTTTGGGAAAACGGTTTGACAGAACGCCGGTGGGATGGTAAGATAGTGAAAAATCAAACCTCGTTAGAGGCGCGTCTGCTAATGAGTAACCGTGTCATCTGGCTGCCAAGCTTATCATGCCGGGGAAAGGTACAGACGCCGAAGGGACTGGTACGGCAGCCGGTTGCCTGGATGTATGTGCGAACAGCCATATGTCTGTCACCGTTTGAGAAACGGTGGTGAGCTAGCGAGCGAAGCTATACGAGGCAACATCCTCTATTATAGTCTAGCGACTGCCGGTTGACAAGCCGGCAGTTTTTGTTTCACCTATTTTTATTTCCAGGTACGGGTGCCGGATCATGATGTGGGAAAGGAATGAATAGAATGCAGGCAGAGAGAAGTTATCGGGTTGGGGTTGTGGGTGCCACCGGCATGGTGGGACAGCGCTTTTTGACCCTGCTCGAGCGTCATCCATGGTTTCATGTCACCGTGCTGGCGGCGTCGGGCCGGTCGGCCGGCAAAAGCTACCGGGAGGCGCTCGCTGGCCGCTGGGTGATGCCCTCCCCGCTCCCCGACTCGTTTGCGGAGATGACCGTGCTGGATGCCGAGGCGGATATCGATCGGATTGTGGACGCGGTCGATTTTGTGTTCTGTGCGGTCGATATGAAAAAGGAGGAGATCCGTGCGCTCGAGGAGGCCTATGCCCGCCGCGAATGCCCGGTCATCTCCAACAACTCGGCCCACCGTTGGACGCCCGACGTGCCGATGATCATCCCCGAGCTCAATCCCGAACACGCCGCGGTCATTGAGTTCCAGCGCAAGCGGCTGGGAACCCGCAGAGGTTTTATCGCAGTCAAATCCAACTGCTCGATTCAGAGCTATGTGCCGGCGCTGCATCCGCTGCGGCAGTTCGGCATCCGGACGGTGCTGGCCTGCACCTATCAGGCGATTTCGGGTGCCGGCAAGACCTTCGAGCGCTGGCCGGAGATGGTGGACAATGTGATCCCCTTCATCGGCGGCGAGGAGGAGAAGAGCGAGCAGGAGCCGCTCAAGGTCTGGGGGCATCTGGAAAACGGTGTCATCGTCAAGGCGGACTATCCGCAGATCACCACCCAGTGCATCCGGGTGCCGGTCAGCGACGGACATATGGCGGCGGCATTTGCCTCCTTTGAGCGCACCCCCTCGATCGAGGAAATCAAGGCGATCTGGCGGGAGTGGAAGACCGAGCCGCAGGCGCTGGGTCTCCCTTCGGCTCCGACCCCCTTCCTGCGCTATTTTGAGGAGGACGATATGCCGCAGACCCGGCTGGTCCGCGAGCTGGGCGGCGGGATGACGGTATCGGTGGGACGGCTGCGTCCGGATACCCAGTATGATATCAAATTTATTTCGGTTTCCCACAACACCCTGCGGGGTGCGGCCGGTGGCGCTGTCGAGATGGCGGAGCTGCTTGCGGCCAAGGGATACCTGGATGCGTAATGGACGGCAAAGGCGGTCTTTTTCGAAAAATGGTATGGTGATGAAAGGAGCGGTTTGCGATGAAGAAGCAAAACCCGGTATTTACAGGATCCTGTTGTGCGATGGTGACCCCGATGCATGCCGACGGCAGCATCAACTATCCGCTGATGGGCAAGGTGGTCGATTTTCTGATAGAGGGGCATACCGATGCCATCTGCGTCTGTGGTACGACCGGTGAGTCGGCTACGATGAACGACGCCGACCATATCCGCTGTATCGCCTATGTGGTCGAGCATGTCAACGGACGGGTGCCGGTGGTAGCCGGTGTCGGCAGCAACGATACCGCCCACGGCGTCAACCTTTCCAAAGAGGCGGCGGCAACCGGTGCGGACGCGCTGCTGCATGTCACCCCTTACTACAACAAAGCCTCCCAGAAGGGGCTTCTCAAGCATTTCTTTGCCTGCGCCGACGCGACCGAGCTGCCGGTTATCCTCTACAACGTTCCCAGCCGGACGTCGGTCAAGATCCAGCCGAAGACCTATGTCGAACTGGCGAAGCACCCCAACATTGTGGCAACCAAGGAGGCCTGCGGCGACATCTCGGATATCGCGACCTCCATTGCGATGGCGGGCGAGGCGCTCGATTTCTATTCGGGCAACGATGACCAGATTGTCCCCATCCTCTCGCTCGGCGGCAAGGGGGTTATCTCGGTGCTCGCCAACATCATGCCGAAGGAGACCCACGAGATTTGCCAGCTGTTCTTTGACGGCCGCCTCGAGGAGAGCCGCCGGCTGCAGCTCGAGCTGCTCGACCTGATCCACGCGATCTTCATCGATGTCAACCCCATCCCGATCAAGGCCGCGATGCCGCTCATCGGCTTTGAGTGCGGCCCCTGCCGGCTGCCGATGGACGATCTTTCGCCCGAGCATATGGCGGTACTTCGGGCTGCGATGGCACGCCATGGGCTTTGCCAGGCATAAAAGGACGGTCAAAGGAGGAATTCGGTATGGTCAGAATTCTGCTTTCGGGTGCGGGCGGTACCATGGGCAGGGTGGTGGCCGAGGCGGCTGCCGATCGCGAGGATTGCCGGATTGCGGCCGGATTTGATGTACGGGGCGGCGAGGGTGCCTTCCCAATCTATACCTCGCTGGATGCGGTGGCCGAGGCGGTCGACGTTATCATCGACTTTTCCCATCCTGCCGCACTGGATGCGCTGCTTGCCTATGCGGTATCCCACCGGCTGCCTTTGGTGATTGCCACCACCGGGATTTCGCCGGAAGGGATTGAGAAAATCCAACGGGCGTCCGGGCAAACGGCCATCTTCTTTTCGGCCAATATGTCGCTCGGTGTCTCCCTGATGACCGAGCTGGCGGTCAAAGCGGCCCAGGTCCTCTCCCCCCGTTTTGATATCGAGATTATCGAACGGCATCACAACCAGAAGATCGACGCACCGAGCGGGACGGCGCTCAAGCTGGCCGACGCGATGAATGAGGCGCTGGGCGGCGGATATCACTATGTCTACGACCGGCATGCGGTGCGGCAGAAGCGGGACCCGCATGAGATCGGCATCCACGCGGTCCGGGGCGGTACGATAGTCGGGGAGCATGAGATTCTTTTTGCCGGCAGGGATGAGCTGCTGACCATCCGTCATCAGGCGACCTCCAAAGAGATTTTTGCCACCGGTGCGCTGGCGGCGGCCGCCTTCCTGTTGGGCAGGGCGCCCGGCCTCTACGGCATGCGGGATCTGTTGGGATAGTCCCTTTCCAATATCGTTTTGACAGAGGAGGCATAGCCATCGATGTACGGTGTCACCCAGCTTTCGGTGACCGAGGATATCTCGCTTATCACCTTCCCCCGAGTTTCGGCCGATCTGGCATTTGTCACGGAGGTCTTTGAACTGCTCGAGGAGGAACGGATCAACATCGATATGATCTCCCAGACAGCCGCCCAGGGCTTGACCTGTGGTCTCTCCTTTACCGTCTCCGGTCATCTGGTGACCTCGACGTTGGAAGCGATCGGCCGGTCTGCCCATGCACATGCCGAGCTCAAACCGATGGTGTCGGAAGGATACGCCAAGCTTTCCCTCTACGGGGAAGCGATGCGGGAGCAGCCGGGTGTGGCGGCGCGCGCGATGCGGGTACTGCTCGACGGCGGCGTCGAAATCCGGATGATCACCACCTCGGAGGTGGATATCTCGGTACTCATTGCGGATATCGATCTGCCCGATGCGGTCGAGGCGCTGGAGACAGCTTTCGCGCTTCCGACTACCCAGAGATAGGGCCAGCGTTTTCGCGCCGGTCCCGATAGCAAGAGAAAAAGACAACAGGTATTCGGTGATACGCCGGATACCTGTTGTCTTTATGTGGATATAAGCTATAAAGCGATTAGACGGTCGCCTTGTGGAAGATCTTCTTGCCCTTTCGGATGATGACATGTCCCTTTTCAAAGCTGGACGCGGGGATCACCTGGTAGACATCGGTGATCTTCTCATCATCGACCGAGATGCCGCCCTGCTGGATCAGCCGGCGGGCCTCCCCCTTCGAGGGAGCAAGGCTGGTGGCCATCAGCAGATCGAGAATGGCAATGCCTTCGCTGACATCCTCCAGTTTGGTGGTCGGCATATCGTCCGAGATACCGCCAGCCGAGAAGATGGCGCGGGCAGCGTCGAGCGCCTTGTTGGCGTCCTCTTCGGAATGCACCATCCGGGTAAGCTCGTAGGCCAGAATTTCCTTGGCACGGTTGATCTCGCCGCCCTGCCAGCTTTCCATTTTGCGGATCTCCTCCATCGGCAGGAAGGTCAGCAGCTTGAGGCAGTTGATGACGTCGGCGTCGTCGACATTGCGCCAGTACTGGAAGAACTCGTAGGGGCTGGTCTTGTTGGGATCGAGCCAGACGGCGCCCGCCTCGGTTTTGCCCATCTTACGCCCGTCCTTGGTGGTCAGCAGCGTGAAGGTCATGCCCCAGGCCGGCTTGTGCTCCACCCGGCGGATGAGATCGGCGCCCGACAGGATGTTGGACCACTGGTCGTTGCCGCCCAGCTGCATCTGGCAGCCGTACTCCCGGAAGAGGTGCAGGAAGTCGTAGCTCTGCATGAGCATGTAGTTGAATTCAAGGAAGTTGAGGCCGGTATCCCGCTCCATACGGGTTCTAAAGCAGTCGGCGGCCAACATCTTGTTGACCGAGAAATGGATGCCGACATCCCGCAGAAAGTCGATATACTTGAGCTCACGCAGCCAGTCGCCGTTGCGGACAAAGAACGCCTGCCCCTCGGAGAAGTCGAGGAATTTGCTCATCTGTTTGCGGAAGCATTCGGCGTTGTAGTCGATCTGTTCGACCGTCATCATCTTGCGCATGGTGTCCTTGAAGCTGGGGTCACCGACCATGGTGGTGCCGGTGCCCAGTACGACGATCGGGCGGTGACCGGCCAGCTGCAGATGGCGCATGACCACCAGCTGCAGGAAATGACCGACATGCAGGCTGTCCGCCGTCGCGTCATAGCCGGTATAGAAGGTGATGCGGGAATTGTTAAGCGCTTCACGGATCTCGTCGGCATGCGTCATCTGCGCAATGAGTCCGCGTTCCTGGAGAGTTTCGTAGATGCCCATGTTGTTTTCCTCCTTCATAACTGTAAAGGGACAATAAAACGCCCTCTGCGGAAAGCTCTGCAGAGGGCGATCATTTCGCGGTACCACCTCAGTTTACCCCCCTCTTCACAGAAAGGGGCCTTGGCAGGTTTGAGAACCTGCGGGCTGTAACGGGCCTCCCGGTATTCCCTACCCATCGGGCCGGCGGCGCCGACTTCAGGAATACAGCTCCGGACGGTATTCACCGCGCGCTTCCGCTCCCCCTTCCACCCGATGCGGGGTCTCTCTGTCCCGGAGGGCACACGGCTACTTGAGTCCTTCTTTGCCTGTCGCTTTTTTGATACTCTAGCACATCCGGTTTCCCTTTGTCAAGAGAAACCGTGTGGGTAACATCTAATTGCCGGCAGCTCGCAGCAGTTCATCGGCATTTTCGAGCATCAGCCCGGTCACCGGTTCCCCGCCCATGATCCGCGCCAGCTCCGCCTTTCGTCCCTCTCGGTCGAGCGGAACGACGGTGGTTTCGGCGGTATCCTCCGAAAGACGTTTGTGAATCAGCAGATGGTAGTCGGCCTGGGCGGCAATCTGGGCGAGATGGGTCACACAGAGGATCTGGCGGGTACGGGCCGCCTCCCGCAGCTTGATGCCGATCTTCTGGGCCGCTCTGCCGCTGACACCGGTATCGATCTCGTCGAAAATGAGGGTATCGATTACATCGCTTTCGGCCAGGACATTCTTTAAGGCCAGCATGATACGGGACAGCTCGCCACCCGAAGCGATGCGGGCGATCGGTTTTTCCGGTTCGCCGGGATTGACCGAGAGGAGAAACTCCATCTGATCGGCGCCGTCGGGTGACAGCGGGGTCGCTTTGTGGGCGACCGAAAAACGGACCTTCGGCATGTCGAGAAAACGGAGCTCCTCTCCCACCCGGGCTGCGAGCTGATCGGCGGCCCGCAGCCGTTTGGCCCGCAGTTCGGTAGCGGCCTGTCTGGCCTGCTGTTTGGCGGTTTCCAGCTGGGTACCCAGAATGGCCAGCTGTTCCTCCTGCGATTCCATCCGGTTCATCTCGTCGGTGATCCGATCGAGATAGTCGAGCATCTCGCCGGTGGTAGCGCCGTACTTGCGGCCAAGCCGGTAGATGAGATCCAGCCGTCCTTCGATGGCTTCCAGCCGGCCGGGGTCGTAGTCGATCGTCTCCAGCAGACGGCCGAGCTCCCCGCCGATCTCGTCGAGCTCATAGGCGGCGCTCTGCAGGCGCCCGCACAGCGGCCCGGCCGATTCGAGGATGGCGGCGACGCCGGACAGCTGGCCGGCAGCCTCCCAGATGAGTGCGCGGGCGCCCGGCAGTGTGCCCTCCCCCTCCAACGCCGCGTGAGCGGCCATCAGTCCATCGGAGATCTTGCTCGCGTTCTGAATGATTTTGCGCTGCTCGCTCAGCTCCTCCTCCTCACCGGCCACCAGCTTGGCGTCGGTGAGCTCATCGACCTGAAAGTGGAGCAGATCGAGCCGGCGGGCTTTCTCAGCCTCATCCATCTGCAGGGCATGGATCCGGCCGATCAGCGTCCGGTAGGTCTGGTAGAGCTGCTGATAGGCGGCTTTTTCTGCCTCGAGGTGGGCATAGGCGTCGATGAATTCGATATGCCGTTCGGGACGCAGCAACGCCTGGTTGTCGTGCTGGCCGTGGATGTTGATCAGAAATTCGCCGATTTCCCGCAGCATGGCGGCAGTGGCCGGTTTGCCCTGAATGCGGCAGGTGGAGCGGCCGTCGGCGGTGATTTCCCTGGAAAGGATGACCCCATCCTCCGCATCGATACCAAGCTGGGCAAGCTTATCGGCCGCAGCGGCGGAGAGATCCTGAAAGACCGCGCTGACCTGCGCCCGGTCGCTGCCCGACCGAACCAGCTCACGGGAAGCCCGTCCCCCCAGAATCAGCCCGAGCGCGTCGATGAGGATCGATTTACCCGCGCCGGTCTCGCCGGTGAGGACGTTGAGGCCCCGCTCCAGCGTGATTTCGGTCTTGCGGATGACCGCGATATTTTCGATGTAGAGCTGTCGAAGCATCCCATCACCCCGATGGGCGCGTCGGAACCGGCGTCTCCCGCCGGATTCCCTTTACGCGCCCTGATATTTTTTCAGCTCGTTGGCCAGATTGGCCGCGTGGGTTTCACTGCGCATCAGCACAAAGATGGTGTCATCGCCCGCCAGCGTTCCCACCACCCCCGTCCATTGCAGGGAATCCAGCGCGACACAGACGGCGTTGGCCATCCCCACATGGCATTTGATGACCACAAACTGCCCCGCGTAATCGATCTGCATGACCGCGCTCTGAAAGATGGAGAAGAACTTGGCCGAGATATCGGGCGTCGATTCCGGTGCGCTGGTGGTATAACGATAATGCCCATCCGCTTCGAGGGTTTTGATGAGACGAAGTTCCTTGATATCGCGTGAGACGGTCGCCTGCGTCACCGAAAAGCCGCTTTTGGCGAGCCATCCGAGCAGTTCCTCCTGGGTGGTGATATCATGCTCGGCGATGAGGTCAAGGATCTTGGCGTGTCGTTTGGTTTTCATTCGGTCCTGCCTCCATTCATTGTAATCGACAAGCGGCTATCCATGTACATAGCGCCCAATCATCTTTTTGTTGAGGGTATCGTAAAAACTCTGTTCCGCAAAGGCAATCAGCTTGAGGGTGACGGGAGCACGGGCAATTTCCACCAGCTCCTGCGGCTGGACGGGGAGGGTATATTCCCCGTCGACCGTCAGGCAGATATCCCCGGTCGGAACGCGGGTGATCTTCAGACAGCGGTCGGCCGGAAAGACCATGGTGCGCGCAAAGAGCGAATGCGGACAGATGGGGGTGACCGCGATGGCCGAGATCGCCGGGTCGATGGTGGGGCCGCCCGCCGAGAAGGCGTAGGCGGTGGAGCCGGTCGGCGTTGCGACGATGAGCCCATCCGCCCGGTAGCGGCTGATCTCCTTGTCGTTGCAGGCGAGGATAAGTTCGGCGACAGGCGCGTTGTTTGCCCGGGCGATGACCGCGTCATTGAGTGCCAGCAGCCGGGTGGTGTCCCCCTCCGGTCCGTATTTGCGAACCTCCAGCAGCATCCGCTCCTCAGTGCGGTAATCCCCCGCGACCACCCGGTCGAGCAGATCGAGCTCCCCCATCTCGACGGTGGCCAGAAAGCCGAGCCGGCCAACGTTGATGCCGATGAGCGGCCGATCCCCCTCCACCGCGTATTTTGCCGAGTGAAGGATGGTACCATCCCCGCCGATGGCGACGATGACATCGCAGCACCGGCTGGCGGTGTGCAGATCGGTAAAGCGGATGCCCGACAGATCCTCCAGCTGGCCGTCCATCCTGGCGCGGCAGACGGGATCCATCAGGATCTCGCAGCCCAGACGACGCAGACGGCCAATTACCGACAGGGTGCAGCGGTCGGCGTTGATCTTGTCAAAATTGGGGTTGAGCAAAACCTTCATGCGGTTTCCTCCACGGGGCTCAGCCTCGGCACGACCCGAAGGCGGTACCGGGGGAGTGTTTGGATGGGCGGCGGACGAAAATCCCTATCGGTGGGAGGTGCCGGACAGCGTCTCATGGGCGAGTGCAACCGTCCGGTCGATCGAATCCGTTTCCGGCAGACACCCGGAGGTCTCTTCGCCGCCCTTTTGCAGATAGACCAGGTATTCGATGTTGCCCTCCGGCCCGCGGATGGGCGAGAAGGTCAGCCGCAGCACCGCAAAGCCGAGCTGACGGGCACTGGCAAGAACCCGCTCGATCACCGCGCGATGGACGGCGGGATCGCGGACAACACCTTTTTTGCCGACCTCTTCCCGTCCGGCTTCAAACTGCGGCTTGATTAAGCAGACCGAGCGGCCGCCCTCCCGAAGCAGACGATGCACCACCGGCAGCACCAGCCCGAGCGAGATAAACGAGACATCCACCGACGCAAAATCGAGCGGCTCGGGCACCTGTTTTTCGGTCACATAGCGGATGTTGGTCCGCTCGAGACAGATGACGCGGGGATCCTCCCGGAGCTTCCAGGCCAGCTGGCCATAGCCCACGTCGATGGCGTACACCTTGTCCGCGCCGTTTTGCAGCATACAATCACTGAAACCACCGGTCGACGCGCCGATATCGGCGCAGATGGCGTGATCCAGTGTGATGGCAAATTCCTTTACAGCCTTCTCCAGCTTGAGGCCGCCCCGGCTGACATAGCGGAGATCCTCCCCGCGCAGCTCGATGGTGTCATCCGGATCTACCTGGGTTCCCGGTTTATCCGATCGTTCCCCGTTGACAAAGATCTTGCCCGCCATGATGAGCGCTTTTGCGCGCTCCCGGCTGGCCGTGAGTCCCCGCTCAACCACCGCGATGTCCAATCGTTCCTTCATCCTCGGGTCTCCTTTTCTATCCATGTGGCCAAGCTGTCGGCATCCAGTCCCAGCGACCGGAGGGAGGCGGAGACGGTGGCCTGCGGGACAAAGCCTTCGATGGCGCGGCAGCGATAATTTCCTTTGAAATGGCGGTCCATCAGCAGGCTGCCGAACTGCTCTCCCACGCCGCCCGCGCGGATGCCCTCTTCGATAAAAAAGATCCACCGGTAGCCGAGCAGGGATGGAAGCATCCCCTCGTCCAGCGGCAGCAGCCGCCCAATCCGCAGCAGAGAGGTCGGAATCCCCTTCTGGCGGAGGATCGCTGCGGCGGCCGATACCGGGCCCAGCTCCCGCCCGTAGCTGACAAGCAACAGCTGGGCGTCCGGGTTTTGCAGATGGGTATAGTTGAGACAGACCTCCCGCAATTCTGCGGGCAGTTCGGGCTCTCCGCCCCGCGGATAGCGAACGGCGCACAGTCCGGTATGACGATGCGCCTCCCGCAGCATCGCGCGCAGGTCGTCAAAATGGGCAGGGGCATACAGCCGGACACCGGGGATGGTGCGCAGCATCGCGACATCAAAGATCCCCTGATGGGTTTCCCCGTCGGAGCCGACCAGACCAGCCCGGTCGATTGCCAGCAGCAGGTTCTGCGGTTCGATCGAAGCGTCGTGGATCAGTTCGTCGTAGCAGCGCTGCAGGAAGGTTGAATAAACTGCGAATACCGGCCGCATTCCTCCGGCGGCCAATCCACAGCAAAAGGTGGCCGCATGTTCCTCTGCGATGCCGACGTCAAAAAAACGGCTGGGATAGAGGGTGGCAAAATCGCCGAGTCCGGTCCCCTCCCGCATGGCGGCGGTAACCGCACAGAGGGTGTCGTCCTCCCCTGCCAGCTCACAGAGGGCATCCCCAAAAACCGAAGAGAAGGTGGGCCCGCCGGTATCCGGACTGGAGCCGGTCCGAATATCAAAGCCGGAACCGGAGACGCCGTGATAGACGCCGGGATTTTGTTCGGCAAAGGTGTAGCCTTTGCCCTTGACGGTATGGACATGGACAAAGACCGGGCGGCAGAGCGACCGGGCCCGTTCGAGCACCTGGATCAGCTGACGGATGTCATGTCCATCGACCGGGCCCATATAGGTAAAGCCGAATTCCTCAAAAAAGGTTTTCTGATAGACACTGCGCTTGAGCGCGTCCTTGGTCACCGACATCGCATGCTTGAGCGGGGTGCCAAAGACGGGCATGGCGTCGAGGAAATCGATGATGGTATCCTTGGTTTTAAAATATTCCGGCTGGGAACGGATGACCGACAGGTAGCGGGCAATCGCGCCGACATTTTCCGAAATCGACATCTCGTTGTCGTTGAGCAGAACAATCAGCCGGTTGTTCGGGGAACGTCCGGCGTTGTTCAGCCCCTCATAGGCGAGCCCCCCGGTGAGCGCGCCGTCTCCAATGATGGCGACGGCATGATGCGGATCCCCCTTCAGCCGGTTGGCGCGGGCAAAGCCGAGGGCGGCCGAGATGGAGGTGCTGCTGTGCCCCCCGATGAAGGCATCGTGTTCGCTCTCCTGATGACGCGGGAATCCGCTGAGCCCGTTCTGCTGACGGAGGGTATCGAAGCGATCCAACCGGCCTGTCAGCAGCTTGTGGACATAGGACTGGTGTCCGACGTCCCAGATCAGCTTGTCGGCGGGCGAATCGAACACCCGGTGCAGTGCGATGGTCAGCTCGACAACGCCCAGATTGGAGGCGAGATGTCCCCCCGTTTTGGACATCGTGCGGATCAGCGTGCGGCGGATCTCATAGGCCAGCCGGGGCAGGTCCTGAAGGGGCAGATTTTTGACATCCTGCGGCGAATGGATAGTTTCCAGCAGGTTTTTCATAGGCGTTTTCCTTGCCACACTTTCGGTTGAAATCGGCCGGGCGCGGCCCGCGCTCCCATAAGTGGGCGGCAGGCAGAAAAAGCCCGGGACCTGGGGAAGCCGTTTGGGGAAAGGCGGCCTTAAGCCACCGGCAGAAACATCGCAACCAGGATGCCCAGCAGGGCGCCGGCCAGCACCTCCATAGGGGTATGTCCCAGATATTCCTTGAGCTCCCGGTCGAGGATGCGGTTATGTTCTCCCAGATACTCCTCGATGTTTTGACGTTCCGACTCGCTGAGTTCCCTGTCAAAATCGAAGGGGAGCTCCTTCCCTTCCTCATCCTTTTCCAGCTCGTCCGAGAAAAGCAGCCGGGTGAGCACCTTGGCCTGCTCGCCGGCCTGGCGGCGAACCCCCATCGCATCGGTCATGACCACCGCGGCTAGGACGAAGCTGATGGCAAATTCGGGGGAATTGAGCCCGGTGGTGCGTGCGATGGCGAGGGTCAGCGCGCATACGGTTGAGGTATGGGAACTGGGCATGCCGCCCGTCCCAAAGAGCCGTTCCAGATCAAAGCGCCGGGTTACGGCAAAGTTGAGCAGCGCCTTGGTGATCTGAGCGGCCGCCCAGGCGACAACGGCGACCCACAGCACGTTGTTGTCGATCAGTTTAGCCAGATTGCTCATGGCGTCCAATGTTCCTCCACCTGTCTGTCTCGATCCGGCGGGTCCCGGTTTACCAGGTCCGGGCGATCAGCCGGTCGGCCAACAGCAGCAGTTCTTCGCTGCCGGGGATCTCCTGTAGGGCCGCCTTGGCTTCTTCGGTCAGCGAGAGGGCAATCTGCCGGGCCCGGTCCAGCCCATAGAGGGCGGCAAAGGTTGTCTTACCGCTCTCCCGGTCACTGCCGATCGGTTTGCCAAGGGTCTGTTCATCCCCTATAACATCCAGTATATCATCGATAATCTGAAAAGCCAACCCAATTTTATCGGCGTAGATGTCGGCCCGCTCGGTCAGCGCCGGTCCGGCGTCCCCGAGGATGCAGCCGATGCGGCAGGAAGCCCGAATCAGTGCCCCCGTCTTCATCGCGACCATCCGATAGAGCGATGCGGCGTCCTTGGGTGGATGTGTTTCAAAATCGAGATCGACCACCTGGCCGCCGATCATCCCTTCCACCCCGATTGCCCGTGCCAGACAGAGCGCCGCCTCACCGGCGCGTGTCCAGCCGACCTCCGGCTGTGTGGCGGCGCCGAGCATCGTTTCAAACGCGTAGGTGAGCAGCCCATCGCCGGCGAGCAGGGCGGTTGCCTCGCCAAACTGGATATGGCAGGAGGGTTTGCCGCGGCGCAGATCGTCGTCGTCCATGCAGGGCAGGTCGTCGTGGATCAGCGAGTAGGCATGAACCATCTCGATGGCGCAGGCAAAGTCGAGCGCGTGGGCATCCCGCCCGCACGCCAGCCGGCAGAAGGCCAGTGCCAGGGCGGCGCGCAGCCGCTTGCCGCCTGCCAGTGCGGAATAGGCCATCGCCTCTTCGACCGCCCGCTGGGCGTCGGTTGTTGCGGCCAGCAGCGTCTCCAGCCGTGCTTCCACCCGGATGCGATCCCGTTCAATCGTCGGTGTCATCGGAATCCTCCTCCTCACCGCCGGTCGATGCGGTGTTCCACTCGGTGATCTTCTGTTTGGCTGCGCCAAGCTCGGCCTTGCAGTCGGCGAGCAGACCGGCGCCCTCTTCAAACAGCTTGAGGGAGGCTTCCAGCGGAAGCTCCCCCGCCTCCAGCGTCTGAGCAATCTGATCGAGACGGATCAGCTTTTCCTCAAAACTCATTTTTTTCTTGGTCATGGTCGGTTACCTCCCCGGTGATCGTGGCGGTCAGAGTGCCGTCGGTCAGGCGGATGCGAACGGAATCGCCTGGTTGGGCATCCGCTGTCCGATGCAGGACGTTCCCCGTTTGATCGGTGACAAGGGCATAGCCGCGGGCCAGCACCCGCAGCGGGCTGAGGGCTTCGAGCAGTGCGGCCCGCTTCTGGACATGGACATCCAGCAGATCGATCCAATAGCCAAGCCCGGCCTGCAGCTGCTTTTCCAGCTGATAGACCCGGCGGGCCTTCATCCGGTAGACGGCGTAGGGGTCTCGCAGGCCGCGGCGGTTCTGGGCATCCCGGATCAGCCGTTCATAGAGGGCCATTTTGCGTGTAAGCGCCCCCTGCATCCGAAGTCCGGCCGATTCCAGCCGGGCAAGGGTGTCCTCAACGCCGGCAGCAGCCAATTCGGCGGCGGCCGATGGGGTAGGCGCGCGCAGATCGGCCACAAAGTCGGCGATGGTGTAGTCGGTTTCATGTCCGATGGCGGTGATCACCGGAATTTCCGAACGGTGGATAGCTCTAGCCAGCGCTTCATCGTTGAAGCACCAGAGATCCTCCGCCGATCCCCCGCCCCGCCCCAGCAGGATGACATCGGCCTCCCCCCGCCGGTTGATATCTGCCAGTGCCGCGATCATTCCGGCCGCGGCGGTTTCCCCCTGGACGGCAACCGGATAGAATAAAATTTCTCCCAGCGGCCACCGGCGCTCGAGGATGGAGAGAATATCGTGTACGGCGGCCCCCGTCCGGCTGGTGATTACGGCGATTTTGCGAGGATAGCGCGGGATAGGGCGTTTGTGGGCGGGATCGAAGAGCCCCTCCCCTTCCAGCTTCGCCCGCAGCTGCTCATAGGCAAGGTGCATCGCGCCGACCCCATCCGGCTGCATGTCGGTCACCTGCAGCTGGTAGCTGCCGCCCCGTTCATAGACGGTGACCCGGGCTGCGACGATGACCCGCATCGCATCGGTGGGCTGAAAACGCAGCCGGGCGGCATAGGATTGGAACATGACCGCCCGGATGACCGAGGACTCGTCCTTGAGGGAAAAATAGCAGTGTCCCGACTGGTGGTTCCGGCTGAAGCCGGAGATCTCCCCTCGGACATAAAGCATCGCAAGCCGGTCATCCGACTCGATGACCGACTTGAGATAGCGGTTGATCTGGCTGACTGTCATGATAAAACTGGCCATGGCTGCCTCCGGTTATCACAGAGATAGAGCCCGCGCGGCAATCAGCGCCACGCCGGCGGCGTTATCGGAGGAGAAGGCGGGCGGCGCAAACCGCGCGCCAAACTGCGCCCCCATCACCCGGCGGAATTTGCCGTTGGAGGCGACGCCGCCGGCACAGAGCACCGGGAGCGGCCCCCATCTGTCCAATACCGCCTGGGTCATCGCGAGGACGGCGGCCAATACCGCGTCCAGACAGTAGCGGGCGATATCGGCAGGCGCTTCCTCGCGCGCAAGCATCGCCTGGCATTGGTTTTCGATGCCCGACAGGCAGATGTCCCGGCCGTGCAGGGCGGGTTTGGGCCGAAAGTGAGCGCCGCTCTGTTCGGCGAGCGCTTCGAGTGCCGGGCCGGCCGGAAAGCCGAGCTGCAAAAGTACCCCGACCCGGTCGATGACCTGACCGGCGTGCAGATCGAGCGAACGGGCGACCGGTTCAACCGAGAAGCTGCCGTCCGCATGGGGGGAGACCAGCAGGCACTCGGTGGTGCCGCCCGACAGATGCAGCGCCAAAAAGGCGTCCTGACAAAGCAGGTCACCGGCATCCGCTCCATGGATGGCGGCCATCAGATGGCCAGCCTGGTGGTTGGTTTCGATCAGCGGTATCCGTTCTGCCGCCGCGAGTATCCGCGCCGCGCCGCGTCCGACCAGAAAACAGGGCATGTAGGAATCCTCCCGTCCGGTCGGAGCCGCCGAAACCCCAACCGCCCGCAGCCGGACCGGCTGATCCAGCTGGGTATAGAGGGCCTCAAACTGCTCGGGCAGCTGGCGGGTATGATGAAAGACCGCGTCGCTCTGCCGCAGCCCCCGTTTGCCCGCCTCGACGGGCAGCAGCTTGCGTGCCTGCAGCAGCCGGCCGTCGGACAGCAACAATGCGGCCGAGGTCGTGTAATTGCTGGTATCCAGGCCCAGGACGGCGTCGATCATGCCTGTGCTCCCGCCTCACGCGGTTTGCCGGGCTCCTTCGATTCGCCGAGCTCGGTGGCCAGCGCGGCCAGTACGCCGTTGAGATAGGAGGCGTCATCCTCGGTTGCGTATTTTTTGGCCAGCTCGACCGCCTCGTTGATCGAGACGCTGATGGGAATGTCCGCTGCCATCAGCATCTCATACATGGCAAGCCGCAGCAGGGAGAGGGTGACTCGGGGCAGGCGGGTCAGCTTCCATCCCCTGGCAAGCGCCTCAATCTTCTGGTCGAGGGTTGTCCGATTCTCCAGAACGCCGCGGGTTACCGTCAGCGCGAAGGGATCGATCGCGGGGGCTCCATCCTCGGCCGCATCGGCGATGATCTCCTCGAGAGGATCCTGATCTTTGAAGGTCTTTTCGAACAGGAGACAGAAGGCCTGTTCCCTTGCTTCACGTCTGGTCATTTTTTTGTCCTCGCAATCTGTCCTTCATCTGCAAAAAGAAACCCTCCAGCTGTCTGAAGGGTTTGGTGGCATGTAAAACCGGATCACTCAGCCGACTGATCAAACGCGATCCCGGCGATGTGGACATTGACCTTCTGCACCGCAATCCCCGTCATATTCTGGACCGCCTGTTTGACGGCACGCTGGATGGCGGCCGCCGTCTGCGCAATCTTGGCACCCGCTTTGAGCTTTACCGAGACGTCGATGTGGGCAATCTCGTCGTTGAGAGAGAGCTTGATCGAAGCGGAGGGAGAGGGATTTTTTAAGATTTCTCCCAAATCCACCGGGCCGGGCGCCAGACCGGCGACCCCCTCCACCTCGGTCGCCGCGACACCGGCGATGGTGCACAGGACCTTTTCGGAGATTTTGAGACTTCCGGTTGTATTTTTACGAATTTCCATAGTTCGCTGTTCCTTTCGTGTCATACGAGAATAGCTGCCCCGGCAAAACGCTGCCAGAAACGCACCCGTTCGACTGCTGCAGGACGGCCATCAACGACTGCTTTATTGCTATTATACCACATTTTGCAGAAGACACAACCTATTTTACCTCGACAATCGAGACATTTTCTCCCTTGATTCCGGCCTGCTGCACGACGATATCCTTGATCTGGGTGGCTTCGCTCACCGACAGCCCGCTGGGAGCGTAGATGACCACCCGCACATTTTCGTCGGTCATGTAGGCCATGCAGTCGGCGAACCCCTTGGCCATGATCAGATTCTCGATGTTGGTCTCGGTCTCGATGGAGAGTGCGACTTCGGCGGCGGTGTCGACCATCGTCTGCTTTTCTTCCTCACTCAGCTCGGTGTCGTCGAGCATGGTCTGCAGGGTTTCGATGGTGAGATCGCGGGACTTCTGCCGGTTGATCCGCGCCTCGGTCATCGCCTCGTTGGTCTGGGCGCTGCCCGAGACCAGCTGGGCGTCGCCGTAGTTTTCCCCCTCCCCCGCGTCGGCGGCGGTCAGGCCCTCCCCGTCCGATGCGGTTTCCGCGATCAGCATGTCGGGATCGGGCGCAAAGGTTGCGTTGATATAGATGGCTGCGCCGAGTGCGACGATTAAAGCGGCCAGGATGATCTGCCTTTTACCAACGATCATTTTCATAGGGATGTACGCCTCCTTGTTGTTGGTTCTATGGGAAACAGGCCCACAGGATCAGGACCCTTGCAAAAGGGATGGAGCGGGCGCGGACCGACCCGTCCGACGGGATGGAAGGGCGCTAGGGGGACGCCAGCTGGGTGACATAGACCCGGGCGGAGGTGATTCCCAGAACGGTGGTTACCGTCTCGATCACCCGCTGCCGGACTCCGGCGTCGCCTCCGCCTGCGCAGACCACCGCGACACCGCCAACTTCCGGCCCCAGCTGTTTTTGGATGAGCGGTTCCCTGCCGTCCGATCGGTCCACCAGGACGATCGATTCGGTCTGCTGCAGCGTCTGGGAGCTCGCCAAAGCGCCTTCCCCCTGGTCGAGGGCCCGCTCGTCGCTGCGGCTGCTTTCGGCGGCATAGACGGTTTCCGGGCTGCCGGCGAGGGAGACCATCACCCGGGTCTCGCCCGCGCCTTCGATGCTGCCGATCAGCTGGGCCAACCGGCTTTCCAGCCCCTCGGTGTAGCTCTCCCATGGAAACGGGTCGGATGGATCCGTCCGATTTTCCGACTTTCTCCCGCCGGACAGGCCGCTTAGCAGGATCAGCGCGATGCCAAGGATGCCGCAGGCGACGATGATGCCGGTACGCTTATCCGACCGCCAGATCCCCTCTGCCTTTCGGATGAGCAACTGGGGCAGCGGCCTTCCCTCTGCCGGCTCAGCCATCCGTCTCTCCATCTGTTTCACCTCCCGTATCGGTGGTTGTTATGACCGGCAGGATGCCGAAGGTATCTTGGATGCTCTTCTCAAGCGCTTCCAGCTGGGGGGCGGCGATCGGCCCGGAAGAGGCGGTATCCAGCTGGATGGCTATCTGCGCAATATATATGCGGTCGTCCTCGCCGGCATGAACGGATACCACAATTTCCTCGACGGGGCAACCTGCCTGCAGGAGATGTTCTTCGACCGCACGCTCGATATGATCGGCAAAGAGGGTCTGGATCTGCCGCTCCATCTCGCGGTCAAGCGAACCGGAGTCGGATGTCTCTTGCGCGGGCGCGATGCCATCCCAGGTGAGATCCAGCTCCCCCGCGGCCAATGGGGAGAGCAGTGCGCAGAGAAAAAAGAGCGCCAGTGTCCATCGCAGGACCTTATCAAAGCGTCCTTTGGGCAGGATCAGGTAGGCGATCGAACCGCCGACGGCGGCGGAGCAGACCGAGAAGGTCCACATGCGGATGCTGTCGGTCACAGCGGCAGCTCCCCCTTTCTTATACACCGATCCCCACCATCAGGAGCAAGGTGGTGGATACGATGAGCAGCAGTCCGAAACAGAGCAGCATCGAGATCAACAGGCCGATGGCCTCCCCTATCGCGGCGAACAACCGCTGGGTGGGGCTTTGAAAGAAGCCTGCCAGCGCGCAGGCGGCGGTCATCACCAGCTTCCAGGCAACCACCTTGAGAAAGACAGGCAGGATGGTGAGGGCCACGGCGAAGATGCCGAAGACGCCGATCGACGTCTTAAGCAGTCGAACGCATCCCTGCACCGAAGCAAGCGCGTCCGACAGAGCCGAGCCGACCACCGGAACCAGGCTGCCGACCAGGAATTTCCCCGTTTTGAGCGCGACGGTATCGGCGCTCTGTGCGACCAGCCCCTGCAGGGTCAGCAGGGCGACAAAGGCGGTGACCAGGATGCCAAGCGTCCAGCTGGCGACACTTTTAACGCAGCCTGCGGTGGCGGAAAGGTCGAGCGAAGGGGTGCAGGCCCCGGTGAGGGAGAGCGCCAGATGGATGCCGACCAGCGGCAGCAGAAAGGTGGAGGCAACCGCCGAACAGAGCTGACAGGCCGCCATCATCACCAGCTGACCGGTGCCGGCGGTCACCGGTTGTCCGCCTGCGACCATGACGGTGGTCATGACCGGCAGACTGGTCAGGATGTAGTCGCTGGAGGCATGGATGGCGGAGGCGGCCTGTTCGACACAGGTCAGGATGGGGATGGCGGCTGTCAATGCGATACCGATCCCCAGAATGCCCTGCATCATGGCGGAGAGCGACCGGCTGCCCATCTCCATCGAGGCAACCAGCGAACCCAGCAGCAGGAAGCCGGTGAGAAGCAGCAGGGTACGCAACGGACGGGCCAGGATGAGGCCGAGCTGATGGGTGAGAACCTCCCAGCAGGCGGCAGGAGTCAGCCGAAGCAGCGAGCCGAAGGAGAGGTCGGTGATGCCGAGCGAACGGAGCAGCGACTGGGTGTCCTCCGACAGGCTGCCGTACAGCTCGTCTGCCCCACTGGCGCGCAGCTGCTCCTCATAGAGCTGGGCCGAGGAGGAGTCCAAGATGGACTCGGTATCCGTTTCGGCGAAGGCAGGGACGGACAGCCCGATGGCGAGCAGGAGGGCGGCCAGCAGTCTGACCATGATATCTTTCACATCCTATCCCCCTATCAATACCACAGCGACCGAGAGCAATCGGTCGAAGAGCGGCAGTGCGGTCCAGACGACCGCCAGCTTGGCGGCCAGCTCGACCTTGGAGGCGATGGCGTTCTCCCCTGCGTCCCGGCAGAGATCGACAGCAAACTGGGCCAGCAGGCAGATGCCGAGGGCCCGCAGGACGATGGCCCCATCTTCGGCGGGCAGGCCGGTCTGCTCGAAAAGCAGGCGTACCCGTTCGAGGACCGGCTCCAGCCAGTGGAGAGCCAGCGCAAGCATCAGCAGGGTGGCCGCCAGGCCGGTCAGAACGGCATATTCGGGCTTGTACTGTCGCAGCAGCAGCGAGAGGATCGTCCCGATGAGTGCGATGCCGACGATCTGAACCAGCAGGGTGCCCATCAGAGCCCAAACACCGATTTGACGGTGTCAAAGAGGGAGCTGATCTCGTAGATGATCATCATCAGTACGACAATCAGACCCGCCAGGGTGGTCATCATCGCCTGCTCTTCCCTGCCGGCGCGGATGAGGACCTGATTGAGAACGGCGACAATGATCCCGATGGCCGCAATGCGGAAGATGAGATCGACATCCATTTTTTTACAACCTCCCAGATCAAATTCCCGACGGAAGCTACCACAGCAGCAGCACCACCGCCAGCCCGGCGAGCGCCCCCAGCTTGCGGTAGAGAAGGCCGTGGGTCCGGCAGTCTGTCCGCGCCTGCGTAAGCTGCTGGCCGATCTCCTCCCGACAGAGGGCGATGGCGGCCAGCTGTCCATCCAGGTCGGTCTGTCCCAGGGCGCCAGCGAGCATCGCGAGCGGACGAAGATCCTCCGGCTGCAGCGCGAGTGCGGCGGCATGCCGTTCGATCGAGCGGGTCAGGGCTTCGCAGGCGGTCTCCCCCGCCTCCATCCGGCACAGCGCTTCGCCAAGGAAGGGAAGCGCCGCGCCGTCCGGCCGTAAGCGCAGCCGGTCGAGCAGAATCTCCAGCGGGGGCGCTAGGTAGCGCATCTGGCCTTCCATGGCGGCCAGCACACCGGCAATCTGTTCGAGTGTCCGCTGGCGACGGTCAAGCCGTCTCGCCTGCGTCCACCCAAAAGCGGCGACCGCCAGACCGAGCAGCAGGAGGCCGAGCAGCTTCATCGCGGATCACCTCCACCCGGCGGGCAATTTCACAGGGATGTCCGGCGTCCCGCAGCAGGATCAGCTGGCCGAATGCCCCCTCCCGCAGCAGGCGTGCAAGCTGTGGACGGTGCTCGAGCGCCTCCAGCCGGCCGGCATGGGCGGTGGCGATGACGGCCACCCCGGCATGCAGCGACTGCTCGATCCCGGCGGCGTCCGCCTCACTTCCGATCTCGTCGCAGAGAATCAGGTCGGGCGCGAGGGTTCGAATTGCCATCTGCATGCCCAGCGCCTTGGGATAGCCGTCGAGGATGTAGCACATGCCCATCCGGTTCTGCGGCACCCCCCGATGGACGGCGGCAAGCTCTCCCCGCTCGTCGATGACCGCGACCTTCAGCCGCCGTCCGAGCGCTCCGGCGGCGAGTTGGACGGCGACATCCCGCAGCAGGGTGGTTTTGCCGCTGCCCGGCGGGCCGCAGATGAGGGTGCTGCATAGTCCGGTACGCAGGGTATCGACGACGGCATCCCCCACCCCCTCCACCTGGCGGGCGATCCGAAGGTGGATGGAGGAGATTGCCCGCATCCCGCTGACAGTGCCTTCCTTCCAGACGGCGGTGCCACAGAGACCGGCCCGATGGCCGCCCGCCATCGTAACAAAGCCGTTTTTGAGATCTTCGCCGTGGCTGTGTACCGAATAGCCGCAGAGGATGTGGAAGGACTGTTCGATCTCCTCCCCGGTTACCTGTATACAGCCGGCGCCGGGAGTAGGACGGGTTTCGCCGGATTCGGTTACAAACCAGCTGTCCCCGCCGGCGGTTACCGCGAGAGGCTGTCCGATCTGAACCCGGATCTCCTGTGCATAGCTTTTGAGCGTGTCGGGCAGGCTGAGCAGCGCTTCGCGCAGGCGGGGTGCCAGTCCGGCGGCGGCGCTGTCAAACCGTACCGCTGCGATGGTTTGCATACGCTTCACTTCCTTTGCTCCATATCTATGGCGGATGGGACGAGATTATACCGCGTGGAAGGGGTGGAATGGCACAGAAAAAGCCCGCCCTTCCCTTTGGGGGAAGAACGGGCTTGTGGATGGGGGTATGAAGGCAGGTCAGATGTCATTGCGGATGAGGTCGTCGAGCGATTCCCGGCGGACAACCACCCGGCTTTGGCCCGCGCGCACCATAACGACCGGCGGACGGGGCACACGGTTGTAGTTGCTGGCCATCGAGTAGTTATAGGCGCCGGTCGAAAGGACGGCTACCACATCCCCCGGCTGCAGTGCCTGCATCGGAAGGTCCTTGCCGATGAGATCGCCGGTTTCACAGCAGCGTCCAGCCAACGTGAAGGTGTGGTCGGCCGGCTCTCCCGCGCGGGCGGCTGCCAGGGCGGTGTAGCGGGACTGGTAGAGGGTATAGCGGGGATTGTCGGTCATGCCGCCGTCGATCGAAGCGTAGGTCCGGATGCCGGGGATTTCCTTGACCGCGCCGACCGTATAGAGGGTGATGCCCGCTTCGCCGACGATCGCGCGGCCGGGCTCCATCAGCACAAACGGCCGCTTGAGGCCGAGGCGGTCCGCCTCCCCGACAACGGTCCGGCTGACGTCGGCCATGAAGGTTTCGAAGGGGCTGGGTGTGTCCGCCGCGGTATACATGATACCATGTCCGCCGCCGATATTGAACTCGTCGAGCAGATAGCCGGTTTCCCGCTTAATGTCGGCATAAAACTGCATCATCACGCGGGCGGTGTGTGCAAACGGCTCGTTGTCGAAGATCTGGGAACCGATGTGACAGTGCATACCGGTCAGCTGCAGATGGTGCATCTGCAGGACCCGCCGGGTTGCCTCCATCGCCTCGCCCGTCTCGAGCGCAAGGCCGAATTTGGAGTCGATCTGGCCGGTTTGGATGTATTCGTGGGTGTGCGCCTCCACCCCCGGCTTGACCCGAAACATCACACGGACGGTGACACCGGCTGCCTGGGCCATCCGGTCGAGCAGCTCAAGCTCGGTGAGGTTGTCGATCACCACCCGGCCGACACGATGCTCGATGACCGCCGCCAGCTCGGCCGGTGTTTTGTTGTTGCCGTGGTAACAGATCCTTTCGGCCGGAAAACCGGCGGAAAGGGCGGTATGCAGATCACCCAACGAGACGATATCGGCGCCGAGGCCCTCGCTCTCGACAATGCGGTAGATCTCCTTGCAGGAGAAGGCCTTGGAGGCGTAGCAGCAAAGTCCCCGGCCCTCGTAGTACCGGTCGATCGAATCCTTGAATTTCCGGCAGTTGCGGCGAATCTGGTCCTCGTCCATCACATAGACGGGGGTGCCGTAGGTTTCGGCCAGTTCGAGGGTGTCGACGCCGCCGATGGTCAGATGGCCCTGGCTGTTGAGGCCGAGGCAGTCGGATACAAACATGTGGTCTGATTCCCCTTTTGCGGTTGGTTGATCGGGCGTTTACCGCCGATGGTCCGGCTGATCCGGCTCATCGGCGGTGATCTCGTCGATGAGCTGGCGCAGGGTCTCGATGCCCTGTCCGGTTTCACTGGAGACAGGGATCAGGGTGATGTCGGCGCCGAGCTCGTCGGGCAGGGCGGCCAACCGTTCCTGCTGCTGCCGCCGGGAGAGCTTATCCGCTTTGGTCAGCGCGATGACAAAGGGCAGTTCGGCGTCGATCAGAAAATCGATCATCGTTCGGTCATCCGCTGTCGGCGGATGGCGGATATCGATGAGCTGAATCACCAGCCCGATTTCCCGTCCCATCTGGAAGAAGCCCTCCATCAGGTCGGCCCACCGCTTCTGCTCGCTGCGCGACCGTTTGGCATAGCCGTATCCCGGCAGATCGACCAGACGGAAGCCCTCCCCCCGGTAGAAATTGACGGTTGTCGTTTTGCCCGGCATGGAGGAGACACGGGCGAGGTTTTTGCGCCCCAGAAGCTTGTTGAGCAGCGAGGATTTGCCGACATTCGAACGGCCGGAGAAGACAATTTCCACCCCTTCGGACGGCGGAAGCTGCGCCGCCGTTCCAAAGGATTTCTCGTAGTTGACCTTGGCCAGGTTCAAAACGCAGCCCTCCTTGGGATAGCGTAGAATCAATTGACAGCGACCGGCGACTGGTCGGTGACCGGCCGTCCGGGCGACTCGATGACAAACTTCCTGCTCTCCGGATCGTGCGTACCCAGGTCGAGGGAGGTCAGCAGGGCGGTATTCAGTACGGTATCCATCGATTCAGCCGTGACAAAGGTGATGTCCTCCCGCACCACCGGGTCGATCTCGGCGAGATCGGGCCGGTTGGCCTCGGGGATGATGACCGTCCGGATGCCGGCGCGGTAGGCAGCCATCGTCTTTTCCTTGAGTCCGCCGATGGGCAGTACCCGGCCGCGCAGGGTCACCTCGCCGGTCATTGCGACGTCGTGGCGGATCGGAATCCCACAGAGGGCGGAAACGAGCGCGGTGGTCATGGTGATGCCGGCGCTCGGCCCATCCTTGGGGATGGCTCCCTCCGGCGCATGGATATGAATATCCTTATTTTTATAGAACTCCCGGTCGACCGGCAGCTGTTCCGACCGGCTGCGAACATAGGTGATGGCGGCCTGCGCCGACTCCTTCATCACGCTGCCGAGCGAACCGGTCAGCTCCAGCTTGCCGGACCCTTCCAGTACGGCGACCTCGATTTCGAGCATCTCTCCGCCGACACTGGTCCAGGCCAGGCCGTTGGCCACCCCGATTTCGTCCTTCTGGGAGAGGACATCCGGTTTGAAGCGATGGGGCCCCAGCATCTCTTCCACGACCGGCCGGTCGATGACGATGCGGTTGGGTGCATGTTCCTCCACCAGCCGGGCGGCCGCCTTGCGGCAGAGGGAGGCAATCTCCCGCTCGAGGCTGCGCACACCCGATTCCCGGGTGTAGAAGTCGATGAGGGCATAGATCGCGTCGTTCCGTATGACCAGCGTGCGCCCGTTCATGCCATGCCGCTCCCGCTGCTTTTTGATCAGATGACGCTTGGCGATCTGGAACTTTTCCTCGCGGGTATAGCTGGACAGCTCGATGATCTCCATCCGGTCGTAGAGCGGCGCCGGGATCGAGCTGGTGTCGTTGGCGGTGGTGATAAAGAGTACCTCGCTGAGATCGAAGGGCACCTCGATATAGTGGTCCCGGAACTGGACGTTCTGCTCGTAGTCGAGCACCTCCAGCAGGGCGGACGCGGGATCGCCGCGGAAATCGTGTCCGAGTTTGTCGATCTCGTCGAGCAGGATCACCGGGTTTTTGACCTCCGCCTGCTTCATCGCCGAGATAATCCGACCGGGCATCGAACCGACGTAGGTTTTGCGGTGGCCGCGGATATCCGATTCATCCCGCATCCCACCCAGCGAAACCCGCACATATTTGCGTCCCATCGCCCGGGCGATCGATTTGGCGACCGAGGTCTTGCCAACCCCCGGTGGTCCGTAGAGGCAGACGATCTGTCCTTTGATATCGGGCGCCAGTTTGCGCACCGCAATGAGCTCGAGGATGCGCTCCTTGACCTTTTTCATCCCATAGTGGTCGTGTTCGAGGATCTTGCGGGCACGTTCGACGTCGGTCTTGTCCTTGGTGTGCTCATGCCAGGGAAGCGCCAGACAGGTGTCCAGGTAGGTGCGGATGACGGCGGCCTCCTGGGAGGAACCCGGCATCTTGGAGAGACGGTCGGCCTCGGCCAGCAGATGCTCCTCGGTCTTGTCCTCGAGGGAGAGCGCCATAATCCGGTAGCGGTATTCGTCCGCCTCCGAGAGGTAGCCTTCCCCCTCTCCCAGCTCATTTTGGATGACCTTGAGCTGTTCGCGCAGGTAGTAATCCCGCTGGTTCTGATCGACCTGATCTTTGACCTTCTCGTAGATCTCCCGTTCGAGCGATAGGATGGTCTTTTCATGGCGAAGGATGGCGAGCATCCGGCCGAGCCGCTTGCGCAGGTTACATTCCTCGAGAATCTGTTGTTTCTTTTCGAGATCCAGCGGCAGGTTGCCGGCTATGTACTCACACAGATGGTTGCCGTCGCCGCTTGAGAGGACGTTGAGAACCATCTCCTTGGGGATTTTGGGCGAGAGGACACAGTACTCCTCGAACTCCTCCTTGATGCCGCGCATCAGCGCTTCGACGGTGGCGGCATAGGCGGCTGGCAGCTCCTCCATCGGCAGCGGCTGGATATCGGCAATCAAGAAGGGGTCCTCGCTGAGGATATCGACCGTTTTGGCCCGGTAGAGACCTTCCACAATTACCCGCAGGTTGTCCCCCGGCATTTTGAGAATCTGCTTGACCTCGGCCACCACACCGACCTCATACAGACCGTCCGAGTCGGGGTCATCCTCCCGGATATCCTTTTGGGCCGTCAGGTAGATGAGCTGGTCTTCCGCAAGCGCCTTATTGAGAGCGAGGACCGACTTGGGGCGTCCTACGTCAAAATGCAGTACCATATGGGGGAACAGTACGATACCTCGCAGTGCCAGCATCGGCAGGCCGATCGTGTGTTTCGGCTGTGTACCCATCTTATGTTCCTCCTTTTACACCGGCTGGACCGGCGGCGTTTGATTGTTGATTAAGGTTTAGTATAATCGGAAACGAAGAATTTTTCAACAAGAAATCCCTTGTATTTTCTGATAAAATGCCGATTGTTGTCTCCGGGCCGATTGGCAAACCTGCCTGCGGCGGCCAAACGGCCTGGAGGGAGACAAAGCAGCCCCCGATCCCGATGGATCGGAGGCTGGCGGATAGGTTTTGATCTTGCGGCAGACCCGAAAGCGATCAGCCGGTGGAGTTGCGCCGGCTGCGGCCGCGGACCTTGAACTGCAGCTTTACCGGTTTTTTCTCCGGATTGTGGGTAATGATCGGCTCGGCATCCCCGGTGATACAGCCCTCGGTGATGGTGATGGTGTCGATGGTGTAGTCGGAGGGGGTGTTGTACATCAGCGACCCCAGCACCCCTTCCATGATCGAACGAAGGCCACGGGCACCGGTGTTTTGGGCAATCGCCTGCTGGGCAATCGCACGCAGCGCCCCTTCCTCCAAACGGAGCTCGACGCCATCCATCTCAAACAGACGTTTATACTGCTTGACGATGGCGTTTTTCGGCTCGGTCAGGATGCGGGTCAGCGCCTCCACGTCGAGCGGCTCGAGCGCGGTGATGACCGGCAGACGGCCAACCAGTTCGGGGATGAGCCCGAATTTGACGAGATCGTGGGGGGTCACCTGCTTTAAAAGCTCGCTGGTCTCCTCGCTGTGTTTGTCGCGAATCTTCGCGCCAAAGCCCAGAGAAGAGGAACCCACCCGCTTTTCGATGATCTTATCGATGCCGTCGAACGATCCGCCGCAGATAAAGAGGATGTTGGAGGTATCCATCTGGATAAATTCCTGCTGCGGATGCTTGCGTCCGCCCTGGGGCGGGACGTTCGAGACGGTACCTTCGATGATCTTGAGCAGCGCCTGCTGTACACCCTCCCCGCTGACGTCCCGGGTGATCGACGGGTTTTCCGATTTTCGGGTGATCTTATCGATCTCATCGACGTAGATGATGCCCTTCTCCGCCCGTTCGATATCGAAGTCGGCCGCCTGGATGAGGCGCAGCAGGATGTTTTCAACATCCTCGCCGACATAACCGGCCTCGGTGAGGGTGGTCGCGTCGGCGATGGCAAAGGGGACGTTGAGCAGCTTTGCCAGATTCTGGGCGAGGAAGGTTTTACCGACACCGGTCGGTCCGATCAACAGCACATTGGATTTCTGCAGCTCGACATCGTCACTCGAGCCGAAGTAGATCCGCTTGTAGTGGTTGTAGACCGCCACCGACAGGGCCAGCTTGGCGCCCTCCTGGCCGATGACATACTCGTCGAGGACCTCTTTGATCTCGTGGGGCTTGGGGATGGTGATCTCAATCTTCTCCGAAACCCGCGGCTTGCGGTAGCCCATATCGTCGTCCAGGACACTCTGGCAGAGTTCGATGCATTCGTTGCAGATATAGACGCCGGGCCCCGCCACCAACCGCTTGACCTGCGACTGGGTCTTTCCGCAGAAGGAGCAATGCAGTTCTTTATAATCGTCGTTGTTCCTTGGCAACTACTTCACCATTCCAATCTTCAAAAACATCTCAAACGGCGACGCAGCGCCGGCAGGGGTTAGGGGACGGTTACCGGCTGGTCAGCACCTTGTCGACCAGGCCGTAGTGCAGGGCCTCCTCGGCCGACATGAAGTTGTCCCGCTCGGTATCCCGCTCGATGACCTCGATCGGTTGGCCGGTGTTGCCCGCCATGATCCGGTTGATCTTCTCCTTGGTCCGCAGGATCCAATCGGTGCGGATCTTCATGTCGGTTGCCTGGCCCTGGAAGCCGCCGGACGGCTGGTGGATCATCACCTCGGCGTTCGGCAGCGCAATCCGTTTGCCCTTCGCGCCCGACGAGAGCAAAAAGGCACCCATCGAAGCGGCCAGGCCGATGCAGATGGTGGAGACATCGCATTTGATATACTGCATGGTATCGTAGATAGCCATGCCGGCGGTGATCGATCCGCCGGGTGAATTGAGGTAGAGGTTGATGTCCTTGTCGGGATCCTGCCCCTCGAGGAAGAGCAGCTGGGCCACCACCAGGCTGGCGGTGGTATCGTTGACCTCATCCATCAGCATGACAATGCGGTCGTTGAGCAGGCGCGAAAAGATATCATACGCCCGTTCACCACGGTTGGTCGTCTCAATGACGGTTGGGACCAGCGCTAGGTTCGGAACTTCAAACATGCTAAGACCTCCTTGCGAGCCCGGCCCTGCTGCGGCATAACCGCAGGATACTGGAGATCCGCCCCTTCTTCCCTGAAGACGGGCAGAAGGGACGGACGGCACAGGCTTTCCAGCATCAGTATAGTCAGAGGGGGACGGCTTTTATTCAGCCGCATCCTCCTCGACCGCTTTTTTCGCCGCTTTCTTGGCGGCAGGTTTCTTTTTGGGTTTCTCCTCGTCGGCGGCATCCGCGTCGGCGGCATCCTTCTTGGCGGCCTTTTTGGCGGTGGTCTTCTTGGCGGGCTTTTCCGTCTCTTCCGGCTTCGCGTCGCCGTCAACCTCGGTGATCACCGCGTTCTCCCGCACCAGATCGATCGCCTTGTTGGAGGAAAGGTCCTTCTTGATGTCCTCCACCTTGACGATTTCGCGGATCTTGTCGGCCTCGAGCTTATACATCTCGGCCATCTTCTGGATCTCGGCTTCGATCTCCTCTTCGGTGGGCTCCAGCTTCTCCAGCTCGGCAATCTTCTCGAGCGCGAGACGCACCTTTACCTGGCGTTCGGCCTGGGGCATGAACGACTGACGGAAGGACTCAGGATCGAGGCCGCCGTACTGCAGATAGCTCTGCAGGCTGAAGCCCTGGCTCTGCAGCCGGTAGTCAAACTCCTGCATCATCTCGTCCGCGCGGTTTTTGTACATCACCTCGGGAATCTCCCCCTCGAGGTGCTCAACCACCTTGTCGATCAGCTGGTTCTCGACGTCCTCATCGGACATCTTCTTTTTGTTTTCCTCCAGCTTTTTGCGGACATCGGCACGCAGTTCGTCGAGGGTATCAAATTCGCTGACATCCTTGGCAAACTCGTCGTCCATCTCCGGCAGCTCCTTGACCTTCAGCTCGTGCAGCGTCACCTTGAAGACCGCTTCTTTGCCGGCCAGCTCGGTCGCCTGATAATCCTCCGGGAAGGTCACGGTGACATCAAAGCTCTCGCCCGGTTTATGTCCGACCACCTGATCCTCAAAACCGGGGATGAACTGACCGGAACCGAGGGTCAGCGGGAAGTGATCCCCCTTGCCGCCCTCGAAGGCGGTACCGTCCATAAAGCCCTCAAAATCGATGATCGCCTGGTCGCCCTGCAGAGCGGCGCGGTCCTCGACGCTGACCATCCGGCTCGCCTTATCGGCCATCCGGCCAAGCTCCCCCTCGACCTCCTCATCGGTGACCTTGTAGAGCCTGCGCTCGGCGGTGAGGCCCTTGTAGTCCTTCACTTCAACCTCGGGCATGACGGTGACCGTCGCTTTGAAGGTAAAGCCGTTCTCCTTCGAAACCTCGGTGACCTCCACCTGCGGCTGATCCACGGGCTCGATGCCAGCCTCATCAACGGCAGCCTGGTAGGCGTCGGGAAGGAGGTCGTTCATCGCGTCCTCGTAGAAAACACCCTCACCATACATCCGCTCGACGATATGGCGCGGCGCCTTCCCCTTGCGGAAGCCGGGGACCGAAATCGATTTGGCCTGTTTGCGGAAGACATTCTGGACCGCCTTCTCAAACACATCCGGCTCGACCTTGATCTCGAGCACCATCGTATTGGTTTCTGTCTTGTTGGCTGACAATAAGCCCATTTTGTACATCCTCCTGCCTTAGTAACTCAAACAACCATTATTATATCATAAGAGTCTGTAAAGTCAATTGATTTTCATCGGCTGAAATCGCAGAAAATCCCCCGAAACAAGCCGAAATTCAATCCCGAAGGCGGTGCCGTTGACCGCGTACCGGCAGGCCGGCCCATGGATGTGGCCGTAATAGCACCGCCGGATGCCGTAGGCACACAGCAGATCGAGGATTTCGGTGCAGATCTGGCTGGCATAGACGGGCGGATAGTGCAAAAACACAACCGGCTCCCCTTCGAGCTGCCGGCCCGCCTCCAGCGAGGCGCGCAGCCGGCCCGCCTCCCTCGCGAGCACCTTGCGGTCATCCGGTTTCATCGTCCCCTCCCCGTCGAAGATCCAGCCGCGGGTGCCGCAGAGGATGAGCCCCTCCACCGCAAAGGCGTTGTTGTGCAGAATCTGCAGGGTGGAGAGCCCCTCATGCTCGAAAAAACGGTCCATCTTGTTTTTGGTCGTCCACCAGTAGTCGTGGTTGCCCTTGAGAATGAGCTTGCGTCCGGGCAGCCGGTCGAGGAAGCGGAAATCGTCGAGCGATTCCTCCAAGCTCATCCCCCAGGAGATGTCGCCGGCGAGCACAACCGTGTCCTCCGGCGCGACGGCGGCCCGCCAGTTCGCCTCGAGCAGCGCGACATAGCCATCCCACCCGGGGAAGATCTCCATCGCCTTGGAACCGCCCAGCGAGAGATGGGGGTCCGCAATCGTAAATACCGCCATCCCGCTCAGCTCCCTATTCCCAGCATCGCAAGGAGAGCGTTTTCCATCCCCTCCCGGGTACAGCAGGCGCCGAACCGCTCCGGCTTGCAGCGCAGATCGGCGAGGGAGGATGGAACAGCCAGACCGGACAGCCGGTGGAGGCGGTCGATGCGCTCAAATTCATCCCCATTCCCGTCGGCTCCCAGCGCCTGGAGGACGCTGCCGGCGAATTTGTAGGGATTGGCGGTCGAGACAATCACCGCTGGCGTCCGGTCGCCCGTCTGCTGCCGGTAATCCTCATAGACCCGGACGGCGACCGCCGTATGGGGATCGCAGAGATAGCCCTCCCGCTCAAAGACCTCACGGATGGCCTGACGGGTGGCGTTCTCGTCGGCTGTGCCGGCCGCAAAGAGCGCCCGCATCCGGTCGCAAACGGCATCCGGGACGGTGTAATGTCCGGTGGTGCGCAGCGATTCCATCCAGGCGGCCAGCTGCCGGTCATTCCGGCCGCACAGGTCGAAAAGCAGCCGCTCGAGGTTGGAGGAGATGAGAATATCCATCGAGGGGGAGATGGTGGTATAAAACGGCCGGTTGCGGTCGTAGCTGCCGCTCTGGAAGAAGTCGGTCAGCACCCGGTTGGCATTGGAGGCGCAGATCAGCCGGCCGATCGGCAGTCCCATGCCGCGCGCATAGTAGGCAGCTAAGATGTTGCCGAAGTTGCCGGTGGGAACACAGACGTTGATCCGCTCGCCCATCGAAACCGAACCGGCGGCAACCAGCTCGAGATAGGCATGGAAATAGTAGACAATCTGCGGAACCAGCCGCCCCCAGTTGATCGAGTTGGCACTCGAGAGAACCATCCCCTGCCGGTCGAGCCGCTCGGCGATTGACCAGTCGCTGAAGATCCGCTTGACTCCCGTCTGGGTGTCGTCAAAGTTGCCCTCCACCGCGCAGACGCCGACATTGTCCCCCTCCTCGGTCACCATCTGCAGTCGCTGGATGGGACTGACCCCCTCCTTGGGATAGTAGACGAGGATGCGGGTGCCGGGCACATTCCGGAAACCGGCCAGAGCCGCCTTGCCGGTGTCGCCCGAGGTGGCGGTCAGGATGACAATCTCACGGGTATCCCCCCTCTTGGCGGCTGCCCGGGTCATCAGGTGGGGCAGCAGCTGGAGGGCCATGTCCTTAAAGGCACAGGTCGGCCCATGCCACAGCTCGAGGAAATGGAGGCTGCCCACCGTACGCAGCGGCGCGATGGCGGGATGGTCGAAGTTGGCGCCGTAGGCGGCGTCGATCGCCTGTGTGAGCTCTTCATGGGAAAAGTCGGTCAGAAACAGCGCGAGCACCGCCGCCGCGCGTGCCCGGTAATCGAGCGGCAGCCAGCTAGCGAGCATCTCTTGGGAAATGGGGGGCAGCGAATCGGGGACAAAGAGGCCGCCGTCCGGCGCGATGCCGCGGGTGATCGCGGCTGCCGCGGATTCGCTGCACCGGTGGTTGCGGGTGCTGAGATAGGTCATCGTCGACATCCTTCCGGGGCGGCCCGGCCGCCCGCATAGAGTGGGTGCTTATGCCCGGGTAAAAAAGTCCCAGGCGTTGCGGTAGAAGAACTTATCAAGCAGCTCGTCGTCGTGCCCCCGTGCCTTGAGGGCGTCGTAGAGGGTGGGGAGCTTGTCGATGGCATTGAGCTCACGGGTGATGGGCGAGCCGTCGAAATCGCTGCCCATGCAGAGGGTATCCTCCCCGCCGAGACTCCACATGTATTCGATCATCCCGACGATCTCCTCCATCGGGCAGCTGTAGTCGGCGTACCAGTTGCCGCCGAAGGGTTCATGATCCCAGGGGGTGATGAAGGGAACGCAGAGATTGAAACCGACGATACCGCCGCGGGCGACGATGGCTTTAAACTGTTCATCGGTCAGATTGCGGGGATGGCGGCACCGGAAGCGGGCGTTCGAATGGCTCGCGACGATCGGGCCCTCCGTCCGGTCGTAGAGCTCCCAGAAGCTGTGTTCCCCCAGATGGGAGACATCGAGGGCGATCTGTTCCTCCTCCATCAGCCGGACGGCCTCTCGGCCGAAATCGGTCAGTCCGCCGCCGCTGCCGAGAATGCCCGAGGCAATCTCATTGTCGGCGTTCCAGGTCAGGGTGATCAGCCGGACCCCCAGGGCGGAGAGCCGGGGGATCTGGTGGAGATCGCCGGCCAGGACACAGCCGTTTTCCACCGTGAGGATGGCGGTCATACGGGGGTCATCCGCCGGGTGGACATAGCCCTGCGGATGTTTTACCCAGACCGCCAGGTCCTCGTTGCGGGCCATCTCGTCGGCAAACAGCCGGTAACGGGTGTCAAAAAAGTCGCGTGCGTCCTGCCCGCGCAGCGTATCGGGTGGGCAGATGGCGAACAGCTGGGCCCAGCGTTCGTAGGCGCGCCCGCCACGCACCAGATCAATCTGCAGCCGGTTTTCCCGCAGCGGGACCTTCTGTTTGTAGCATTCGATGATGGTGTCACAGTGCAGGTCAAAAAGTCGCATGATACCCCTCCATCCCAAAGGCGTTGTCGAGGTAGGTAAAGCCGATGACCCGGTCTCCCTCCCGGCTGGCGACAACCTCCGCCACATCGAAGCGGGGCTGCCGGGTGTCGGGGTGTTCGCTTAGGTACTGCAGGGCGGTCCGAAGGATCCGCGTCTGCTTCCGGCGGTCTACGGCCTGCCGTCCCTCGACCATGGCGTGTTCGGTTCTGGTTTTGACTTCGACGAACAGAAGATGGTTGCTATCGCAGGCGATGAGATCAATCTCGCCATAGCGGCTGCGGTAGTTGTGCGCAAGGATGGTATACCCCGCCTTTTCCAGGTAGCCGGCGGTGTACCTCTCCCCCATCGGCCCCAGTGCGGGCGGTGCGGGCTGCATCTTGCGCAGGAAGCTCTTTCGGTGGATCGGGCTGACGCCGTAGGTACGCAGCAGCTCATAATGCAGCGGGGTACCATAGCCCTTGTGCTTGTCGAACCGGTATTCGGGATACGCTTCGGCCAGGCGGAGCATCGTGCGGTCCCTGGCAACCTTGGCGAGGATGGAAGCGGCTGCAATCGCGGCCGACTGCCCGTCCCCCCCGACAATCAGCTCGGTGGGGACACCGAGGCCGGGGTCCCGGTTGCCGTCCACCAGAGCCAGTGCGGGCGGCTGCGGCAGATCTGCCATCGCCCGGCGCATCGCCAGAAAGGTGGCCTGCAGGATGTTGACGCGGTCGATCGTTTCAGCGTCGAAGTAGGCAATCGCGTAGGCGGCCGCCTGCCGGGTGATGATCTCGTAGAGCGCCTCCCGGCGCTTGGCGGTCAGTTTTTTCGAATCGTTGAGTCCCTCGATGACCGGTTCCGGACGCAGGATGACCGCGGCCGCAAAGACCGGGCCGGCCAGCGGCCCCCGGCCTGCCTCGTCGATGCCGCAGAGCGGGCCGGTAAGCCCCTCCCTGCGGCAGGCGTCAAATGCGTAGAGATCCATCCGGCTCCTCCATCCGGGCTTCCATCTCGCCCGGGCGCTCAAGGGTGATGCGGCCGATGCGGCCGCCGCGGAATTCGTCGAGCAGCATGATGGCGGCCCGTTCGGTGTTGACCTCGCCGCCCGAGATGAGCATTCCCCGCTTGCGGCCGATGGCTTCGAGCAGCTCGCCCGGATGGGCGCCTTCCGCCTCCACCCCATAGCGCGCGGCCAACAGGTCGGGATAGTGGCGGGCGAGGCTGTCGAGCAGCCTTACCGCCAGCGTCTCGATATCGAGGACGTCGTCCTTGATGGCGCCGGTGAAGGCGAGATGCTCGGCGACCGTCTGATCGTCAAATTTCGGCCAGAGGACACCCGGCATGTCGAGCAGGTCGATGCCGTCGGCAAGGCTCACCCATTGCTTGCCGCGGGTGACGCCCGGCCGGTCCTCCACCTTGGCCCGCTTGCCACCGGCCATCCGGTTGATAAAGGAGGACTTGCCGGTATTGGGGATGCCGACGACCATCACCCGGATGGCGCGCCCGCCCATCCCCTTGGCGCGCAGCCGTCCGATCTTTTCGGCAAGGACCGAGCGGACGAGCTGCTGATACTGGCCGAGTCCCTTGCCGCTGCGGCAGTCGGTCGCGAGGCAGAGGGTTCCTTCCGCCTTGTAGTGGGCAAGCCACAGTCGGGTAGCCGCCTCATCGGCCGCGTCGCATTTGTTGAGCAGCAGGATCCGCGGTTTGCCATGGGTCAGCCGCGGGACCTCGGGATTGCGGCTGGAATAGGGGATGCGGGCGTCGGCCAGCTCGGTCACAAGATCCACCAGACCGATGTTCTTTTCCATCAGCCGTCGGGTTTTGGTCATATGTCCAGGAAACCACTGGATGGGGTTTTGATCGTTCATATCCAGCCTCCGTTGTGAGGGTCTGCGCGCGGATGCGGCTAATCGATCCAGCCGGTGGAGGGAGAGAGGCGCAGCAGAGCCTTTCCCACCACCCGGCGGGCATCCGGCATTCCGATGCCCGTGTTGCGCGAGTCGAGTGAGATGTTGCGGTTGTCGCCCATGACAAAAAGATGTCCCTCGGGGACGGTGACCGGGAAGTGGACATCCGCCTGCAGCAGGGTGGGCTCGGCGAGATAGGGTTCCTCCAGCAGTTTGCCGTCCACCCAAACCTCATGGGTCTCAAAGTCGATATCGACCGTCTGTCCGCCGGTGGCGATGACCCGTTTGATCAGGAGGTGGCCCCGTTCCCCCTCGGGCGCAAGAACAACAATATCCCCCGCCTCCGCCTGACAGCCGAGCAGCTGGATGCAGAGGTGGTCGCCTGAGCGCAGGGTGGGCGCCATCGAGTCGCCGTCGACGGTGACAAAACGAAAAACAAAGGTGAAGCACAGGAGGACCAGCAGGATCAGGTGGGTAAAGATCTCCAGCCAGTCAAAAAACTCCCCCGCCATCTGCCGGCGGATGATCTCATCATCCACCGGCAAGCAGTCCGATCTGATCGAAGGGGAAAAGACGGAGGACCGTCTTGCCCATGATATAGCGCTCATCCACCGGGCCGATCACCCGTGAATCGGTGGAGAAGTTGCGGTTGTCCCCCATCAGGAAGACATGCCCCTCCGGCACGGTCATGGGAAAACGGAGGGTGCCGGTTTCGAAGGTCGGCGAGGCGGTGTAGGGTTCGTCCAGCGCGACCCCGTCGACCAGCACCACCCCGCGCTCGGGGTCGATGTCAACCGTCTGGCCTTCGGTGGCGATGATCCGCTTGATGAGGTTGCGCTCATAGCTGATCGATTCGCTCACCGCGACAATGTCCCCCTGCTTGGGGGTGTACAGAAAACTGTAGGAGAAGAGCCAGTCCCCCGGATGGACGGTCGGCAGCATCGATTCGCCGTCCACCGTCACGATGCGGAAGCAGAAGATGAAGGCGAGAAAGATCACCACGCAGGTGGTGACAATTGTCTGAAACCACTCGAGCAGCTCCTCCATCGCCGAGGGCTTGGGCGGTTTGGGCGTCTCCCCATCCGGCCCTCCCGGTTCGCCGGCGGCGTGGGCAAGAGCGGTCTCCGGCTCCTCCCAATCCACAATCGGGTTACCGTCGATGTCCAGGTCGATATCCTGTATCCGGTCGCTGTCCTGTGACAGGAACTTTTTTTCCTCCAACCGATCGTCACCGCCTTACGCTGTGATAGCCTGCGCCGGGTGTTCCCCATCCGCCGCATGCAGCTCCGTGGGACAGGGTGACGCCCACGGAAAAGAGATTACCCCACTAGTATACCATATCCGATCGCGGGGTGCAAAGTTGCTACAAGGATGTAAACTTTTTGTGGAGAAAGGGCGCAAAACGCGCGGGTGGGCATCGAGAGCGGCAGAAAAAGCAAAAAAGGGACAGCAGACTGTCCCTTTTTCCCTTCTACCATCGTACCAGTTACCGCAGCTTGGATTTGACCTTGGCCGCCTTGCCGACCCTGCCGCGCAGGTAGTAGAGCTTCGCTCTGCGCACACGGCCTTCGCGCACGAGTTCGACCTTTTCGACGTTGGGCGAATGGATCGGGAACACGCGCTCGACACCGACGCCGTAGGAAACGCGGCGGACGGTGAAGGTCTCGGCGATGCCGCCATGCTTGCGGGCGATGACGGTTCCTTCAAATGCCTGGGTTCTTTCGCGGTTGCCCTCTTTGATCCGAACGTGGACACGGACGGTGTCGCCGATCTTGATCTCGGGCAGATCAGTCTTGAGCTGATCTTTCGTGATGGCTTTCAAGGCATCCATGATAGATGACCCTCCTTCATACAAGGACATTCGTGCCCATCAGTAGCAGAGGACTGTCCGATTGCTGTCCGGGATCACTCCTCAGACCCATATACTTTACCATATCCCGCGCGGGGATGCAAGTGTTTTTTGCGGGATTTGCGGGGATTTTTTTGCGATATGCCGGCTTTACAGGGGGACGGAAAGCTGATAAGCTGTGAATGGGTGATGGTGATGCGGCGTGGACAGAGATGTTTGCTGTTGGTGGTGGGGTTTCTGCTCTGTCTGCTTGCCGGATGTGCAGGCGGCGGGCAACTGCCCCATGCGGTTTGCAGTGAGGGGATTGCCCTCGAACTGGGACTCAGTCGGGGGGAAACCCTCGCGCGGATGCAATCTTGTTCCAACCGGCCGACGGTCTTTTTCTGTGAAGGAGAGCTCTGCCGGATCCAGTGTATGTTGTCGGCAGAACAGGGCTGGCTGCCGGAGGACCGCGGGATCGACTGGCTGCATACCGATTTTGACGGTCTTATAGAGATCGGGGAGCCCTGGCGAGCGGTCTTCGATCCGGAGACCAATGACAGCTTTTCCAGTGTCTATAACCGGGAGGGCTGTCCAACCGAAGCGCCCCGACTGCCGGGGGAGGTCGCCTTTCTCGAGCGCAACCGGCTGGAGAAGCTGTCGGATGGCACCTACTGCTATGGTGTCCGCAATACCTATGCGCTGCTAAACCACCGCCTTCGGGGAATTTTGTAAAGCGGATATCCCCCGCGCTCAACCTCCTCCCTCGAACCGAATGCCGAGCAGGCGGTAGGTGTAGCTGTGCCCTTCGGCGTCGCCCGGCTCGACCGCGAGGAAGTGAACATTGGGAAATGTCTGCTCGTAGGCGTCCTCGGGAACGGGGTCGCCCTTTTTGTCGTAGGCGCGAAAGCCGCGGCCCTCCCCCTCCGGTTCGAAGTCGCCCCGCCAGTTCTCCCCCACCCGGACCGCCTGGATGAGGTCGCCGGTGGTGTAGAGGATCAATTGATGGTCGGGGAACCGCTGGGTCGTCAGATAAAAATTATGATACTCGACGGTGGGGGTCTCCCCCAGCGCCTCGGCAACCTCCGTTCCGGTCATGCCGAGGTGGATCGCGTCGCCATCCGTGCTTGTGAAACGAAAGCGGCTGCGTTCCTCTTGATAAAGTTTTTGGAGTTCCAGACCCGCCTGCGAGGTACCCCTCCCCTTCAAAAAGAGCACGCTGTCCGCCTCGGACGGTTGGTCGACTTTCCCTCCCTGCCGGTCGAAGAGGTAGGTCTCGACGCCATACCCGGCGCCAAAGCGGGCATTTTCCTCGGCGCGGAAGGGTTCACCCAGCGCCGCCCGGAGTTCATCCTCCGTCCAGTCGGCCTCACTGCCCGCGAGGACCCAGTCGCGCTCGAGTGGATTGGGCGCGATTTTGCAGAGCTCATCCTCGCAGAAGGCGATGTCCAGCGCCCCCTCCAGTTGGTCGTATTGTTTGGAAAGGGAAGTCATCTCCTCAAAGGAGATCCCCAAAGAAAGCACGGCGCCTTTTTGGGTGAATGCCGGGGCGACGGCGAGCGGGTCGCCGGCGCTGCAGCTGGTCAGCAAGAGGGCAGTCAACCATACGGCCAGAAACCGGAAAGCAAACGGACATTTCACATCGATCCACCCCTTTCCCCTTTTACAGTACAAACGACGCCTGGTTATCGAAACGCCAGCCGGTGGAGAGGCCGCCCACAAAACTGAGACGGAGATAGGCATCCGCCTCGTCGACCGGCTTGCCGGTGTGATCGAAGGCGGTGGGGGTGGTGATGGGATTCCCCTCCCCGTCGATCCAGCGCCAGCCGCTATCTTCCATCGTCAGCACCGACTGCATGACCGGTCCGGTCGCGGTCAGCTCGAGCCCGGCGTCGGGGAAGCGGTAGCGGTACTGGAAAAAGACGCCGGAGGAATCCCTGTCCGGCTCCTC
>CASGDD010000035.1 GCA_949300115.1 uncultured Oscillospiraceae bacterium | reverse complement strand
GGCGCTCGACCGGCTGGAGGAGGCGGAGATTCAGCAGTGCGGCGTTTCCTTCCGCAAGGCGTCCTATCTCAAGGGGATTGCCCGGGCGGCGGTGCGCGGCGAGATCGACTTCGCGGCGCTGCCCGCGATGGAGGATGAGGCGGTGATCCGGACGCTTACCACCCTGCGCGGGGTGGGGCGCTGGACGGCCGAGATGCTGCTCATCTTCGCGCTCATGCGTCCCGATGTGCTGAGCTACGACGACCTCGGCATCCAGCGGGGGCTGGGGAGGCTCTACGGCATCGACCGCAAGCTCACCCGGCAGGAGTTTGCCCGCTGCAAGGCGCGCTATTCCCCCTACGCCACCGTGGCTTCCTTCTATCTCTGGGCGCTGGCCGGCACCGGTATCCAGTCGCTCGCGGCCGGGCAGGCGGCACAGGATTAGACGATCCGATACTGCAGCCGCAGCTTGTCGGCGATCATCGCGATAAACTCCGAATTGGTCGGCTTCCCCCGGCCGTTGTGGATGGTGTAGCCGAAGTAGCTGTTGAGGGTGTCGACATCGCCCCGGTCCCAGGCGACCTCGATGGCGTGGCGGATGGCCCGCTCGACCCGGGAGGAGGTGGTCTCGAACCGCTTGGCCACCGTCGGGTAGAGCAGCTTGGTGACCGAGTTGATCATCTCGGGATTCTCGACCGACAGCAGGATCGCCTCGCGGAGGTAGTGGTAGCCCTTGATGTGTGCCGGCACGCCGATCTGGTGGATGATTTCGGTGACGACGACGTCCAGCTGGGGCTCTCTATTGCCTTCGGCCGCGCTGAAGCCCCGGCCGGTCAGCTCGACGATCCGCCGCGCCAGCACCTGGTAGTCGAACGGCTTGAGAAAGTAGTAGCTGGCGCCGCGGTCGAGCAGCTCCTTCTCGAGGCTGGGGCTGTCCTGGCTGGACATCACAAGGAAGACGGGCATCGGGTCGAGGGCCATCTCGTGGGCCTCTTCCATCACCGCGATCGCGTCGATCCCCGCAAGGAAGACGTCCATCAGCACCGCGTCCGGCTGATGCTCGGCGAGCATCTCTAAAACTTTATGTCCATCCCTCGGGGCAACGAGGGTGTCGAACCCCAGCTCCTTCAGCGCACCCGCACAGAGGGAGCAGAAGTCCTGGCTTTCGTCCGAAATGAGAACTTTGGGTGTTGCGGTCATGTCTGAAACCTCCGATGTAGGATGTTGATTGGGTTGGTATTAGATTACCATAAAAAGGAAAATATTGCAAGTATCTGTAAAAGATTCCCGCCCATTTTCGTTCCCCCCGATTCGACAGGTTTCTTACGTTTTTATGATACTTTGCCGGATGGGGCTTTGGCAAGAGACCAGACGGTCTCGATCATATTTTCGGCAAAAATGCCATAACCTCGGCTGGGATCGTTGATAAAAACATGGGTTACAGCGCCCACCAGCCGGCCATCCTGCACGATCGGGCTGCCGCTCTGGCCCTGGACGATGCCGCCGGTGGCGGTGAGCAGCTCGGGGTCGGTGATGCGGATGACCATATTGCGGGTGGGGTTGGCGTCGGTGAGATTGACCCGCTCGATCTCGATGTCGAACAGCTGGGGGGTGCGTCCGTCGATGGTGGTGTAGATCTGGGCGGAGCCGGTGTGGACCTCCTGCCGGAGGGCGACCGGCAGGAGGAGGCCGCCCTCCGGCGGGGTGGTGAGGACGCCGAAGACACCGGTTTCGCGGTTTTCCTCGAGCGATCCGATGGTATCATAGGTGTGGAAGCTGCCGCGCAGCTCGCCCGGCTGGCCGCCCTGGCCTTTGACCGCCCCCTCGATATCCACCGAGACGATTTCGCCGCTGCCGAGCGGCAGGATCTCCCCGGTATCGACGTCGGTGATGGCGTGTCCCAGCCCGCCGAAGACCTGGGTCGTGGGATCGTAGAAGGTCATCGTGCCGATGCCGGCCGAGCTGTCCCGCACCCACAGCCCGAGCTTGTAGCCGTCCCCCGAGGCCGACGGCACCGGCTGCAGCGCGGTTTCGTAGCGGACGTTGCCCCGGCGGAGCACCGCCTGGATCGGCCGGCCGCCGCTCGCCTCCACCCGCTGGGCGACATCCCGGTTGGAGAGTACCTTCGAGCCGTCGAGGCTGATCAGCACATCCCCCTTCTGGATGCCGGCGAGGGTGGCGGGGCTGACCAGACCGCCGTCGGTCTCGATCTCGCTGAGACCGACGACCAGGACGCCGTCGGTGAGCATCTTGATGCCGAAGGGGGTGCCGCAGACGAGCACCTCCCGCTCGCCCACCTCGCTGACGTCGATCGATTTAAGCGGGATGAGCCCGAACAGCCGCAGTTCGGTTTTGTAGACGCCCGCGGCGGTTTCCATGACCGGCTGGGACTGGACAAGCGAGCGGTGCAGCGAGAAGGATTCCCCCTCGCGGACATAGAAGGTGTCGGGCAGCTGCCCCTCCATCACGCCCATCAGCAGAAAGAGGGCGATGCATCCGGCACAGGTGACCGCGGCAAGCCCTCGAAAAAATGCGCGCAAATTGCTTCAGCTCCTTCAACGAAAGATAGCGATCGACCGAGCGCGCCCGGCCGCCGGCATCGCCGGCGGGGAAACGCCGTCGGTCCTCCTTTACTGTCGCCGGATGGGCGCGGAATACTCAAGGGAAATCGCGTGGGATTCGCACAAGGTTTGCCTTTGCATCAAAATTCTGATACAATGAAGGCCATCCAGCGGGGAAAACAGCCGGAGGGCAGGAACAATTTTCCAGATCGATCGGCGAAGAAGACCGCGCGGCCGGCGAAGGAGGCGGATGGGATGAAAATTGCGGTGATAGGCTCGAGGCGGGCGGACAAGCTGACGGTGGAGGCGGTGATCGCCCGGCTGCCGCTGACCTGTACCCAGGTCATCAGCGGCGGCGCCGAAGGGGTGGACCGGCTGGCCGAGGCGGCCGCCCGGCAGCTCGGCCTGCACTTTGTCTGCTACCGGCCGGACTACGAGCGTTATGGCAGGCAGGCGCCGCTGCGGCGCAACGACCGGATCATCGAGGCGGCCGACCTGGTGCTCGCCTTCTGGGATTTTCATTCGCGCGGCACCTCCTATGTGATCGCCGAATGCATCCGGCGAGGCAAGCCGGTGCGGGTGTTCGACGTCGATCCCACCCGGGGCGACCGTTCTGTTTTTTAGTTTGCCCGCTGTCCGGCCCGGCAAACAGCATGTTTTCATTTTGGGAAAAGGATGATAGAATGCAATCTCATCGCGTAATCGATTGGGTCTACCGGGGGATGCAGCTGCTCTATGCGGCGACCACCGTCTATATCTTTCTGTTCGGGCGGCAGGAGACGTTCGGCAGCCTGCTGTGGGGCAGCGTATCGGCGGCCCTCTTTTTTGCCTGTCCGGCGGCCGAGCGGCTGTTTCGGCTGAAGCTGGGCCGTCCGCTGGCGGTGGCGGTGCAGGGGTTTATCTACCTCGCCTTCTGCCTGGGGACGGCGCTCTCCTGGTATTTCCGCTTTCCCTGGTACGACAACTTCATCCATCTGCTCTCCGGCATCCTCTTTTCGCTGATCGGCCTCTGCTTCTATGCCCGGATCACCGGCGAGGGCGACCGGCGGCACCGGCCGCTCTTACAGGGCAGCTACGCCCTCTTTTTCTCCGCCTTCATCGCGGTGGTGTGGGAATGCTGGGAATTTTTCTGCTTTATCGCGCTCGGCAACGACGCCCAGCAGCATCTGACGACCGGTGTCTTCGACACGATGGAGGATCTGATTGCCTGTATGCTTGGCTCGGCGCTGCTGCTTCTCGATTATTGCTGCTATCTCCGGCGGGGCCGCAGCCCGCTGATGGCGCTGGTGGCCGCCTTCGATCGTGCCAACAACTATCCCGGCGCGGCGGCGTAATGGAATTCTATCGTGGACAAAAAACAAAACCGGCATTCCCTCCGCCCATCGGGCCTGGGATGCCGGTTTTTATGTTGGGGCTTCCGGGGGAGACAGGGGCGCTCAGGTGCGGGTGCCCCGGCGGAAGAGGATGGCCGAGAGGATCGGGCCGATCATGCAGTAGCCGACGACCCGCAGGACCTCGATCGGGCCCAGGGCGGTGGTGCCGACAATCGGCTGGAGCAGCGGATGCCAGACGGCGAGGGCGACGACCCCCAGCGAGAGCAGCACGGCGCAGAGCAGCGGGAGATTCGAGAAGGGATTGATGCGCAGGCTGTTCTGCCGTTCGGTCTTGCACTCGAAGACGTGGATGAGCTGGGCGAGGACGAGGGCGAGGAAGGCGCCCGTCCGGGCCACCTCGAGCGAACCGGAGGAGCGAAGGAGCGAGACGAAGACGCCGAGGGTAGACAGCCCGATGAGGCAGCCGCGGAAGAGGATGGTGGTGAGCAGCCCGTGGGCGAAGATCGAGTCGGTGGCGCGGCGGGGCGGTTCGCTCATCACCCGGGGTTCCGGCTTTTCCAGCCCGAGGGCGATGGCGGGCAGGCCGTCGGTGGTGAGGTTGACCATGAGGATCTGGATGGGCATCAGCGGGACGGGCAGGCCCATCGCCATGCCGAGGAACATCACCAGCACCTCGCCGATGTTGCAGGAGAGCAGGTAGCGGATGAATTTGCGGATGTTGTCGTAGATGACCCGGCCCTCCTCGACAGCGGCGACCAGGGTGGCGAAGTTGTCGTCGAGCAGAACGACCGAGGAGGCCTCCTTTGTGACATCGGTGCCGGCAATCCCCATCGCGACGCCGATGTCTGCCTCCTTGACGGCGGGCGCGTCGTTGACCCCGTCGCCGGTCATGACGACAATCTGGCCGTTTTTCCGAAGCGCCCGGACGATCCGCAGCTTATGTTCGGGGCTGACCCGGGCGAAGACGGCGGTCTGTCCCACCTCCCGTTCGAGCTGCCGGTCATCCATCCGGTCGAGTTCGGCGCCGGTGAGCACCCGATCCCCCTCGGTGAGGATTTTCAGCTTGCGCGCGATGGCCATGGCGGTGGTTTTGTGGTCGCCGGTGATCATGACCGGGCGGATACCCGCCGTGCGGCAGCGGCGCACCGCCTCCTCGACCTCCGGCCGCGGCGGATCGATCATACCGGCCATGCCGACGAAGGTGAGATCCTGTTCACAGTCCTCGCGCAGGATGCCGCCCTCGAGGGTCCGGTAGGCGCAGCCGAGCACCCGCAGCGCCTGCTCTCCCATCCGCTCGCCCGCCTGTTCGATCGTCCGGCGCAGCTGGGGGGAGAGCGGCACCCGGCGGCCGTTCTGCTGGAGAAAGGCGCACCGGTCGAGCAGCACATCCAGCGCCCCCTTGACAAACAGCAGCCGGTCCTCCCCCTCGCGAAAGGCGACCGACATCCGCTTGCGGGCAGAATCGAAGGGAATCTCATCCAGCCGGTGATACTGCCGCTCGCCCGTCCGGCTGATCCCCGCCTTGGCGGCGGCGACCGCCAGCGCGATTTCGGTGGGATCGCCGACGGCGCCGAGGGTCCGGCCGCTGCCATCTCCCTCCGGGGTGTCGCTGAGCTCGGCATTCGAGCAGAGGGCGGCGATGGTGAGCAGCCGCCGCAGATCGGGGTCGTGGGTGGGCTGGATCACCCGGCCCTCCCTGCGAAAGCTGCCCGACCGCTCGAGGCTGCCGCCGCCCACCTCGACCGGGCCGCCGGCGGTCCAGAGCATCTGGACGGTCATCCGGTTTTCGGTGAGGGTACCGGTTTTATCCGAGCAGATGACGGTGGCGCAACCGAGTGTTTCGACCGCGTGCAGCTTGCGCACGACCGCACCCCGCCGCACCATCCTGCCGACGCTGAGCGACAGCGCGATGGTGACGACGGCGGGCAATCCCTCGGGGACGGCGGCGACCGCGAGCGAGATGCCGGTGATGAGCATATCGAGCGGGTTCTCCCCCCGCAGGATGCCGATGCCGGTGACGGCCGCGCAGATCAGCAGGCAGCCGACCGCGATGACCTTGCCGAGGTGGTTGAGCCGCGCCTGCAGCGGGGTTTCCCCCTCGTCGATCCCCTCGAGCATCCCGGCGATGCTGCCCATCTGCGTCCGCATCCCCGTCTGGGTGACGGTCATCCGGCCCCGGCCGGCGGTGATGAGGGTGCCCATATAGGCGCGGTCCGGCCGGTTGCGATCCTCCCTTTCCCCGGCATTTCCCCCGGCGGGCTCCCGGGCGGCCGTCTTGCCGACCGGTTTGGATTCGCCGGTCAGCAGCGATTCATCCGCCCGCAGCCGGACCGCCTCGCTGAGCGTCCCATCGGCGGGGATCCGGTCGCCCGCCTCGAGCAGCACGACATCCCCCGGCACCAGTTCGCTGGCCGGCAGGGTGCTGAGCTGTCCATCCCGATAGACATGGCAGAGGGGGGCTGCCAGGTTCCGCAGCGCTTCGAGGGTACGCTCGGTCTTGTATTCCTGCAGGAAGCCGAGCATCGCGTTGAGAAAGACGATCGAGATGATGGTGATGGCCTCGACAAATTCCCCCATCGCCACCGACAGCAGGGTACAGGCGAGCAGGATGAGGATGAGCAGGTCCTTGAACTGAGAGAGGAAGATGCCGACCGGCCGGGTGCGTTTGCCCTCCTTGAGCTGGTTGGGGCCGTACTGTCGCCGTCTCGCGGCCGCCTCCCGTTCGCTCAGGCCGATTTCGGGCGCGGATGCCGTAAGCCTTGCCATTTGCTTCACCGTCGCTTTTCACAGGATGAGTTTTGGACTTGTCTCATCCTATGCATCGCCCGGACAGGTTATGTCGGGGAGCCCCCGCTGGCAATCACCTGCGGCCGGGAGCCCCGGCGAGCACGCGCCTGCGGCGGCCTCTCCTTTGGCTGGTCGCGGGCTTGGGACGTTTGATCCATGACTTTCCAATTGCGCGACATGGCGCCGGCAACTTGCCGGTGAAATATGCCTGCGGCATATGAAATATTGCCCGCCATTCGCACGGCGGGCAATATGGTGGAGTGAGCGCGATGCGCTCACATTTAAAACAAGACCACCCGAAGAAGAGAGGCGCGCAGCACAATCGCCAGCGGGGGCACCCCGCCGCGCGTGGGGCAGAGGATGGGGCGCTAGAGCTTGCGGTCGTAGTAGAGCAGCCCGCCCAATTCGATCAGACAGCGGAAGCCGAAAAAGACCTCCGCCGCCAGGATGATACGGCCCAGCGGAATGAGGGTGCTTTCATCCATCCGGCTGGCCACCAGAATCACCAGAAGCAGCAGCAGATCGGCAATTTTGGCGGCTTCCCCCGCCTTCACCTGTACGAGCTTCCAGCGCTCGTCGTTGCGGTAGGCCGCCTGTTTCCTCGCCCGGACGATCAGCGACGCCAGAATCGACGCCAGGGCTGCAACCAGCAGCGCCAGAATGATCCCCTGTTCCATCACATCTCCCCATCCTTTCTGTAGGTGAATACCCGATCGATTGAGACCCCGAAGGCATCGGCGATCTTGAAGGCCAGCTCGAGAGAGGGGGTGTACTTGTACTTTTCGATCGAGATTACCGCCTGGCGGGAAATCCCCACCCGGTCGGCCAGATCCGCCTGTGTCCAGTCCCGCTCCGCCCGCAGCACCTTGATGCGATTCTCAATCAATGTCTCACCTTCCTTCCAAAATGTAATGTTTTGATTACATCCATATAGTAATACATCCATTACATTTTGTCAAGTGTAGATTGCATAAAAGAGCAAAAAAGAACCCTTCAGCGGGTGCTGAAGGGTTCTTGGGAAGAGCGAAAAACTAGTCGAGGATCTTGATGACAACGCCCGAACCGACGGTGCGGCCGCCCTCACGGATAGCGAAGCGGAGGCCTTCCTCGATGGCGATCGGGGTGATCAGCTCGACATCCATCTCGACGTTATCGCCAGGCATGCACATCTCGACACCCTCGGGCAGCGAGATGACGCCGGTGACGTCGGTGGTGCGGAAGTAGAACTGCGGACGGTAGTTGTTGAAGAAGGGGGTGTGACGGCCGCCCTCTTCCTTCTTCAGGACGTAAACCTGGCCGCGGAACTTGGTGATGGGGTGGATGGAGCCGGGCTTGGACAGAACCTGTCCACGCTCGATCTCGTTGCGCTGCACGCCACGGAGCAGGACGCCGATGTTGTCGCCGGCCTCGGCGTAGTCAAGCAGCTTGCGGAACATCTCGATGCCGGTGACGACGGTCTTGCGCTTCTCATCGGTCAGGCCGACGATCTCAACCTCGTCGCCCATGTTCAGACGGCCACGCTCGACACGGCCGGTGGCAACGGTACCACGACCGGTGATGGTGAAGACGTCCTCAACAGGCATCAGGAAGGGCAGGTCGCTCTTGCGATCGGGGGTCTTGATATAGCTGTCGACCGCGTCCATGAGCTCCTTGATGCAGTCATAGCAGGGGGCGTTGATGTCGTCCGGACCCTCGAGGGCGTTCAGGGCGCTGCCGCGGATGACGGGGATGTCGTCGCCCGGGAAGTTCTGGGCGGACAGGGCCTCACGGATCTCCATCTCGACCAGGTCGAGCAGCTCGGGATCGTCAACCGCGTCGCACTTGTTCATGAAGACGACAATGTAGGGAACGCCGACCTGGCGGGCCAGCAGGATGTGCTCGTGGGTCTGGGCCATCGGGCCGTCGGTCGCGGCGACAACCAGGATGGCGCCGTCCATCTGCGCAGCACCGGTGATCATGTTCTTGACATAGTCAGCATGTCCCGGGCAGTCAACGTGCGCATAGTGACGGGTCTCGGTCTCGTACTCGACGTGGGCGGTGTTGATGGTGATGCCGCGCTCCTTCTCCTCAGGCGCCTTGTCGATCTGATCGAACGGCGTAAACTGGGAGTTGTTCATCAGGGCGAGGGTCTTGGTGATGGCAGCGGTCAGCGTGGTTTTGCCGTGGTCGACGTGACCGATGGTGCCGATATTGACGTGGGGTTTGGTGCGTTCAAATTTCGCTTTTGCCATTACGGTTTTGCCTCCTTCATAAGCAGGATCATGCTCAAATTGATGCCTGGTTATTCGAATTTCGGTAGGTGACAGCGTCTGTTGTACCCTGTGCAGTTGGCACTAGTATAACAATTCGCGCCGTAAAATTCAAGTACTTTTTAGGACAACCCTTAGGCGTTCTTCATCCGGGTGGTCATAATGTTCTGGGCGATCGACTTGGGCACCTCGATGTAGTGACTGGGCTCCATCGTGTACTGCCCACGGCCCTGCGTCTTGCTGCGCAGGTCGGTCGCGTAGCCGAACATCTCGGAGAGGGGCACAAACGCCTGGATCTCCTGGACGCCGTTGCGGGCCTCCATGCCCTGGATCTGGCCGCGGCGGGCGTTGAGGTCGCCGATGACATCGCCCATATACTGCTCGGGGACGATGGCGACCACCTTCATAATCGGCTCGAGGATGGTCGGATCGGCCTTCTCCATCGCGTGCTTGAAGGCCATCGAACCGGCAATCTTAAAGGCCATCTCGGAGGAGTCGACCTCGTGATAGCTGCCGTCGAAGAGGGTGACCTTGACGTCGACGACCGGGTAGCCGGCGAGCACACCGGCCTGCATCGCGCCCTGGATACCCTGGTTGACCGGCTCGATATATTCCTTCGGGATGGCGCCGCCGACGATCGCGTTGACAAACTCGTAGCCCTTGCCGCTCTCGTTCGGCTCGATGCGGATCTTGACGTGACCGTACTGGCCGCGTCCGCCCGACTGACGGGCATACCGCTCGTCCACCTCGGCTGTCTTGCGGATGGTCTCCTTGTAGGCGACCTGCGGCTTGCCGACGTTGGCCTCGACCTTGAACTCACGCAGCAGGCGGTCGACGATGATCTCGAGGTGCAGCTCGCCCATGCCGGCGATGATCGTCTGGCCGGTCTCGTTGTCGGTGTAGGTGCGGAAGGTGGGGTCCTCCTCGGCGAGCTTCGCCAGCGCGAGGCCCATCTTCTCCTCACCGGCCTTGGTCTTGGGCTCGATCGCGACCCGGATAACCGGATCGGGGAACTCCATCGACTCGAGGATGATCGGCGCCTTGGGATCACAGAGGGTGTCGCCGGTGGTGGTGTTCTTGAGTCCCACCGCGGCGGCGATGTCGCCCGCGTAGATGATGTCGATATCCTTCCGGTGGTTGGCGTGCATCTGCAGAATCCGGCCGATGCGCTCGTTCTGATCCTTGACCGAGTTGTAGACGCTCGATCCGGCGGTCAGCGTGCCCGAATAGACGCGGAAGAAGCAGAGCTTGCCGACATAGGGATCGGCCGCGATCTTGAAGGCGAGGGCCGCGAACGGCTCATCGTCCGAGGCGTGGCGCTCATCCTCCTCGTCGGTCTTGGGGTTGACACCCTTGATGGCGGGGATATCGAGCGGCGACGGCATGAAATCGACGACCGCGTCGAGCAGCTTCTGGACACCCTTGTTCTTGTAGGAGGTGCCGCAGACGACCGGCACGACGGCGTTGTCGATGGTAAGCTGACGAAGCACCCGCTTGATGTCCGGGATGGGGATTTCCTCCCCCTCGAGGTACTTCTCCATGATCTCCTCGTCCGCCTCGGCCACCCGCTCGAGCAGCTCGGTGCGGTACTTGGCGGCGAGTTCCTTCATATCCTCGGGGATCTCTTCGATGCGGATATCCTTGCCCAGGTCGTCGTAGTAGACGACGGCGTTCATCTCGAGAAGGTCGACCACGCCCTTGAAGGTATCCTCCGCGCCGATCGGCAGCTGGATGGGCACCGGCGTACATTTCAGACGGTCATGCATCATATGGATGACGTTGTAGAAGTCAGCGCCGGTGATGTCCATCTTGTTGATATACGCCATACGGGGGACGTGGTACTTGTCGGCCTGCCGCCAGACCGTTTCCGACTGGGGCTCAACGCCGCCCTTGGCGCAGAAGACGGTGACCGATCCGTCGAGCACCCGCAGGCTGCGTTCGACCTCGATGGTGAAGTCGACGTGTCCGGGGGTGTCGATGATGTTGATGCGGTGACCCTTCCAGTAGGCGGTCGTTGCGGCCGAGGTGATTGTGATGCCTCGCTCCTGCTCTTGCGCCATCCAGTCCATGGTTGCATTGCCTTCGTGGGTCTCACCGATCTTGTGGTTGATACCCGTGTAGAAGAGAATGCGTTCAGTTGTCGTGGTTTTGCCCGCGTCGATGTGAGCCATGATGCCGATATTGCGCGTCAGCTCCAGCGAGACATCTCTAGGCATGAATATCCTCCTTTGTTTGTGCGAACCGGGAATCCGTTCCCGAGGAAAACGATCATCAGGGGATTTCGGGTGCAAATCAGATCTTGAAAATCAGTGCAAAATGGGGTGAGGCAAACCCTACCAGCGATAGTGGGCAAAGGCCTTGTTGGCTTCCGCCATGCGGTGGGTATCCTCGCGGCGTTTGCAGGCGCCGCCCTGGCCGTTGAGCGCGTCCATGATCTCGCCGGCGAGACGCTCGCGCATGGTGCGCTCCGAGCGGCTGCGCGCAAAGCTGGTCAGCCAGCGCAGGCCCAGCGTCTGACGGCGGTTGGGACGGACCTCGATGGGGACCTGGTAGGTGGCACCACCGACACGGCGGGCTTTGACCTCCAGCAGCGGCATGATGTTCTCGAGCGCCTGGTTGAACGCCTCGAGGGGTTCCTTGCCGGTCTTCTCCTTGACAATATCGAACGCGCCATACACAATCTTCTGTGCAACGCCCTTCTTGCCGTCGAGCATGATCGAGTTGATCAGCCGGGTGACAAGCTCGGACTTGTAAAGAGGATCGGGCAGAACTTCACGTTTGGGGATACGGCCTCTTCTTGGCACTTCGCTTCCCTCCTTCACATAAAATGATATCATCGGTACTCGTTCGTAGATAAAACGCACGTGGTGCTCTCGTTCAGAAGACGCACTCCCCGGCCGGGGCGGACCCCGGCCATCTATATGAGGAAAGCAGGCCCTCCTATAAGAGCGGGTTGCTTTTTAACTACTTCTTGGGACGCTTCGCGCCGTACTTCGAGCGGCTCTGGTTCCGCCCGCTGACGCCCTGGGTATCGAGGGTTCCGCGGATGATGTGGTAACGCACACCCGGGAGATCCTTGACACGGCCGCCGCGGATCATGACGACGCTGTGCTCCTGCAGATTGTGGCCGATACCCGGGATATACGCGGTGGCCTCCATCTGGTTGGACAGACGGACCCTGGCGACCTTACGCAGCGCAGAGTTCGGCTTCTTCGGGGTCATCGTACGGATAACCGTACAGACACCACGCTTCTGCGGCGAGCTCTGATCGGTCGCGATGCGCTTCTTCGAGTTCCACCCACGCTGCAGGGCCGGAGACTTGGACTTGTACTCCTGGGCCTCTCTGCCTTTGCGGACGAGCTGGTTGAATGTAGGCATAATACACCTCCTTAGGATTTGTTTATGTCAGGGGAGGGTGCCTCCCTTGAACAACCGAAGAAAACTAGTCAAATCTGACAACTTCAAACGGGCAGGACTGTGCACCGTGACAGCCCACACAGCTATTAAGTGTAGCATTCACGGTGCGTTGTGTCAAGCACAATCCTGACCAAATCTCCCGGCCAAAACGGGCGGCGACTTGTGCGGTCGCATGAGGAAAGGCCGATTTTCGGGGGATTTTTGCCGTTTTTTGTGATTTCGCTTAGGCGGGCTCGGAGGTCGTGGTCTTCTCCTTGACGACCTCGACATCCCGGTAGCAGCTCATGCCGGTGCCGGCGGGGATCAGCTTACCGATGATGACGTTCTCCTTCAGCCCGTAGAGCGGGTCGACCTTGCCCTTGATGGCCGCCTCGGTGAGCACGCGGGTGGTCTCCTGGAAGGAGGCCGCCGACAGGAAGCTGTCGGTCGCGAGCGACGCCTTGGTGATACCGAGCAGCACGGGGATATAGGTCGCGAAGGAGAGCCCCGTCTCGCCCGCGTCCATCCGGGCCTGAACCTCGGCGTTGGCCGCCTCGAATTCGCTGCGTTCGACCATCGTGCCGGAGAGCAGCTGGGTGCTGCCGGGATCGTCCACCTTGACCTTCTTCATCATCTGGCGGACGATGACCTCGATATGCTTGTCGTTGATATCGACGCCCTGCATCCGGTAGACCCGCTGGACCTCCTGGATGAGGTAGTCCTGGGTGGCGCTTTCGCCCTTGATGGCGAGCACGTCATGCGGGTTGACCGAGCCCTCGGTGAGCATATCGCCGGCCTGGACCTCGTCGCCCTCCGAAACCCGCAGGCGGGAGCCGTAGGGGATGAGGTAGCTGCGCTCGTCGCCGTTCTCCCGGTCGGTGACCACGATGTGGCGGTTCTTTTTGATCTCCTCCATCCGAACGCTGCCCGAGATCTCCGAGATGATGGCGAGGTGCTTGGGCTTGCGGCCCTCGAACAGCTCCTCGACACGGGGAAGACCCTGGGTGATGTCCTCGGCCGACGCGATACCGCCGGTGTGGAAGGTACGCATGGTCAGCTGGGTACCCGGCTCACCGATCGACTGGGCGGCGATGATGCCGACCGCCTCACCGATGGTGACGGGGTTGCCGTTGGCCAGGTTGGCGCCGTAGCATTTCGCGCAGACGCCGTGGCGGGCATGGCAGGCGAGGATCGAGCGGATCTTGACCTGGGTCGCGCCCGAGGCGACGATCTTCTGGGCGTCGGCGTCGGTGATAAGCTTATCCTTCGAGACAAGCACCTGGCCGGTGGCGCTGTCGATGAAATCGTCGACCAGGTAGCGGCCGACCAGACGCTCGGCCAGCGACTCGATCATCTCGTTGCCGTCCTTGATGTCGTAGACGATGATGCCCTCGTGGGTGCCGCAGTCGTCCTCCCGGATGATGACCTCCTGCGAGACATCGACCAGACGGCGGGTTAAGTAGCCCGAGTCGGCGGTACGCAGCGCGGTGTCGGCGAGTCCCTTGCGGGCGCCGCGGGAGGAGATGAAGTATTCGAGGATGTTGAGCCCCTCGCGGTAGTTGGCGCGGATGGGGATCTCGATGGTGGTACCCGAGGTGTTGGCGATCAGGCCGCGCATGCCGGCGAGCTGACGGATCTGGTTGATCGAACCACGGGCGCCCGAGTCGGCCATCATGAAGATGGGGTTGTACTGATCGAGGTTTTCGGTCAGCGCATCCGAGACCTTCTTGGTGGTCTGGTCCCAGGTGCGGATGACCAGCTGGTAGCGCTCATCGTTCGAGATCAGTCCGCGCCGGTACTGGGCGGTGATCTTCTCGATGGTCGCCTCCGCCTCGGCCAGCAGCTGCTGCTTCTGGGGCGGGATGACCGCGTCCGAAACGGCGACGGTGATGGCGCCCTTGGTCGAGTAGCGGAAGCCGAGCGACTTGATCTGGTCGAGGATGTCGGCCGTCTTGGCGGTGCCGTGGACCTTGATGCAGCGGTCGATGATCTGGCCGAGCTGCTTTTTGCCGACGAGGAAGGAGATTTCCAGGTCGAACATCGTCTCGGAGGAGGAGCGGTCGACATAGCCGAGATCCTGCGGGATCGGCTCGTTGAAGATGATCCGGCCGACCGTCGCGTCGATGATCTTCTGGAGCGAACGGCCGTTGATCTCCTTGGTGACCCGCACCTTGATGGGGGCGTGCAGGCCGACGACCCCCTCCTGGTAGGCCATGATGGCCTCGTTGAAATCGCGGAAGACCTTGCCCTCGCCCGGTTCGCCCGGCTTGATGAGGGTGAGGTAGTAGGAGCCGAGGACCATGTCCTGGGTCGGCACGGTGACCGGCCGGCCGTCCGACGGCTTTAAGAGGTTGCCGGCGGCGAGCATCAGGAAGCGGGCTTCCGCCTGCGCCTCGGCCGACAGCGGGACGTGCACCGCCATCTGGTCGCCGTCGAAGTCGGCGTTGTAGGCGGTACAGACGAGCGGATGGAGCTTGAGGGCGCGGCCCTCGACCAGCACCGGCTCAAACGCCTGGATGCCGAGACGGTGGAGGGTCGGCGCGCGGTTTAAGAGCACCGGATGGTCCTGGATGACCGTCTCGAGCGCATCCCACACCTCGGTGCGGGCACGCTCGACCATCTTGCGGGCGCTCTTGATGTTGCCGGCGGCGCCAGTCTCGACCAGCCGCTTCATGACGAACGGCTTGAACAGCTCGAGCGCCATCTCCTTGGGCAGGCCGCACTGGTACATCTTGAGCTCGGGGCCGACGACGATAACCGAACGGCCGGAGTAGTCGACACGTTTGCCGAGCAGGTTCTGACGGAAGCGGCCCTGCTTGCCCTTGAGCATGTCGGACAGGCTCTTGAGCGGGCGGTTGTTCGGACCGGTGACCGGACGGCCGCGGCGGCCGTTGTCGATCAGCGCGTCGACCGCCTCCTGCAGCATCCGCTTCTCGTTGCGGATGATGATATCGGGGGCGCCGAGCTCGAGCAGCCGCTTTAAGCGGTTGTTGCGGTTGATGACCCGGCGGTAGAGATCGTTGAGGTCGCTGGTGGCGAAGCGGCCGCCGTCCAGCTGGACCATCGGGCGGATGTCGGGCGGAATGACCGGCACGACGTCGAGGATCATCCATTCGGGGCGGTTGCCCGACTGGCGGAAGGCTTCGACGACCTCCAGCCGCTTCTGCAGCCGGAGGCGCTTCTGGCCGGAGGCATTCTCGAGATCCTCCCGCAGCTCCTTCGAGAGCGCGTCGAGATCGAGCTGGCAGAGCAGCTCCTTGATCGCTTCGGCGCCCATCGAGGCGTCGAAGTCGTCCTCATACTTCTCCCGCATGTCGCGGTATTCCTTCTCGTTTAAGAGCTGTTTGAGCTCGAGCGGGGTATCGCCCGGGCGGGTGACGATATAGGAGGCGAAATAGAGGACCTTTTCGAGCAGGCGGGGGGACATGTCGAGGATGAGTCCCATCCGCGAGGGGATGCCCTTAAAATACCAGATGTGGGACACCGGCGCGGCCAGCTCGATGTGGCCCATCCGCTCGCGGCGGACCTTGGCGCGGGTGACCTCGACGCCGCAGCGGTCGCAGATCTTGCCCTTGTAGCGGATCCGCTTGTACTTGCCGCAGTGGCACTCCCAGTCCTTGGTCGGTCCAAAGATCCGCTCGCAGAACAGGCCGTCCCGTTCGGGCTTGAGGGTGCGGTAGTTGATCGTCTCGGGTTTTTTGACCTCTCCGTACGACCAGGCGCGAATCTGCTCGGGGCTGGCGAGTCCTATCTTGATCGATTCAAATACGTTAAATTCCAAATTCCCGTACCTCCCAGTTTTTCATCGGATGCGTCTGTGAAGGTTTTGTATCTGTCTTTCAGCGGATGGACCTACAGGTCCAGATCGTCGGTGTAATCGTCGACGCCCGAGAGATCGTCCGGCTCCTCGTCGAAGCCAAACGAACCGGAGGGGAAGAAGTCCTCCTCATCCTCCTCGGGATGCTCGACCGAGAAGCCGCCCAGATCGTCCTCCGGCGTCTCCATCGAGAAGGCGCCGTCATCGACCGGGGTCAGGCCCATATCGTCGTCATCGTCCTCGAAGGTCTGCTTGAGGTCGATCTCCTGGTTGTCCTTGTCGAGCACCCGCACATCGAGGCCCAGCGACTGGAACTCCTTGATGAGCACCTTGAAGGACTCGGGCACGCCCGGCTTGGGCACGTTCTGGCCCTTGACAATCGCCTCGTAGGTCTTGACACGGCCGACCACATCGTCCGATTTGACGGTGAGGATCTCCTGGAGGGTGTAGGCGGCGCCGTAGGCCTCGAGCGCCCAGACCTCCATCTCGCCGAAGCGCTGGCCGCCGAACTGCGCCTTGCCGCCGAGCGGCTGCTGGGTGACCAGCGAGTAGGGGCCGGTGGAACGGGCGTGGATCTTGTCGTCGACCAGGTGGTGGAGCTTTAAGAAGTACATATACCCGACGGTGACCCGGTTGTCGAACGGCTCGCCGGTGCGGCCGTCGTAGAGGACCGTCTTGCCGTCCTCGGCGAGCCCGGCGTCGAGCAGGCACTGGCGGATATCCGCCTCATGGGCGCCGTCGAAGACGGGGGTCATGATCTTCCAGCCGAGATGCTTGCAGGCGTAGCCCAGATGGACCTCGAGCACCTGGCCGATGTTCATACGGGAGGGGACGCCGAGCGGGTTGAGGACGATGTCGAGCGGGGTGCCGTCGGGCAGGAAGGGCATATCCTCCTGCGGCAGGATGCGGGAGACGACGCCCTTGTTGCCGTGCCGTCCGGCCATCTTGTCGCCGACCGAGATCTTGCGCTTTTGGGCGATGTAGCAGCGGACGACCATGTTGACGCCCGGGCTCAGCTCGTCGCAGTTCTCGCGGGTGAAGACCTTGACGTCGACGACGATGCCGTACTCGCCGTGGGGGACGCGCAGCGAGGTGTCGCGGACCTCGCGGGCCTTTTCACCGAAGATAGCGCGCAGCAGCCGCTCCTCGGCGGTCAGCTCGGTCTCGCCCTTGGGGGTGACCTTGCCGACCAGGATATCGCCGGCATGGACCTCGGCGCCCACCCGGATGATGCCCATCTCGTTGAGGTCTTTGAGGGCGTCCTCGCCGACGTTCGGGATATCGCGGGTGATCTCCTCCGGCCCGAGCTTGGTGTCGCGGGCCTCGGTCTCATACTCCTCGATGTGGATCGAGGTGAAGACGTCGTCGCGGACGATCTTCTCGTTGATGAGGACGGCGTCCTCGTAGTTGTAGCCCTCCCAGGTCATAAAGCCGATGAGGACGTTTTTGCCGAGCGAGATCTCGCCGTTCGAGGTGGCGGGACCGTCGGCGATGACGTCGCCGATCTTCACCCGCTCGCCCTTTTCGACGATCGGGCGCTGGTTGATGCAGGTGCCCTGGTTGGAGCCGAGGAATTTGATGAGCTTGTAGGTGACCAGGTCGCCCGCGTCGGTGCGGAGGACGACCTCGTCGGCGCTGAGCTTTTCGACCACGCCGTTGTGCTTGGAAACGACGGTGACACCCGAGTCGACCGCCGCCTTGTACTCCATGCCGGTGCCGACGATCGGCGACTCGGTCTTGAGCAGCGGCACCGCCTGGCGCTGCATGTTCGAACCCATCAGCGCGCGGTTGGCGTCGTCGTTTTCGAGGAAGGGGATCATCTGGGTCGCGATCGAGACGACCATCCGCGGGGAGACGTCCATGTAGTCGACCTTCTCCCGCTCGATTTCGATGATCTCCTCGCGGAAACGGGCGTTGACCCGCTTGCGGACAAAGTGG
>CASGDD010000034.1 GCA_949300115.1 uncultured Oscillospiraceae bacterium | reverse complement strand
TTTTATCCTGATCGAGCCCGGCCTCGTCAGCGAGCACTACGAACCCGAGCTGCCCGCCGGGGCGGAACGGCTGCTGGGGGAGGGGCCCTGCATGTGCTGGCTGCTGGTCTCGGTCCGCGAACCCTTCCAGCGGTCGACCGTCAATCTCAAAAGCCCGATTGTCGTCAACCCCGAAAAACGTCTGGCCGCACAGTTTGTACTCGAGGCGGATCTGCCGCTGCGGCATCCGCTCTTCCGGGAGGAGGCGCCGCAATGCTCATTCTGACGCGCAAGGCGGGCGAATCGCTCATCCTCGACGGTGGGATTGAGATCAAGGTCACCGAAATCTGCGGCGACCAGGTTAAGATCGGCATCTCGGCGCCGCCCGATGTGAAGGTCTATCGGGAGGAGCTCTACGCGACCATCCGGGAGAACCAGAGTGCCTCCCGGAGCACCTCGGACGAGGTCAAAGATCTGCTTCGCCGGATGCAGGGGTAGCCGGCGGATGGGGTGCGTCCGAACCGGCGGGCGGGAAGAGATGCATCGCCTGCCTGCTGAGGCGGAAGGCAAACGGCTCGAGCTGGGCCCGATTGGAACCGTCCAGCTCGCCGATGCTGCACCGGTAGCTGCAGGCGGCGTTCGGCCCGAAGATGGGCAGGTCCACCGTCACCGGCAGGCCGTGCAGCGAAATCGGGTGGGCGATATCCACCTTGAGCTGCTGGCCTTCGGCGAGTTCCTTCTCGCAGGTGAAGTGGAGCCCCGTCATCGACAGCGCGTGGATGGTGATGGGGAAGGTCTGGGCATAGGGCGCCGGCTGGGACTTGTGGCGCAGCGAAAAATGTTTGCCCGTCTCGACCGGCTGGATGGTGCCGGTAGCGCGCCCCTTGAGGGTGGTGTCATAGGGGCCCAAAAAGGCAGCGCCCGGCAGCACCTCGTCGGCGAGGGAAACCAGCCGGAGCAGATGTTGGGAGGAGAGATAGACCTCGCCCGAAAAGCGCTGGATCTCCTGTTCCTCCTCCCCAATCTTTTGCACATGGACCACCGAGAGCGGGGTACCCATCTTGAAAATCGGCACGAATTCGCCGGTAAAATCGAGCTGCCGTTCCTCGACCGAAACGCAGGCGTTGCCGTATTCCAACAGCCTGCCCTCGGGGGTTTTGAGAACGGCGGGAAATCGCTTGTGATGACTCTGTCGCACAGGAAACCCTCCAATACCGGGGACAACTCTTTGCTTTTATCATAAAGACAACGGCGGCATTTTGCAAGAGAGAGATGAAAAAAGAAGGGGTGAGCTGCTGGATGAGCGGTGGAGAGGAGATACGGGCCTGCCTGCAGGCAAGGCTGGCAGAACTGCTCGAGCTGGAGGCGGTTACCTGTCGGATGCTGCACTGTCCGGCGGAGGCGCTGGCCGGCTGCATCACCGAGCGGCAGAAGCGGATCGAGCGGATGGACGCGGCCGGCCGCCGGCTGGCCGAGCTGGAAGCGGCAAGTGAGCATCCCGACGCGCTGCGGCGGATCCTGCGGGGTGAAGCGGATGCGGCGGCGGTGCCTCCCCCATGGGAGCCGGTCTATCGGCTGGCGCTGGAGACGCGGGCGGTACTCAGCCGGCTGCGGGAGGAGGATGCCCAGGCATCGCTGCGCCTCCGGGAGGAGCGCGACCGCATCTTGGGACACATTCGGGAGAACAACCGGGGGACGGCGGCCAAGGCGGCCCGCTTCTTCTCGGTCGGCCAGCCGGGGCGTCCCTCCCGGTTGGGGCGCGCCTGATGCCTGCTTTGCCCCCGGAGGGCTGTGCGGGGCCATCTGAATGCAATCAAATGGCGCTCGGGGGTTGAGTTTTGGTAAAACAGGCCGAATATCATAGATGAAGATCCTTCCGCAGAGGCGGATGTTAAGCAGGAGGCGGACAAGATGAATGTCACTTCTACCAGCAGTGTAACCAGCGCCAGCAGCAACAAGGGCTTTTCCGGCCTGGCGTCGGGTGTCGATACCGAGAGCATGGTCGAACAGATGCTGTCGGGTACCCAGTCGAAGATCGACAAACAGGAGGGACTCAAGCAGCAGATCGAATGGAAACAGGAGATCTACCGAGATATCATCACCCAGATCAACGATTTCCAGAGCAAATTTTTTGGCAGCAGCGCCTCCAACAACCTGATGAGCTCCGCCTTCTTCAACGCGATGAGCGCGGTGAGCGAATCGAAAGCGTTTGGCGTTACCGCCACCAGCTCGGCTGCGGCGGGCAATGTCGAGATTGAGGTGCGCCGGTTGGCCAGCCAGACCAGCCTGACCTCGGGCAGCGGCGTCAGCGGCCGGCTGATCGGCAGCCTCGATGCCGATGCGCTGACCGCACTGGCAAAGGAGCAGCTGGGCGACGCGGAGGACTATACCGTCTGCTTTGAAATCGGGGATCAAACCGTTTCGGTCGAACTGCGGGATCTCTTTGTGGATGAGGCGAGCGGCACCTTCAGAAGCTATGCGGATGTCGACGCGCGGGACAAGGCTATCGCGGAGCGGCTCAACACCGCGCTGGCCGACAGCGGCGTCCGGGCGACCGTCGAAAATGGGAATCTGACCCTCGCGCATACAACCGACGCCGAGACGGTCATCGTGGTTTCCTCCAGTTCGGGCACGCTGGGACTCGAACGGCTGGGGCTGGAGGCCGGGATGCGCTCGACCCAGAATGGGGACAACCAGCTCACCGGCACCATCGACGATACGCCGGCCCTCACCCTCTCGGTGACCCTCGACGATCTGGCCAAGAATGTCGAGATCGACCTGCGAGATGTGATGGGAGCGGACGGCAGGGTCGGTGAGCAGAAGTTTTTGGATGCGCTGCAGGCCGGATTGGACAAGGCGCACGGCACCGGCCAGATCCGGGTGACGAAACCGGCGGAGGGCGGCTTTGAGCTGGAGGTCAGCGCCGGCCGCAAGGTGATGGTCAGTGGCGATGCCGGCATGCTCGAGGCGATCGGCATCAAAAACGGCCAGTCCAACCGCATCGGTATGGGCGGCAAGCTGAAGGACCTCTACTTTGCGAACGAGCTGCAGGGCTCCCGCTTTACCTTCACCATCAACGGCGAGCGGTTCCGCTTTGACGAGAACGCCACCATCAGCGAGATCATGTCGGCGATCAACAGCAGCGACGCGGGCGTCCGGCTGGTCTACCGCACCCAGGACGATACCTTCACCCTCGAGGCCACCGAATCGGGTGCCGGCCATGCGATCGAGCTGAGCCAGGAGGAGGGCAACCTGCTCAACGCCCTCTTCGGTTCGGGCGTGGACGGCAGTCTGACGAC
>CASGDD010000033.1 GCA_949300115.1 uncultured Oscillospiraceae bacterium | reverse complement strand
TCGCAGGGGGTGCCCATGACGACCTCATAGCCCTTCGAGCGGAGAAATACGACCCCATCCTCCGGGATCGGCTGGGGAATGAGTACCTTCATCTTGTTCCACCTTCTCTATTTTTGATTACGGACACCGGCTCCTGCCGGCAGTGGCCTATCAGCCCTTCGCTTCCCGCACAAACCGGGCGAGCGCGTCGGTCAAAAAGACGCAGTCCATCGCGCAGGCGACCCCCTCAAAGCCCGCTTGGAGATAGCCGCGGGTCGCCTCGGCCGAGCCGGCATAGATCATCGCGATCTTGCCCGCCGCCTTGCAGGCCGCCTTCACCCGCTCGATGGCCGCAAGCAGGGTGGGATGGTCGAACTGGCCGGGGATGCCGAGCGCAATCGACAGGTCATAGGGGCCGATGAAGATGCCGTCGATGCCGTCGGTCGCCGCGACCGCCTCGATGATCTCGAGACACTCGGCCGTCTCACACTGGGGAATCAGCAGGGTTCGCTCGTTGGCCGCCTGAAAATAGCCCTCCAGATCGCCGCCGAACTCGTTGCGCCCGAAGCCGGCCGCCCGGGTGGGCGCATAGCCCCGCTGGCCCACCGGATGGTATTTGCCGTAGGCCACCAGCCCCCGGATCTCCTCCATCGTCCGGATCGAGGGAACGATCAGCCCGCGGGCGCCGATGTCGAGCATCTTAAGCACCGACGGGCGGCTGGGGTCCTTGATCCGTACAAACGGCAGCATCCCATGCCGCTCACAGGCGAGAATCACCGGCAGCGCGCTCTCAACGTCGTAGATGCCGTGTTCGGTGTCGATGATGATAAAATCCAGCCCGGCCAGCGCCAGGCTCTCGGCCGCGATGGCGCCGCCCAGCTCGAAAAAGGTTCCCACCAGCTTTTCGCCCTGCCGCATGGCCGCCACACGATCGTTCTGCATCCCATCCGCCTCCTTTTTTCCGCGCGTTCGGTCGCGCATCTCATGCAGGTCTATTATATAGCAGGATGGCCGCCGCCACAAGGCCCGATGTCCCCCGCAGAGGCCAAATTCGCCCTGTTTTTTTGCGACTTTAGCGCACAAACGCTGAAAATGGATGGATTGTTTTGTCGGAAATAGCCAAAGAAAGGCTTCTGCTTTCGGCTCCCTCCGCGTGACTTTTTCCCCTTCCGCTCTTGTTCTTCCTCCCTTCGCCCCCTATAATGGGGTAGGAAGGAGGGCACGACATCATGCAAAAAATCCTGCGCTGTGTGGGCATGCTGGTGGAGAATGAATTTGGCGTTCTCACCCGCATCTCGTCCACCGTCCGCCGGCAGGGGGTCAACATCCGCAGCCTGGCGGTCACCGAGACCGACAATCCCGAAATTTCCAAGATGATCCTCTCGCTCGAATGCCTTGAAAGCCGGTATGAGCCGATCCTCGACCGGCTGCGCCGGCTCAGCTGTGTCACCTGGCTGACCGCGATGGGCGAGGATGTCGACTTTTCCCAGTCACTTGAAGAGCTGTTCGACTCGATCGGACTGTTTGAGGAGGTGTCCTAGATGTACGAGGGTCATTACCGGATTCTGACCATCAATCCCGGCTCCACCACCACCAAAATTGCCATCTATCAGGACGAGGAGCCACTCATCGTTAAGACAATTTCCCATTCGCGGGTTGAACTCGATCTTTGCGGCGTCATCCTTGACCAGCGGTCGCTACGTGAACAGGCCGTCTGGGATGCGCTGAAGGAGGCAGACATCGACCCGGTCACCCTTGATGCCGTGGTTGGCCGAGGTGGACTCATCCGTCCAATCGACAGCGGCGTTTATACCATTAATCCGACCATGCTGCATGACCTTGAGGACGCAGCAGCTGCTACCCATGCTTCCACCCTTGGCGCAATCATCGCTTATGCGATCGCCACAGAACTCCATCTTCCCGCTTATGTAGTCGACCCAATCGTCGTTGACGAACTCGACCCCTTTGCTAAGCTCACCGGTTTCCCCGGCATCGAACGGCAGAGTATCTTCCACGCCTTAAATCAAAAAGCAATCGCCCGCCGTTGCGCCCGCGAGATGGGCGTTCCCTATGAGAACAGCCGATTCATCGTCGCTCATATGGGCGGTGGCATCACCGTTGGAGCCCATCGGTATGGCCGAGTCATCGATGTCAACGACGCACTGGCCGGGGAGGGTCCCTTTACCCCCGAGCGGACGGGCGCGGTCCCGCTGCTGCCGCTCATTGACCTCTGTTATTCGGGCGCCTACACCCACGAGGAGATGATCGAACTCATCACCAAGCGCGGCGGCATGATGGCCTACCTCGGCACCAACGACCTGCGCAAATGCCTGCGGATGGTCAAGGAGGGGGACGAATACGCCACCCTCGTCTTCGAGTCGATGGCCTACCAGATTTCCAAGGAGATCGGCGCGATGGCGGCGGTACTCGAGGGCCGGGTGGATGCCATCATCCTCACCGGCGGCCTCGCCCATTCGGTCCGCTTCACCGGCGCCATCAAAAACCGGGTCGATCTGCTTGCGCCGGTCAAGGTCTTCCCCGGCGAGGACGAGCTGCTGGCGCTCGCCGAAGGCGCCCTGCGGGTGCTGCGCGGCGAGGAGCAGCCGCTTACCTACGACGGGGTTTAACCGCCGGTCCGCCCGGAAAGGAACCGCGCTCCCCAAACGGCGTTTCCGATAGACAGGGACCATCCATCTATCGCACAGGCCTACCGGCCGCGGCAAAAAGCGGGTACGCGCCATCACGGCGCGCAGCCCGCTTTTTTTCTGCCATATCCCCCCTAGACACCCGGCGGGCGCAGGGATCAAACCGAACGCCTCCCCTCCCGCCGGCATGGGCTGCCAGCGTCCCGTCCGCGCTACACCGCCTCCAAAGGCACCTTCTTCCCCTGCAGCCAGCCGATGGTATCGGCGATGGTCGCCTGCATGTCCCGCGGGTGATAGCCCAGCTCGGCGGTGGCCTTGTCGTGGGTGAAATGGCCGTTGCTGGAGATGGTGTACAACGAATAGCGGGTATACAGCGGCCGCGTATGGGTCACCTTCGCGATCCACTCGAAGGCCGGTACAAACGCGCGGGCCAATCCGATGGGCAGGCAGTACTTTTTTCTTCCACCCGTCACCCGGCGGACACATTCCAAGAGCTCTTTTACGGTAAAATAGCGGTTGGAAAGGATATAGCAGCTGCCCTTGACACCACGCCCGGCCGCTTCCAGACACCCCTTGGCCACATCGCGGACATCCACAAAGTCGTAGCCGCCGGTTACCCCTGCCGGAAGCCTGCCGGAGATGCACATGCTGATGAGCTGCACGATATGATTGTTCCCGCTGTCGTAGGGACCCACGATGCCGGAGGGATGTACCACCACCGCGTCCAAGCCATGTTTCACCGCGTCCAGGACCGCCTCGGTCGCCTCCGCTTTGGTGGCGGCATAGGCGCCGACGACCGTATCTTTGGAAAACTTTCCCGTTTCAGAGAGGGTTGCCCTTTTACCGGTCTCGGGGATGGCATGGACCGAACTGACATAGACCAGCCGCTTTACATGGTGGCGCATACATTGCGCGATGATGTTCTTCGTGCCGGTGACATTCACATGGTAGAGCAGCGGCGTGACCTCATCCCCGATGCTGACAATCCCCGCCGCATGGATCACGATCACCTCGCTGCACGCAAGGTCGGAAAAGATTTGTTCCAGCGACTCCATTCGGGTAATATCCCCCTTGTAATAGGTGATCTGTTCGTCATCCCCGCCGCTTTCCGAGGGGAGGATGAGTCCCCGGATCAGGCAATCGGTGCCGCGCAAATACCGGATGATGGTACTCGCAAGGTGCCCCGCCGCGCCCGTAATGATATAAAGCCGTTTCATGCTGCTGCCTCCTGTCCATTTCCAAAGGAA
>CASGDD010000032.1 GCA_949300115.1 uncultured Oscillospiraceae bacterium | reverse complement strand
TGACGGAAAGGCCCCATCCCGCCTAAAATACCCCAAATCCAGCACAAAACCCCGATTCCTGGCTGCCCAGGAATCGGGGTTCGTCTGTATAAAAGGATGTTACGCCTCCAGCAGGCCCTTGTAGAGCTCGATATACTGGGCGGCCGAACGGCCCCAGCTGAAGTCCTTGGTCATCGCCCGCTTCTGCAGCCCCTGCCAGACCTCGGGGAGGTGGTAGGCGCCGACCGCGCGGTCGAGCGCACCGAGCATATCGTGGGCATTGTAGGTCTTGAAGGTATAGCCGTCCCCCTCGCCCGAGGGGTCGCCCGCGTCGAGGACGGTATCTTTGAGCCCGCCCGTCTCCCGCACGATCGGGATGGTGCCGTAGCGCATCGCGATCATCTGGGAGAGGCCGCAGGGCTCGGTTTTGGAGGGCATGAGGAAGATATCGGCGCCGGCATAGATCTTGCGGGCCATCTCGGGCACAAAGCCGAGGATCGCGCGCACCGTGTTGGGATAGATCTGCTGCATCGAGTAGAAGAAATCCTCAAAGGCGCTGTCGCCCGAACCGAGCACCACCAGCTGGATACCCAGCCGCATCATATCGTTGAAGATATACTTGACCAGATCCAGTCCCTTGTGCGCCACCAGCCGGGTCACCAGCGCCACAATCGGTTCATTCGACTCGGTCAGCCCCAGATCCTGCCGCAGCGCCTGCTTGTCAAGCGCCTTGCCCTCGAGCGTTTCGGCGGTATAGGGATGGGCGATCACCGGATCGGCGGCGGGATCATAGCTCTTGGTATCCAGGCCGTTGAGGATGCCGCTGAGCTTCCACTGACAGGTGCGCAGGTAGCGGTCGAGCCCGTCGGCATACCAGGGATCGAGAATCTCCTGGGCGTAGGTCGGGCTGACCGTCGTCACCCGGTCGGCACACTGGATGGCCCCCTTCATCAGGTTGATGCAGCCGTCGTAGGAGACCACCTCGGCAAAGGAATCGGGCAGGTCGAAGACATCCCCCAGAATGGCAAAGCCATAGCGGCCCTGGTAGAGGATGTTGTGGATGGTAAAGACGGTCCTGATCCGGCGGTAGCGCTCATCCCCCTGGTAATAGGCCTTGAGATAGAGCGGCACCAGCGCCGTCTGCCAGTCGTTGAGATGGATAATATCGGGGAAGTAGTCGATGAGCGGCAGGATGGCCAGCACCGCCTTGGAGAAGAAGGCGAACCGCTCCCCGTCATCAAAATGTCCATAGAGCCCGTCCCGGGCGAAGTAATATTCGTTGTCGATAAAGTAGTGGACGACGCCGCCTAGGTTGCAGGAGAAGACCCCGCAGTACTGGCGCCTCCAGGCAAGCTGAACCTCGATATGGCCGATGAACTTCATCGTCTCCCGCAGCGATTGCGGAACGCTGCCATAGAGGGGGGAGACCACCCGGCAGGAGACCGCCCGGTCCCGGATGGCTTTGGGCAGGCTGCCCGCCACATCGGCAAGGCCCCCGCTCTGGCTGAAGGGTACCACTTCACTGGCTACATAGAGTACTTTCATCGCTTTGTCCTCGTCTCCTTGGTTGTCGGGGTGGATGACGTGCCTTCGCAGCGGCGCCCTAGACGTGGCTGCCCTTGGTGATGTACATCGGGTAGGCCTCATAGCCCCGGAGCAGGCGGCCCTCGCTGAAGTGGACATCCTTGTCGGCGACCACATAGCCGAGATCGGCGCCCTCGCCGACCACCGTGCCCTGCATGAGGATCGAGCCGACCACCTTGGCGCCCCGGCCGACGCGCACCCCGCGGAAGAGGACCGAATCGCGCACCTCGCCCTCGATGATGCAGCCTTCGGCAATCAGCGAATTCTCGACCGACGCCTCCAGGCCGTAGCGGGCGGGCGCCTCGTCCCGCACCTTGGTATAGACGGGGGTCTCCCGTTTGAACAGCTGATCGCGGACACTGCGGTCGAGCAGCTGCATGTTGGCGTCGTAATAGCCGCGGAGGCTGTCAATTTCGACGCAGTAATCCTCGATCGGATAGCCGTAGATCCGCAGCTCATCCCGGCGCGCCTGCAGCACATCCCGTTTGAAGGAGTACTGGCTGCGGCTGAGATGGGTCTCGACCATCGAGAGGAAGAAGCTCTTGTTCATCACAAAGAGGTTGATGGCCGAATTGACCTCGCCGCCGTCCGAACCGCCGATGACCACGTCGGTGATCCGGCTGTCGTGGGCGAGCGAGAAGGTCATCCCGTTCCACCGCCCATGGCTGTTGACGCTCTGCCGGCTGTAGGCCGCCGTGATATCGGCGCCCGACGCGATGTGGCTTTCAACCAGCCCGGTCAGATCGACATTGTAAAGCACATTGCAGTCGGCCATCACAATGTAGCCGGCCTTCGAACGGCGCACCAGCGGCAGCACGCCCGACAGCGCCTCAATCCGCCCGCGGTAGAGCGACGCGCCCATGTGGGTGAAGGGCGGGATGATATAGAGGCCGCCGTTTTTGCGGTCGAGATCCCACTCGCGCCCCGAGCCGAGGTGATCCATCAGCGACTGGTAGTTCATCTTGGTGATGACGCCGACCTCAGTGATGCCCGAATTGACGAAGTTGGAGAGGTGGAAGTCGATAAACCGGTAGCGGCCGCCGAAGGGGATCGAGCCGGTGGTCCGCACCTGGGTCAGCTCTCCAATCAGATCGTCGTGCATATTGGAAAAGATAATGCCAAACACATTGCCCTGTAACATCTCATCACACCTCCTGTCCCGCCGGCTGGCCGACATCCGCCTCGATCCGCTGCCGGGCACCGATGGTGCAGCCCGGCGCGATGTGCACCCCGTCGGCAAGGACGGTCACGCCCCAGCTGTCCTTATCGGGGCAGTCCTCCGGACGGACGCCGATCGAAACCTGCTCGCCGACCTCGACATTCTCGGCGATGATGGCGTACTGGACGAGCGCGCCCTTGCGGATCACCGATCCCGGCATGACAATCGAGTCGCGGACCACCGCGCCCTTCTCGACCGTCACCCCCGAGAAGAGGACCGAAAAGTCGACATCCCCCTCGACCGTACAGCCCTCGCCGACAATCGAATGCTGCACATGGGAGCCGGGCGCTATGTAGTGGGGCGGCATGACCGGCGAACGGGCGTAGATCTTCCAGTCGTCCTCGTAGAGATCGAGCGGCACCTTGGGATTGAGCAGATCCATATTCGCCTCCCAGAGGGTGTCGATGGTCCCGACATCCCGCCAGTAGCCCTCGAAACGGTAGGCCAGCATCGTCTCCCCCGCCGCGAGCATCGCCGGGATGATATCCTTGCCAAAGTCGCGGTGAGAGCTGGGATTGAGCTCGTCGGCGATGAGATAGCTGCGCAGCTTCTCCCAGCCAAAGATGTAGATGCCCATCGAGGCGAGGTTGCTCTTGGGATGGGCGGGCTTCTCCTCAAATTCGTAGATCGTCCCGTCGGGGTTGATGTTCATGATGCCGAAGCGGGAGGCCTCCTCCATTGGCACCTCGATGACCGCGATGGTGCAGTCGGCCTTCTGCCGCTTGTGCGCCTCGAGCATCTTGGCGTAGTTCATCTTGTAGATGTGGTCGCCCGAGAGGATGACCACATATTCGGGATCATACCGCTCGATGAAGCCGATGTTCTGGTAGATGGCGTTGGCGGTACCCGCGTAGAAGCCGCCGCCGCCCTGCCGCTCATAGGGCGGCAGCACATGGACGCCGCCCCGCATGCGGTCGAGGTCCCACGGCTGGCCGTTGCCGATGTATTCGTTGAGCACATGGGGCTGATACTGGGTCAGCACCCCAACGGTATCCAGTCCCGAGTTGACGCAGTTGGAGAGGGTAAAGTCGATGATGCGGTAGCGGCCGCCGAACGGGACCGCCGGTTTGGCGACCATCTTGGTCAGCGGGGCAAGGCGGCTGCCCTGTCCTCCGGCGAGGAGCATGGCAATCCATTCTTTTCTTCCTGACATGTTCATCCCTTCTTTGTTCGTTTTGTCGACCGCCGTCCGGCCTTCGCCCTGGCGGGTTTGCGAGGGGTTCCCTCAAGGTAGAGCACCGACATGGGCGGCAGGGTTAACGCAATCGAGGTTGGGTGGCCGTGCATGGGGACCTCCTCACAGGGGATCTCCCCGGGGTTGTGCCGCCCCTCCCCGCCGAAGTCCGTCCCATCGGTCGAGAGGACCTCGTGGTAACTCGCCATCCCATCCGGCGCGCCGATGCGGTAGTTTTCCCGCCCGACGGGCAGGAAGTTGCAGATGACCACCAGATGGCGGCCGTCCTTCGCGATGCGCTGGAAGGAAATGACGCTCTGTTCGCTGTCGTCGCTCGCGATCCACTGGAAGCCCGACCAGCTGTCGTCGATCTCCCACATGGCGGGGTGGTCGCGGTAGAAGCGGTTGAGCGTCCGCACAAAGGTCTGCATCTGGCGGTGCGCCTCGTAGTCAAGCAGCAGCCAGTCAAGCCCCTGTTTGTAGTTCCATTCGATAAACTGCCCGAACTCCTGCCCCATGAAAAGCAGCTTTTTGCCCGGATGGGCCATCATGAAGGCGAGGAAGGCGCGCACACCGGCAAATTTCAGCGCATAGTCGCCCGGCATCTTCTCGATGAGCGAGCATTTGCCGTGCACCACCTCGTCGTGGGAGATGGGCAGAATGAAGTTTTCCGAAAAGGCGTAGAAGAAGGAAAAGGTCAGCTTGTCGTGATGGTATTTGCGGTAGAGGGGGTCGAGCGACATGTACTGGAGCATGTCGTTCATCCAGCCCATGTTCCACTTGAAGTTGAAGCCGAGCCCGCCCATATAGGTGGGCTTGGTCACCAGCGGCCAGGTGGTCGACTCCTCGGCGATCATCATCACCCCGGGGATGCGGGCAAAGACCGCCTCGTTGAGCCGCTTGAGGAAGTCGATCGCCTCGAGGTTCTCCTTGCCGCCCAACACGTTGGGATGCCACTCCCACGGCTCTCTGCCGTAATCAAGATACAGCATCGAGGCCACCGCATCCACTCGAAGGCCGTCGACGTGGTATTCCTCCAGCCAGTAGAGGGCGTTGGAGATCAGAAAGCTCTGCACCTCCGGCCGGCCGTAGTCGAAGATCCTCGTCCCCCAGTGGACATGATCCCGCTTGGAGGGGTCGGCGTACTCGTAGAGGCAGCCGCCGTCAAACTCGAACAGTCCGTGGGCATCCCGGGGGAAATGGGCGGGCACCCAGTCGAGCAGCACCCCGATGCCCGCCTGGTGGCAGCGGTCGACGAACGTCTTAAAGCCGTCGGGCGTGCCGTAGCGGGAGGTGGGGGCGTAATAGCCGGTCACCTGATAGCCCCAGGAGCCGTCGAAGGGATACTCGCCGATCGGCATCAGCTCGATGTGGGTGTAGCCCATCTCCTTGACATAGGGCACCAGCTCATCGGCCAGCCGCTCGTAGCTGTAAAGCTCCCCCTCCTCCCCCCGCTTCCAGGAACCGGGATGGACCTCATAGATATTGACCGGGCTCGAATAGATCGAACGGGCGGCCCGATCGGCCAGCCAGGCGCTGTCCTTCCAGGCGTATCCCTCGAGGTCGTACAGCTTGGAGGCGGTGGCGGGCGGTGTCTCGGCGTGGAAGGCGTAGGGGTCCGCCTTGAGCAGCATCCGTCCGTCGGCCGTCTCGATGGCGTATTTATAGTTGTCGTACCGCTCTCTGCCCGAGATGTAGAGCTCCCACACCCCGCCGCTGTCCTCCAGCAGCTTCATCGGGTGGGCATCCCTCTCCCAGGCGTTGAAATCCCCGACCACGCTGACAGCGCGGGCGGCCGGCGCCCAGACGCGGAAGAGATATCCCTTCCCCGCTCCCCGTCTGGCAGGATGGGCGCCGAAAAAGCGGTAGGCGTCGTACAGCTTCCCCTGATGGAAAAGCTCCAGACTCATCTTTGTTGTCCGTTTCTTCGTTTGGGCAGCCACGGCGATCCTCCTTTTTGCTTTCATTTATTGTACCAACTTCGTTGTAAAATCGCAAGCATGTTCTTGTACAAAACATTCTGCGAAACAAAAAATCGGCGCAGAATTTTTGTCTATATTATACATATTCGCCGGCTGCATCCACCGAGATTGTACGCTTCCGTCTGTTACAGGCTCCGAACCGGCGTCCATGCGCGCAAAAAGCCGGACCCAAAAGGGGGTCCGGCTTTTTCACTTTGTGCAGCTAGGCGCGATCCACCGCGTACATATGCTCGATGAGCATCAGCACCTTGTTGGAATAGCCCCACTCGTTGTCGTACCAGGAAACCAGCTTGACAAAGGTATCGGTCAGCGCGATACCGGCCTTCTCGTCGAAGATCGAGGTGTGGGGATCGCCGATGAAGTCGCTCGAAACGACCATCTCATCGGTGTAGCCAAGGATGCCCTTGAGCTCACCCTCCGACGCCTTCTTGATGGCGGCGCAGATCTCCTCGTAGCTGGCGGGCTTGGCGAGGTTGACGGTCAGGTCGACGACCGACGAATCGAGGGTCGGAACACGGAAGGCCATACCGGTCAGCTTGCCATTGAGCTCGGGGATGACCTTGCCCACCGCCTTGGCGGCGCCGGTCGAGGAGGGGATGATGTTCATCGAGGCCGCGCGGCCGCCGCGCCAATCCTTCTTGGAGGGGGCGTCGACACAGCGCTGGGTGCCGGTGGTCGAGTGGATGGTCGACATCAGGCCGTCGACAATCCCAAAGTTCTCATGCACAACCTTGGCGAGCGGCGCCAGGCAGTTGGTGGTGCAGGAGGCGTTGGATACGATGTCCATGTCGGGGGTGTAGGTGTCCTGGTTGACACCCATAACGAACATCGGGGCGTCCTTCGAGGGGGCCGAGATGACAACCTTCTTGGCGCCCGCGGCCAGATGGGCCTTCGCGCCCTCGGTCGTGGTGAAGACGCCGGTCGACTCGACGACATACTCGGCGCCGACCTTGCCCCAGGGGATGTTCTCCGGCTTCATCTCGGCAAAGAACTTGACCTCCTTGCCGTCGACGATGATCGCGTCGTCGGTGTAATCCACCGTGCCGTCAAAGCGGCCGTGGACGGTGTCGTACTTGAGCATGTACGCCATATAGTCGGGCGTCATGAACGGGTCGTTGATGCCTACAAATTCAAAGTTGGGGTTTTTGATTCCCGCGCGGAAAACCAAGCGGCCGATCCGGCCGAATCCATTGATGCCAATCTTAATTGCCATGAGTCGCGCCTCCATCCATTCGTTGTGGTTTTCCTTATTGTATCGCAAACCGCGCCCGATAACAAGCACTTTGACAAAATTTTAACTCTTTTTTCGTATGAATCACACATCCGCGCGCCAGCCGGACGGCCGGAGCGCCTTGCCGGCGTATATTCCATATTTTTCCACCCATATTTCGACACGATTCGGCAAATCGTGTTTACACCGCCCCCCTCTTCCGATATAATAGAGATGGTCTAAAGAGCGAGGCCGGGCGGATCCGCCCGGCCAGAGGGAGGTGGAGACGCTTGGATATCACAGGGCATCCCGCGGCGATGCAGTTCCGGTCGGTCTTCTCCGATTCGGTGCTGCCCTGTCTGCTGGCCGACCCCTCGCTGCAGCTGGTCTGGCGCAACCCGGCCGCCGAAGAGGCCGACCCCGGCCTTCGTTTCCCCGACGGCCTTGTTCGGCTGCTGTCCGGCTACGATCTCGAGGCGCTTACCGTCCGGCTTCGGGCGGGGGAGAGCCTCCGCATTCTGCCCCTCCTGCCCCCCTTTTCCCACCTTCCCCTCTCGATGACCCCGCTGACCGAGGCGGGGGCGCTGCTTGGCGTAATCGTCATGCTGCCGCCGGCCGACCGCGCGGAGGCGGATACACCCGCCCTGGAGCGGATCTCCGCCGCCTTCTCCCACGAATACCGCGCCCCCCTCTCGACCATCTTCACCGTCCTGCCGCCCCTCGTCAAGCGGCTGGAGCCGGCGGACCATCAGACCCGCGATTATCTGCAGCACATCGCCGCGGCCTGCTATCGGATGCTGCGCACCACCGCCGCCATCACCGACTATGCCCGGATCAGCGGCGGCCTGCCGCTGCGGATGCGCAACGGGGATTTTGTGGCGCTGGTCCGGGAGCTGTGTGAGGGTGCCGCCGTCTTTCTCGCCGGGCAGCCCCAGCTCACCTTCCGCTACCAGCTGCCCGATCAGCCGGTCATCACCGCCTTCGATCCGGTCGAGATGAGCAATGCCCTGCTGCATCTGCTGCTCAATGCCGCCGCCAGCCGACGGGAGGACGCACCGCTGACCCTGCGGCTGACGCTGACGGTGGAGGGGGAGACACTCCATCTCGCCCTTTCGGACGACGGCATCGGCATCCCGCCCGATATCCTCGCCCACATCTGCGAGCCCTATGTCTCCCGGACCGCCGGCATCGGGTTGGGGCTGCCGCTGGTCCGTGGCATCCTGGCCGCCCATGGCGGTACCCTGGCGATCGAAAGCACCCCCGGCACGGGGACCACCGCGGCCTTCTATCTGCCCATCCGCCCCGATCCCCATCTGCCCGACTATGTCCGGCAGGCGGTTCCCCAGCTGGAGGACCGTTTCTCCCCCCTCTACATCCATCTCGCGCCGCTCTGCCCCGAGCGGCTGCTGCCCCGCGGCTGAAGACCGCAAACACAAAACAGGGAACGCCCCCTGTATCGGAACACGGAAACCGATACAGGGGGCGTTTGGAATCTACCGGCAGGCGGGCGCTAGGCGGTGATGGCGCCCCGCTCACAGCGGTTGCCCCAGGCGTCAATCAGCTTGTTTTCACAGTAGACACAGATGATCTCACACTGGTTGGGGCAGCGTCCACAGCTGACCTCCCGGGTATAAAATGTCATCTCCTCGATGGCGAAGTCGAACTCCTTCCGGCCGGCACTCCGTCTGGCGAGGATGGCCGCGCCCATCGCGCCCATCAGATGGCCGTTGGGGTCGACCGTCACCTTGCAGCCGAGCGCCTTTTCAAAGGCGGCCACCACCCCGGCGTTCTTGCTGACCCCGCCCTGGAAGACGACCGGCGAGAGGATGTTCTTGCCCTTGCCGACGTTGTTGAGATAGTTGGCCACAACTGCGTTGCAGACGCCGGCGATGATATCCTCGCGGGGGTGGCCCATCTGGATCTTGTGCACCAGATCGGATTCGGCAAAGACGGTGCAGCGGGCGGCGATCTGGGTGGGATGCTTGGAACGCAGCGCATAGCCGCCGATCTCCTCCACCTCGATGCCCAGCCGCTTGGCCTGGCTGGAGAGGAAGGCGCCTGTCCCGGCCGCGCAGAGGGTGTTCATCGCATAGTCGACCGCCACCCCGTTTTCGACGAGGATGATCTTGGAATCCTGCCCACCGATCTCAAGGATGGTGCGGACACCGGGATAGAAGGTGATGGTGCCCACCGCGTGGGCGGTGATTTCGTTTTTGACGATGGTCGCCCCGACGATGGTGCCCACCAGCTTGCGGGCGCTGCCGGTCGTACCGGTAGCGACAATGCGGTAGTTTTCCTTATCAAACTGTTTCTCGAGCAGGGAGACCAGCTTTTTGACCGCGCCGATGGGATCCCCCTCGGTCCAGATGTACGCGCTGGCGAGCAGCCGGTTGCCGTCATCGAGGATGACCCCCTTGGTGGAGATCGATCCGACGTCGATGCCGAGATAGGCCTGGTTCAAAACGTTTTCCTCCTTCGCTGGCTGATCATGTCGTAGAACGCCTCCAGCCGGGTCATCAGCCCCACATCGCTCGTCTGCGAGTCGAAGGTGAGGCAGAGGGTGGGCACCTTGTATTCGCTGCCGATCCGCTGCAGCACCGGCATGATGTCGATCTCGGGGGTGCAGTTGGCCGACTTGATGTGGATGAGCCCGTCGAAGCCCCGCGCGGCATAGTCGCGGGCACACCAGATGTTGGCCGTCGAGGTCGGGCCCATCTCGTAGGTGCAGAGATCCTTGATCCGGACGTTGAGGTTCTTCTCCCCGCTGTAGTGCAGAAAACGGTGGGAGACGTTCATCCACCGGTGAACCTCCACCCCCATATCCGCCAGCTTCTGTTCGGTCCCCAGGTTGGAAAAGGCGTCCATCGCGGTGTAGAACTCGCCGACGATCCCCACCCGCAGCGGATGGGCGGGCTTGTCCAGCGGAATCCGCTGGAAGGCCTGGCGCGCCTCGTGGTAGGCGTTTTCGATCTCCGCCCGGCTGCGAACCCGGTAGAGGGCGGTAAGAAACTGCCGGTAGGCACGGGCATACTCCCCGCCGGTCGCGTCAAAGCCGCAGTTTTGATAGTAGCGGGCGGTGATCTCATCGAGGTAGTCGACCATCTTGAAGGTCTCGAGCAGCGCCGCGGCCGCCCGGGGCAGCTTGATTTTGGGATTGATCCGCTGGGCCGCCTTCAGCCAATCCTTCTTGCGGCCGGTGCTGTACTGGGAGAGATTGACCATCTCAAAGCTGTACCCCAGATCCCGCAGGATCTGTTCGAGCAGTTCGCCGTAATAGCCCAGGCGGCAGAGGCCATGGGTCATCACCAGCGTGTCCGCCCCCGCCTCGAGCGCCTCGATCAGGCTGCCGAGAACGGTTTTGAAGGGGGTGCAGACAAAATCGGGGCTGTACTTCGCGCCAATCTCCTCGGTATGCCGGGTTAAGGCCGGCTGGAGAACGCACGTGGCCTCCAGGCCCTGCTCGACCAGATAGCGGACGGCGCAGTTGTATTCGGCATAACGGGGAAAGGCGACCTTCTTTTTGGGCTGCATCGCCTGCATCAGAGCTTGCCCTCCTTGAGTCGGATGATATCGACAAAGCTTTCCAGCCTCGTCTCGATGCCCGCCGTGCCGCTCTGGCCGTCGAGCACCAGCTGGAGGATGGGGATGCCCTTGCAGCGGCGCAGCAGCATCTCGTTGACCATCGCGTCCGGCCCGCAGGGGAAGGCACTGAGCAGGATCACCCCATCCACCTGGTTTCTGTGCAGCAGCATGCCGCCCACCAGCTCCCGGTTCATCTCCCATTTGCAGGTCGGCAGCAGCTCGCGGGCGGCCCTGCGCGCGGCCTCCCGATCGACCAGATCCGCCCGGAGCGGGATCACCTCCATCTTCCGCAGGGTGTCGATCAGGCTCTTGCCGAAGAAGGCGTCCCGCACCAGGTAGCTGTGCCCGAGGATGAGGATCTTGATCCCCTCCGCCTTGTAGAGCCGCTCCTGGGCACGCACCTGGGCTTTAAAGGTGCGCTGCTCCTCCCTTTTGGCGGTGTCATAGGCCCGCCGGACCGCCTTGTAGGGGTAACCCAGCGACTGGCCCATCTGCAGAAAGGCGCTCTCCTCCTCCCATCCGGCCAGCACATCGAGGTTGTAGGCCAAAAAGCGCTGGTCGGTCTGGCGGAAGATGCTGCGGGCCATGTCGTAGAGCGCCGAAAAGCGCACGCAGAACTCCCGGTTTCTCCCCCGGTTCGCGATGCGCGGCACCAGGATGTAATCGCATCTGCCCACCAGCGTCTGCAGATGGCCGAAAAAGATCTTGGCCGACAGGCAGCTCTCGTCGGTGATGAGCGCCGAGCCGTTTTCCAGAATCGTCCGGTTGGTCGCCGGGCTGAGCACCACCTGCGCCCCCAGCTCGGAAAAGAAGGTCTTCCACAGGACGGCATAGCGGTGGTAGAGCAGCGCCCGCGGAATCCCGATGACCAGCTTGTCCGGCGGGGCCGGATGGCGGCCGGGAATCGGGAGGGTTCTAGCATTCATAGTCGTTCCTCCAGTATCGATGCGCGTTTGCCCCGGCAGGCGGAACTCCCCGCCGGCTCTAAAACTTTATCATAGCATATTTCTCCTCCCGCGTCATGCTTTTTCCGCCCTTCCGCCGGGCAATTTGGGCATTTGCACCTTTTTGCTTTTAATATTTTAAATGATTTTGCCCGATCTGTCCAGCCCCACACCCCCTGGGCATCCTGCCTCCCCAGACGCACGATTCCCGGCCTTCCACCTGGAAAACCGGGAATCGGACAGGGTTTATGCGATGCGGCCGCGGCAGCCGCTTCGGTCAGAGGATGATGCAGATAAGCCCGCTGCAGCCCTCATTGATGATCCGTTCGACCGTCTCCTGCAGCTTGAGTCGGGCGTCACCCGGCATCCGGCAGAGCTTGTTGTGCAGCCCCTCGTTGACCAGCGAATGGAGGGATTTGCCGAAGATGTTCGACTCCCAGATCTGCTTGGGGTTCTCCTCGAACTCCTGCAGCAGGTAGTGCACCAGCTCCTCCGACTGCCGCTCGCTGCCGACGATGGGGGAAACTTCGGTGGTGATATCCGCCCGCATCATGTGAATGGAGGGGGCGCTCGCCCGCAGGCGCACCCCGTATTTGCCGCCCTGCCGGACGATCTCCGGCTCCTCGAGGGTGAGCTCATCGAGCGAGGGCATGACGATGCCATAGCCGGTGGCGGCCACCTCATCGAGCGCCCCCTTGATCTTCTCGTACTCCCGCTTGACGGCGGCCAGCTCGATCATGCAGGGCATCAACCCCGCCTCCCCGCCGATCTCAAGGCCGGTCGCCTCCGAGAGGATGGTGTAAAAGAGATCCTCCCGCAGGCGCAGGGCAATCGACGCGCTGCCGCACCCGAGGTCCATCCCCCTGACCTCGCATCCGGCGACATGCGCACAGTCCTCGATCCGGTCGGTGATCAGCCGCACCGCCCCCATCTCCCGCAGATCCTCCGCGCTCTCCCGGACGGCGCGGTAGAGCTCGGTCTTGAGCCAGTGGCCGGCGGGCAGCGAGAGAATCCAGCGGGGCATATCCACCCGGATCTCCTTGACGGGGAATTCGAGCAGCAGCTCCCCCAGCATCCCCTCGATCTCCTCCTGCCCGAGCGTCAGGCAGTCGACCGGCATCACCGGCACCCCGTACTTTTCGCTGAGATAACCGGCCAGCATCCGGGCGTTATCCCCCTCGGGGTCGGTCGAATTGAGCAGCACGATGAACGGCTTGTGGATCTCTTTGAGCTCCTGGATGACCCGCTCCTCCGCCTCCTCGTACTCGTCGCGGGGAATCTCGCCGATCGAGCCGTCGGTGGTGACCACCAGCCCCACCGTCGAATGCTCGGTGATCACCTTGCGGGTGCCGATCTCGGCCGCCATATTGAAGGGGATCTCCTCCTCAAACCAGGGGGTCATCACCATCCTGGGGGCGTCGTTCTCGATGTACCCGAGCGCGCTCGGCACAATGTAGCCGACACAGTCGATCATCCGCATCCGGAAGCTGGCGTTGTCGTCGAGGGTGACCTCGACCGCCTCCTCGGGGATAAACTTGGGCTCGGTCGTCATGATGGTGCGACCGGCCGCCGATTGGGGCAGCTCATCGGTGGCCCTCTCCCGCCTGAATTCCCCGTCGATGTTGGGGAGGACCAGCGTCTCCATGAGCCGCTTGATGAGGGTGGATTTGCCGGTGCGCACCGGGCCGACCACCCCGATATAGATGTCACCCTGGGTCCGCTGCGCGATATCCCGATAGATGCTCTCTGCCTGCATGTGCCTCTTTCCCCCTTTTTGTGTGACTGCCCGCATCCCATCCGCCCGGGCGCCGGCCGCTCTCCCATCTGCCGCTATCCCGCCGAGGGGATGAGCAGCATGCCGCGGCAGGCGATCACCTCATCCTCCAGCCCGTTCTCCTCCTCGATGGCCGCGGGGGCGGTGTTGTATCGCTTGGCGATATCCCAGACATGCTCGCCCGCGTCACAGAAGTAGAGCACCAGCGCGCTCCCCTCCTCCGGATGTTTGGGACGGGTTTCGTCGACCGCAAGCTCGGTGACCACCGTCTCCCGCGTCTCGCAGTAGACCGGCCCGCTGACGATCAGCACCGCTTTGGTCTCCACCCGGCCGCCGCCCACCGTGGCGCTGATGGCCGACAGCCCCAGCACCGGCTCAAAGGACAGCTCGCCGCAGCCGGCGGAAAGGGGGATGCGCTGGCAAAAATCGCCGGTATACTCCCGATAGACGATCCCGCCGGTCTCATCCCGGCCGAGCAGGCAGCAGGTCAGCTTGCCGTCGAGCAGGGCGCTCCCCTCCTCCAGCCGGGTTGCGCCGGCCGAAGGGACGGCCCACAGTGTGCAGATCTCCGCCAATCCGGGCGCCTCAAAGGTGTGGCGGACGGTGAAATCCTCGTAGACCGTCTGGGCGAGCCGGGAGACGGTGACCGGCAGGGTGGTCATCTGCGTCTCGTAGGCGGTCGAATAGGCGTCGGTCACCGCGGCGATCTCCCGGGTGCGGTGGGCGGTCAGGTGGACCCCCACCAGCATGCTGCAGACAAGCACCCGTCCCTCCCCCATCGCGTCGGTCTTGACCGACATCTCGACCTGCTGGGCCGACAGGGAGAGGTCGCAGACGCAGTCCTCCTCCAGTCCGGCCAGATCGGCAATCTGGCTGATGGGAAGGTCGAAGGCCGCCTGCTGCAGCCCGCCCGCCTCGTCGGTATAGAGGGCGGTGATGTGCGCCTCCCCCTTGACCACCACCTTGCCCGGCACCACCTTGAAATCGGTCCGTTCGGCGGTCGCGTCCCCGCGGATCACCGAAACCGCGCCGGGCGCCTCCTCGGGCAGCTCGAGTTCCTCCCGTACCGGGAAGAGCGGGTCGGCCCTCCCCACCACCATGCCCGGGTCGAGCATCCGGCTGCGCACCTGGATGCCGCCGCCCGAGGCGCCGGTGACCACCTGCCTCGGACGGTTGACCCACACCCGGACCGACAGGGCAATGGCGCCCCGGATATCCAGCCGGCGGGGGCTGACCACCCGGCAGTTGAGGTAATCGCAGCGGGCGTCCAGCTGGATCTGCGCCTCCTCGCCCGCCTCCTTCAGTTCGATGGTTTTCGAGAAGGGCAGCAGGCTCTGGGCACAGTGCATCGTCCCCTCCTCGGTGAGATACAGCACCCGAAGCTGGGCCGTCCCGTCGACCGTAAGCCCCGACGCGCCGAGCTGACGGGAGGTGATCCCCGGCACCAGCTCGCATTTTAACAGCCTTGCCACATCGGGACAGTAGTCCGGCAGGATCATGTCGCTCTCGAGCGGCTGCTCGACGGTGGTGTCCACCAGCACCTCCCGCAGGGTCAGGGCTTCTTCTGCAACTCGGAAATCCATGGGGGTCCTCTCTCCTTTGCCAGTTTCTAGCCCATCTATATGCGGGTCCCGTCCCATCTATGCACCCCCGTCCCACGCGAAAGGCGCCCGCCGGCCGCAGCCGGGGGCGCCCCCCTGTCCCTGTCATCCTCCCTGCCATCCAACCCGCAGGGTCAGCTGGCCTTGAAGCCCTCGCCGACCACCTCGTTCGACTCCATGATGATGACGAACGATTTCGGGTCGACCGTCTTGGCCAGCGCGCGGATATGGACCATCTCCTTGTTGTTACAGGCGCAGAGCACCAGCTGCCGCTGATCCCCCTGATAGCCGCCCTTCGCTTCGATCACCGTCGAGCCGCGGTCGACCTCCCGGTCGATCGCCTGTGCCACCTCACGGCCGCGGTCGGTGACGATCAGCGCCGTCTTGCCCTGGTCGATGCGGTAGGTCACCTTGTCGATCACCTGGGCGAGCAGGTAGCTGACGATGAGCCCGTAGAGGACGCCGTCGACATCCTCCAGCAGGAACCCGCCGGCAAGGACAATCACCAGGTCGATCGCGAAGGAGATGGTGCCGATCGACAGATGGGGACGGAGCGCCTTGAGCGACATGATGACAAAGTCGGCGCCGCCGGTCGACGCGCCCCGCATGAAGATCAGCGCATAGCCGAGTCCGCCGACCACACCGGTGCAGATGGCGGCCAGCAGCCGGTCCCCCTGGTAGGCGGGAAAGAGCGGCGCGAGATAGTCGATCATCAGCGAGGAGACCACCATCATGATGAGCGATTTGAGGAAAAACCGCCTGCCCAGCAGCTTAAAGGCGATCAGCGCCACCGGGATATTGAGCAGGATGGTCATCATACCGACCGGCAGCCCGAACAGCCGGTAGAAGATCAGCGCGATGCCGGAAAAGCCGGTCATCGGGAAGTCGGCGTAGAGGGCAAAGTTGTGGACGCTCATCGCCACCAACAGACAGCCCACCATACCCAAAACCAGATCAAGCACCCATTCGGGCAGCCGTTTGCAGATGCCAGACATACCAAAAACACCCCTTTCGGTCGATTTTACCACCTAAAAAAGAACTTCTGCGCCATCCTTATGATACGCAGAAGCTCTTTTTGCTATTTTCTATCCTAGCAGCGGACCGCAGGGCTTGTCAAGCCCGTTACCGGAGATTTTCAAGGAATTCGAGAATCGCCTTGCCGCTCGGCGGGCAGCCGTTTTTGAGGCTGCAGGAAAGCCCGGCGGTGCAGGCGCCGATGCCGATGCCGTCCATCGTCTTCCCCTTGTACCCCTGGCCGATGTGGATCTTGCCGGGGATCTTTCGCAGGGTGCCGTGGTCGCTCATCCGGGCCAGCGCGTGGATGAGGCTGCCGTAGCAGGCCGAGCAGGCCTGGTCGGCCTCGACATACTGCGCCAGCTGCTTGGCACGGCGGGAGGGCATCGCCTTGATGGTGTCGGTCGCCTGGTTGAGCTCGCGGATGGTGGCGGTCGAGAGATCGGCCGAACCCACCCCAATCCGCTCGGCAATGCCGATATAGGGCACCTCGTCCAGCTCGTAGCCCATCAGCGCCGCCGCGTAGGCGTCCATCAGCACCGGGTCGGTGCCGGCGAGCATCCGGTTCATCGGGATGGGATTGCCGCCCTCCTCGAAATCGAGGTCACCGCACATGCCGTCGACCAGGATGAGATCCCCCTTGCGGATCTTCCCGAGGTAGGCGATCGGCTTGTGCAGCCCCTGGGTGTGGAACTTGCGCTTCTCCTGGTTGGTCAGAATCCCCTTCATATTCTTGAGCGCGCAGGTCATCGAGGTCTGGCAGTGCCCCTTGAGCACCGGCATGTTGATGAGATAGCCGACCTTCATCGCGAGATCGACCACCTCGATGCGCATGCCGTCGCCGGCGTCGTGGAAGCTCGCCTTCTCCCGCTGGCAGTCGTAGAGGGGGACGTTGTACCGCTTGGAAATCTCGGTATAGCCGCAGGTGCGGAAGGCACGGGGGGTCGAATCGCCCACCCAGGACCCCTCGAGGATGATGATATTCGTAAAGCCGTGCTCCTGGAGATACTCGATCACCCCGGCGACCATCTCGGGCGAGGTGGTCGCGCCCGTCTCGTGGGGCTTGGCGACGACGAGATTGGGCTTGAGGCCGATGAGGGTGTCCTTCGAGGGGATCTCCTTCTCCACCTCGAGCACCTGCATCAGCTCCTTGACCATCGGCTTGGGGTGCTTGCCGTAAAGGACGGTAATCGTCCGGTTGTCCATGCTATCACCTCATATCAGAGCGGCGCCCGGCGCGAACGGCCCTCCGGCGCCATATGCAAAAGCCGCGCAGAACGGCAGGGTCCTGCGCGGCTTCAGGTACGGTAAAAGGGTGGATCCGATTACACCCGCGCCCAGGCGATGTTCAGCACACGCTTGGCGTTGGCCACGACGATATCGGGATCCTCGTAGGGCAGGGGCTTGACCTCGAAGGAGAGGACCGGACGGCGCTCGGGGCTGAGATAGCCGATGTCGAGCAGCACGCGCAGGTAGGCCACCAGCTCATCGATATCATTCTCGCTGTAGGGGAAGCCGAAGCGGGGATGCTCATCGCCATAGGCCTCGTGGGCGGGATCGTCGATGACGGTGTTGCCCATGTGGGCGTGGATGATGTAATCCTTGATGGGGACCAGGTTCTCCCAGTTGTCCTCGTGGATCATCGGGATGTGGCTGAGGTCGACCATCAGGCCGAAGTTCTTGTATTTCGGGCAGATCTCTTCGGCGACACGCTTGGCCATCGCGACCGGGCCGACGAGCGAGCATTTCGCGATATCGTAGTCAAAGACCTCGAGCGCGACCTTCATGTCGCCCTTGCTCTGGGCGTACTCGCACATCTCGGTGATCGACTTGATGAGCTGCTTGTAGCTCTCCTCCTTGGTGGCCTCCTCGTATTTGCCGGAGAGGAAACCAAAGCCGATGGCGCCCATCTCGTAGGCTTCATCGATGCCCTCTTTCATCGACTTCATGATCGTCTGACGCTTCTCCTCGTCGAGATCATTGATGTTCGAGCCGGTGGTCAGGATGCGGGGCTGGCCGCCGTAGGCGACGGTGAGGTGGGAGGTGTCGAGCATCTGCTTGACGTTCTTGCGGACCTCGGGGTCCTTGATCCAGGTGATCTCGATGGCGTCAAAGTAGTCATCGACGCAGATCTTGCGGACGGTCTCCTCGATGGGGCCCTCGCCGCGCATCGTGTTGGGGTACGCCATAAAGTGGATCAGGCCGACCTTCATATACTTGTGGATCGATTCAATCATGTGCTTGTCTCCCCTTTATTGTGATATCTGGGCGCACATGGCCGCGATACCCGCCAACCGGGCCCGCCATATGCTTCGCTTCCGTTTCCTATTATACCAATTCTGCCAAAGAAAGCAACCGATTTTTGCCCCCACGGACAAGGATTTTGCCCCCGCTCCCGGCAAAAGCACCAACTGTATGGGCAAAAATTTGGCATTCTTCTCATCGATTGTCCCGCCCGCCCCCTTTCCGTTTGCGGGGGAATCGTTTATAATAGAGATAATCATTTGGTATGACCACTCCCCGGTCTTCAACCACTTTGGAGGTAGATTGCGATGAAAGTTCCATTTACCATTCATCTGAAGGATAAGGTGATTGTCATCACCGGCGCGGGCGGCGTGCTCTGCAGCACCTTTGCGCGGGCGGTCGCGGCCTGCGGCGCCAAGGTCGCGCTGCTCGACTTAAACCTCGAGGCGGCCGAAAAGGTGGCCCGCGAGATCGAAGCGGAGGGCGGTGTCGCCCGGGCGTTCCAGGCAAACGTCCTCGACAAGGAGAGCCTCGAATTCGCGCACAAGCAGGTCTGCGAGACGCTCGGCAGCTGCGACATTCTGCTCAACGGCGCCGGCGGCAACAATCCCCGCGCCACCACCGACAAGGAATACTTCGAGCCGGGCGACGAGACGGTCGAGGGGCTCAAAACCTTCTTTAATCTCGACAAGGACGGCATCGAGTTTGTCTTCTCGCTCAACTACATCGGCACCGTGCTGCCCACCCAGGTGTTTGTCCCCGACATGATCGGCAAGAAGGGCTGCTCGATCGTCAACATCTCCTCGATGAACGCCTACACCCCGCTGACCAAGATTCCCGCCTACTCGGGCGCCAAGGCGGCCATCTCCAACTTCACCCAGTGGCTGGCTGTCCACTTCGCCAAGGCGGGCATCCGGGTCAACGCGCTGGCCCCCGGTTTCTTTGCCACCAACCAGAACCGCACCCTGCTCTTCAACGAGGACGGCACCCCCACCGCCCGCACCCACAAGATCCTCTCGAGCACCCCGATGGACCGCTTCGGCGAGCCGGAGGAGCTGGTCGGCACCCTGCTCTACCTGCTTTGCGAGGAGGCGAGCTCCTTTGTGACCGGCGTCGTCATCCCGGTCGACGGCGGCTTCTCGGCCTATTCGGGCGTGTAAGCCACGCCCCATGCCCCACGCGGAGAATTCCCCTTGTCTTTCGAGGGGATTTCTGCTATAATGTAAGCGCTTAACCTGTTGGTATTGGCCGGTTTTTCTCCCTTCCGGCCCCATTTTCCGGAAGCTTCCGCTTCCCTGCTGTCATGAGGTGAGATGCAATGAAAAAAGTGGTAACCTTCGGTGAAATCATGCTGCGGCTCCAGCCCCCCGACTACAAGCGTTTTCTGCAGGCGACGAGCTTTGACGCCATCTACGGCGGCGGCGAGGGCAATGTGGCCATCTCGCTGGCCCAGTACGGTGTCCCCATCCGGTTTGTCACCAAGCTCCCCAAAAACCCGATCGGAGAGGCCTGCTTAAACGACATCCGCAAGTGGGGGGTCGACACCAGCTGTATTGCCCGCGGCGGCGACCGTCTGGGCATCTACTTCTGCGAGAAGGGCGCCTCCCAGCGTCCCTCCAACGTGGTCTATGACCGCGCCGGTTCGTCCATCGCGACCGCCAGCGCCGAGGATTTCGACTGGGATGCCATCTTCGAGGGCGCCGGCTGGTTCCATTTCACCGGCATCACCCCCGCGCTCGGCGACAACATCGCCGCCATCGTGCTGGAGGCCTGCAAGGCGGCCAAGGCGAAGGGGCTCACCGTCTCCTGCGACCTCAACTACCGCAAAAAGCTCTGGACCCGCGACAAAGCCCGCGAGGTCATGACCGGGCTGATGGACTATGTCGATGTACTCATCGCCAACGAGGAGGACGCCTCGGATGTCTTCGGCATCAAGGCGAAGGACACCGACATCAGCGGCGGCCAGCTCTCCCACGAGGGCTACAAGTCGGTCTGCGACCAGCTGATCGAGCGGTTCGGCTTTAAGTATGTCGCCATCACCCTCCGCGAGAGCATCTCGGCCAGCGTCAATGGCTGGTGCGGCATGCTCTGCGACGGCAAGGACTACTACTTCGGCAACCGCTATGAGATCCACATCGTCGACCGGGTGGGCGGCGGCGACAGCTTCGGCGCCGGCCTCATCTACTCCTTCATGAATGGCAGCGATCCCCAGACCGCCATCAAGTTCGCGGTCGCGGCCTCCTGCCTCAAGCACACCGTCGAGGGCGATTACAACGTCGCCACCGTCGCCGAGGTGGAGAATCTCATGAAGGGTGACGGCTCCGGTCGCGTCCAGCGGTAGACCATCCTCACATCCATCGGCATAAAACCGGCAAAGGGAGGGGTTCGCCCCTCCCTTTCTCTGTCCGTGCGGCAGCCTTCGGATTGGCTTTTACCGCCGGATGTGGTATAGTAATCGTAAAAAGGGGTGGATCTCCCGCCGTCCGGCGGGCCGGCGTCCCTAGCGGGTCTCCCGTCTGGACTTTTCGCCCTTCATCTGCTATAATTAAGTGATTCTTAAACAACAACCGCCCGGCGGGGGATGAACCGGGCGGATGCACCGAAAGAGGTCCCAAACGGAAGGGATGATGCGTTATGGTGACAGACAAACAGGCCGCCATCGAATCGGCGATCCAGCAGATTGAAAAGCAGTTCGGCAAGGGCGCGGTGATGAAGCTGGGCCAGTCGACCGCCCTCAATGTTGAGGCCATCTCGACCGGGTCGGTCGCGCTCGATATCGCGCTCGGCATCGGCGGGGTGCCCCGCGGCCGGATTATCGAGATCTACGGCCCCGAGAGCTCGGGCAAGACGACGGTGGCGCTGCATGTCGTGGCCGAGGCGCAGAAGGCGGGCGGCGACGCCGCCTTTATCGACGTCGAACACGCGCTCGATCCGGTCTACGCCGCCGCGCTGGGGGTGGACATCGACAACCTCCTCGTCTCCCAACCGGACACCGGCGAGCAGGCGCTCGAGATTGCCGAGGCGCTCGTGCGTTCGGGCGCGATCGATGTCATTGTCATCGACTCGGTTGCCGCCATGGTGCCCCGCGCCGAGATCGAGGGGGAGATGGGCGACAGCCATGTCGGCCTGCAGGCCCGTCTGATGAGCCAGGCGCTGCGCAAGCTCACCGGCATCATCTCGAAATCCAACTGTGTAGCCATCTTCATCAACCAGCTGCGGGAAAAGGTGGGCGTCGTCTACGGCAACCCCGAGGTCACCCCGGGCGGCCGGGCGCTCAAATTCTACTCGTCGGTGCGCCTGGAGGTGCGCCGGACCGAGACCCTCAAGGCGGGCGGCGATATGATCGGCAACCGCACCCGGGTCAAGGTGGTCAAAAACAAGGTGGCCCCGCCCTTCAAGGAGGCCGAATTCGACATCATGTACGGCGAAGGCATCTCCCATGAGGGTGAGCTGGTCGATCTCGGTGTGCGGGTCGGCGCGGTCCAGAAGAGCGGCGCCTGGTTCAACTACGGCGAAACCCGGCTCGGCCAGGGGCGGGACAACGCCAAAAATTTCCTGCGCGAACATCCCGAAATCGCCAAAGAGATCGAGGAGGCGATCAAGGCGGGCGCCGATCTGCTGCGCTCGAAGAGCGGCAAGCCCGCGCCCAGCCGCACCAAAATCCTCACCGCCTCCACCCCCCTCGAGCCGCCCGCCGAGACGGCGCCCAAGCGCAGCGTCTCGATTGAGGTGGACGAGGACGAAGTGGTCTGATGCAGATCACCGAACTCCGCCTCACCCGCCGGGGCCGCTATGCCGTCTATCTCGACGGCGCGTTCGCGCTGGCCATCGGGAAGGATACGCTGCTGGACGCCGGCCTGCGGGTGGGCGACCATCTCGACCCCGACCAGCTGGATGCGCTGGAATCGGCCGAGCTGCTGCACGAAACCCAGGAGCGGGCGCTGCGGCTGCTCTCGATGCGGGATCATTCGGCCGCCGAGCTGCGGGAAAAACTCATCCGCTCGGCCCCGGCCGCCATCGCCGAAGCGGTGGTTGCCCGGATGATCGGGTCGGGGCTCATCGACGATCGGCGCTTTGCCGCCGCCTACCTCGCCTATCTCCGCGAGCAGAAGGGGATGGCCGGCATCCGGCTGCGGCAGGAGCTGCGGCGCAAGGGAATCGACCGGGCGATCATCGACGAGGTGATCGAGGAGGCCGAGGCGGAGGAACCGGCCGAAGCGGCCGATGACCGGCTGCACCAGCTCATCGAGCGCAAATATCTGCGGATGCTGGACAGCGAGAAGGGGCGGGCACGCGCCGCCCAGGCCTTGCTGCGGCTGGGTTACCGCTGGGGGGAGATCCGTGACGCCTTCGCCTCCTATCTGTCCGACCTGCCGGAGGACTGAGCGCCGCCCGCGGCCTGCCGCCAGAACATCATGCCATCCCCGCGAGGGGTAAGGAACAAAGGGATAAACCGGATGAACAAGATTACCGTCGGGATGGTCTCGCTGGGCTGTCCCAAAAACCAGGTGGACGCCGAAATGCTGCTTTACCGGCTGCGGTCGGAGGGCTTTGCGATCACAAACGATCCCACCCAGGCGGACGCCGTCATCATCAACACCTGCGGCTTCATCGACGACGCCAAGCAGGAATCGATCGACAACATCCTCGAATTCGGCGCGCTGCGCCAGGCGGGGAAATTGCGCTGTCTGGTGGTCACCGGCTGTCTTGCCGAACGCTACCAGGAGGAGGTCGCCGCCGAGCTGCCCGAGGCGGATGTGGTGGCGGGCATCGGCGCCCACGCCGACATCGGCCGTCTGATCCGCGAGGCGCTGGGCGGGGCCCATCTGACCCTCTTCCCCGACAAGCTCGCCCTCCCGCTCGAGGGCGGACGGCTGCAGTCGACCCCCGCCTACACCGCCTATCTCAAGATTGCCGAGGGCTGCTCGAACGGCTGCACCTACTGCGCCATTCCGATGATCCGCGGCCCCTACCGCAGCCGCGAACGGGAGCATATCCTCGCCGAGGCGCGCGATCTGGCCGCCCATGGGGTGCGCGAGCTCATCGTCATCGCCCAGGACACCACCCGCTACGGGGAGGACCTCTACCCCGATTACCGTCTCGCCGACCTGCTTGATGACCTCGCGGCGATCGACGGCCTGCGCTGGATCCGCACCCTCTACAGCTATCCCGAACGGATCGACGACCGGCTGATCGAGACGGTCGCGTCCCACGAGAATCTCCTGCCCTATTTCGACATTCCCATCCAGCACATGGATGATATCGTATTGCGTAGGATGAACCGCCGGACGACCGGCGCGGAGATCCGGGCGGTGATCGAGAAGATCCGCGCGCGCATCCCCGAGGCCATCCTGCGCACCACCCTCATCGCCGGCTTTCCCGGCGAGAGCGAGGCGGCCTATGCCAAGCTGATGGACTTCGTCGTCGAAACCCGCTTCGACCGGCTGGGCTGCTTCGCCTACTCGGCCGAAGAGGGGACCCCCGCCGCCCGGCTGCCCCACCAGCTCGAGGAACCGCTCAAGCGCCACCGCGCCGAGATGATCATGGAGCGGCAGATGGTGGTGGCCGCCGAGCTGGGACAGCGGCGGATCGGCGAAACGCTCGAGGTGCTGATCGAGGGGGAGACATCCGAAGGCGGCTATCATGGCCGCAGCTGGATGGACGCCCCCGAGATCGACGGGCAGGTCTATGTCCGCACCGAACGCCGCCACCGGCCGGGTGAATTCATCCCGGTCGTCATCACCGGCGCCACCGACTACGATCTGATCGGCGAGGAAATCCTCTAATCCGCCGGTCCGCCTATTTCCCCTATCAACGCCGTGAAAGGAGAGGGATTGGATGAACACACCCAACCGGTTGACCGTCCTGCGGGTGTTGCTGGTGCCCATCTTCCTGCTCTTTCTGATGATTCCAACCATCCCGCATCACTACGGGCTGGCGCTCGTCATCTTTATTGTCGCCTCGATCACCGACTGTCTCGACGGGCATATCGCCCGCAAGCGCGGCCAGGTGACCACCTTCGGCAAATTCCTCGATCCCCTCGCCGACAAGGTCCTCGTCTCGTCGGCGCTCATCTGCTTCATCGAGCTGGGACTTGCCTCCTCGATCGCCGTCGTGCTCATCATCTTCCGCGAGTTCATGGTGACCTCCATCCGGCTGGTTGCCTCGGCGGACGGCAAGGTGATTGCCGCGAGCATCTGGGGCAAGCTCAAGACCGTCCTGCAGATGGTCGCGATCATCACCATCCTGCTCTCCCGGGAGCTGACCGCAAGCGGCCTGCTGCCCGCCGCCTTCCCGGATGTCGCGCTGGCCCGCGGGCTCATCTGGCTGTGCGCCGCCGTCACGCTGATCTCCGGCGCAGACTACCTCAAAGCCAACTGGGACAGCGTCAACACCACCCGGTAGCACCCCTACATACCGGCGGACGGCGCCGATCCGTCCCCCATCCATATACCGACAGATGCGACGATCGGGAGAAGTAGCGGATTCCCCCTCCCCGCAGAGAGCGGACGTCCGGCCCTCCGGCCGGTGCTGTGAACGTCCGCGGGAGACGCCCCGCCAAATGCGCCCGTGAGCATGCCGTCCGAACCGCCTTATGGCGGCCAGGCCGGCACGGCGACGCCCCGTTACCGGCGGAAAAGAGCGACAAACACAGAGTGGAACCGCGGAAACCCCGCCTCTGTCCGGCCAGGCCGGATGGAGGCTTTCTATATGTACGGCCCATCATCGAATGACCGTCGCCGGCGGCGGCCGGCAGCGAAAGGAAGTGTCAGACTATGAGCAATCACATCATCGAGGACGCCAAGCGTTGTCTCCAGTGCCGTGTACCCCAGTGCAGCAAGGGCTGTCCGGTGCACACCCCCATCCGGGACGCCATCCGCCTGCTGCTCGACAGCAAGCTGGAGGAGGCGGGCAGCCTGCTCTTCCAGAACAACCCCCTCTCGCTCATCTGTTCCCACATCTGCCCGCAGGAGAACCAGTGCGAGGGCCACTGTGTGCTCGGCCACAAGGGTTCGCCGGTGCAGATCAGCGCGATCGAGCGGTACATCTCCTACTTCTATCTCAACATCTACAAGCCGACCCCCTCCGACCGGTCGGCCGGCAAGATCGCCATCATCGGCTCGGGTCCGGCGGGACTCACCATCGCCTTCTACCTGCTGCGCAAAAACTACGATATCACCATCTTCGAGGGCAACGACCAGATCGGCGGGGTGATGCGCTACGGCATCCCCGAATTCCGGCTGCCCAAAAAGAACCTCGACATGCTGCTCGAGGTGCTCATCCAGAGTGGGGTCAAGGTGCGCCCCAACACCTCGATCGGCGCCAATCTCTGCCTCGACGATCTCTTCCGCGACGGCTATCTCGCCGTCTTCATGGGCACCGGCGTCTGGCGCCCCTACCAGCTGGGCATCAAGGGGGAGAGCCTCGGGCATGTCCACTACGCGATCGAGTACCTGCGCAATCCCGACGTCTACCGGCTGGGGCGGCGGGTCGCCATCATCGGCGCCGGCAATGTGGCGATGGACGTCGCGCGGACGGTCATCCGCCACCGCAGCGAGGAGGTCACCATCATCTGCCATATGGGCGACAACTCGATCACCGCCCGCCCGATCGAGGTCGAATACGCCAAGATCGACGGGGCCGAACTGATCCAGTACAAATCGGTCGTCGAGTTTGTCGACGAGGGGGTCATCCTCGCCGATTCGGAGATCCGCACCGATGAGAATGGGCAGGAATATGCCGTCCCCATCCCCGGCACCGAGGCACTCTTCCCCGCCGACTCGGTCATCATCGCCGTCGGCCAGGGACCGCGGGCGGTCATCGTCTCGACCACCACCGGCATCAACGTCACCGGACGCGGGCTGGTCGCGGTCGACGCCTGCGGGCGCACCAGTCGCCCCGGCGTCTTCGCCTCGGGCGACGTCGTCACCGGCGCCAAGACGGTTGTCGAAGCGGTGCGGGTCTCCCGCGACGTTGCCGACGCCATCGACGCCTATGTCCGGGAAACCTACGGCAAATAGCCCATCCATCCCATCCGAAAACCGCGCGGCGATGCCGCCGCACAAGGAGGTCCAGTCAATCCATGAAGATCTACAACACCCTGACCCGCCAGAAGGAGGCATTCATCCCCCAGACCCCCGGTGAGGTGAAGATGTACGTCTGCGGCCCGACCGTCTACAACCGCATCCACATCGGCAACGCCCGCCCGCTCTGCGTCTTCGACACCCTCCGCCGCTACCTCGAATACCGCGGCTATCGGGTGACCTATGTGCAGAATTTCACCGACGTCGACGACAAGATCATCCGCACGGCGAATGCGGAAGGGGTCGATTACAGGACGATCAGCGAGCGGTATATCGCCGAATACAAGATCGACGCCGAAGGCCTCTCGGTCCGGGAGCCCAGCTATGCGCCCCGCGCGACCGACAACATCGAGGCGATGCAGGCGCTTGTCCAGACGCTCATCGACAAGGGCTTCGCCTACGAGGCGGGCGGCGATGTCTACTTCCGCACCCACCTCGACCCCAGTTACGGCAAGCTCAGCCACATGCCGCTCGAGGATCTCGAGGCGGGCGCCCGGATTGCCCCCGGCGAGGTCAAGGAGGATCCGATGGATTTCACCCTCTGGAAGGCGGCCAAACCGGGCGAGCCCTTCTGGCCTTCCCCCTGGGGCAACGGCCGTCCCGGCTGGCATCTCGAGTGCTCGGCGATGGCCAAAAAAATCCTCGGCGACACCATCGACCTCCACTGCGGCGGGCAGGATCTCATCTTCCCCCACCACGAGAACGAGATTGCCCAGAGTGAATGCGCCAACGGCGTCCCCTTCGCCCGCTACTGGATGCACAACGGCTATATCAACGTCGACAACCGCAAGATGAGCAAATCGCTCGGCAACTTTTTCACCGTCCGGGAGGTCGCCGAGGTCTACGGCTATGAGGCCATCCGCTATATGATGATCGCCGCCCACTACCGCAGCCCGATCAACTACCGACCCGACATCATCGAACAGGGCAAGGCGGCGCTCGAGCGGCTGCGGACCTGCCGGGCCAACCTCGATTTCGCCATCCAGAAGGCCCCCGAAACCGCCTCGCCGGAGGACGCGGAGGACCGGGCGGTCTTCGCCCGCTCCAAGGCCGACTATCTCGAGGCGATGGACGACGATCTCAACACCGCCAACGCCATCGCCGCCGTCTTCGAGCTTGCCCGCCATCTCAACACGATGGCC